>DASWOP010000055.1:0-18317 GCA_036404255.1 Acidobacteriaceae bacterium | reverse complement strand
CGGCAAGCGCACCGCCGCCATCTCCGTCTGCGACATCACCCGCCCCGCGCCCAACTCCATCACCCTTCCGCCCGTGCTCGCCCGTCTGCATCGCGCCGGGCTCCATGCGGAAGACATCACCATCTGCATCGCCACCGGCCTCCATCGCGAAGCCACCGCCGACGAGCTTGATACCATCCTCGGCCCCACCATCGCGTCGCAATATCCCATCTTCAACCACGATGCCAGGATCGCCAAAGACCATCGCCACATCGGCGACACCCAGCGCGGCACGCCCGTCCACATCGCTCGCCCCTTTCTCAATGCTGACCTCCACATCACCCTCGGTTTCATTGAGCAGCACCTCATGCTCGGCTTTTCCGGCGGCCGCAAGCTCATCGCGCCCGGCCTCGCCGCCCAGCAGACCATCAAGGTCATCCACTCCCCTCGCTTCATGCGCGAAGCCCTCGCCACCGAAGGCTCCATCGACGACAACCCGCTCCACGCCGAGCTGCTTGAGATAGCCCGCATGGCCCGGCATGACTTCATGCTTGACGTCACCCTCACTCAGAGCCGCGAGATCTCCGGCATCTTCGCCGGCGACCCCGTGCAGGCCCACGCCGCTGGCGTCGCGCATCTCCGCAGCGGGTCCATTGAATACCTCCCCCACTTCGTAGACGCCGCCATCACCAGCGCCGCCGGCTATCCGCTTGACAGTAACTTCTACCAGACAGTGAAGGGAATCACCGCCGTCCAGCACATCGTAAAACCCGGCGGCAAGATCCTGATCGCCAGCGAATGCTCCGAAGGCATCGGCTCGCCCGAGTTCATCGAGAAACTCAGCACCTACCGCAGCCCGCAGAGCTTTCTTGACGAGATCAAAGACACACCCGTCCAGGTTGACCAGTGGCAGCTTGAAAAACTCGCTCTGGTCGAGCTGAAGCACCACGTCCTCTTCTACCTGCCGGGTATTTCCCCCGCGCAACTCGGCAGCCTCGCCCTGCAAAGCTTCCGCACCATAGACGACGCCGTGCGCAGCCTGCTGGCGGGCCTCCCGCCCAACGCCACCGTAGCCGTAATCCCCGACGGCCCCTACGCCTACGTCCGCGTCCGCGAATAAGCCAATCGCGCCAAGAATCTGGGTGCCCCAGGTCTCGATTCTGAGACCTGGGTTTTCGAAGCAGAACGAATATCTCCCGTCACCACCACTCTCAACCGTCGTCATCCTGAGCGTTTAGCGAAGGACCCCCGCAGTTGTCTTTATCGCTGCACGACCGCTAACCCAATGAAGGCCGTTGTCTTTAGCAATGCGCGATCACTCCCTTATCCCATCGCCCCAAACTCTCTCCGAGTCATTCTGACCCTCGAGCGCAGCGAAGGGCGAGAATCCAGACGCATCCCGCGTCACCCATACCGCCAAAGAGCTTCCGCTGCACGGAACCCAGCCTTCACCCCCCACTCATTAAGAATACCAACCCCACCACCCAACTACGCCACACCCCCAACACGCATTTCACCCAATAAAATCAACCCAATCCGCGCCTCACCCCACTCTCCACCCCTTGACAACAAATCCCCGCCACCGAAGAATCCTGTCCATTCCTCCCGGACCGCGATATCCTAAGCGACACACATAAATCATGACTAAGCCCGCTATCGACTCGTCCACGCAACTCCGCCGCATCGCCGCAGGCGTCGCCATCCTCTTCGTCTGCATCCTCACCGTCGGTGGAATCCTCCTTCTCCCCCGGCCCAACTCGAATCGCATGCGCGTCGGCGAACACGAGCAGCGCACCCTGCTCATGTTCGATCGTGCCGCCGGCAACCCGCTCAAGCTCCGTGCCTTTCTCGAAGAGATGCCCAAGGGCGGCGACCTGCACATGCACCTCAGCGGAGCCATCTACGCCGAGACATTCCTGCAAAACGCCATCGCCGACAATCTCTGCATCGATCCCGTCACCTTCGATGTGAAGCCCAGCACCGGCCTCACCAAAAGCATTCCCGCGCAGCCCGTCTGCGCCACCGGCCAGCAGCCCGCAGCCGACGCCCTCAGGAACCAGAAGCTTTACGACGCCGCAGTCGACGCATACTCCATGCGCACCTTCGTCCCCAAATCCGGCACCGACGGCCACGACCAGTTCTTCTCCACCTTCGCCCGCTTCGGCTCGTTGGGCGCAAAGCACGCCGGCGAATGGGTCGATGAGGTCGCCACCCGCGCCGCCTCGCAGAACGAGCAATATCTCGAGATCATGCACACGCCCGACTTCGGCGCCGCCGCAGCAGCAGGCTACGCCGTCGGCTGGAACCCCAATCTCCCCGCCATGCGCAATGCTGTTCTGGCAAAGGGGCTGCAAGCGGCCATCGCCGCCAACCGCGCCGAGTTTGACGCAATGGATGCCACCCGCAACCAGCGCGAGCACTGCGGCACCCCCCAGGCGCTGCCTGCCTGCAACGTAACCGTGCGCTACATCTACCAGGTTCTCCGCGGATTCCCGCCCCAGCAGGTCTTCGCCCAAACCCTCCTCGGCTTTGAAGTTGCCAGCGTCGATCCCCGCGTAGTCGGCATCAACTTTGTCATGCCGGAGGACGGCTACGTCTCCATGAACCAATACCACCAGCAGATGCTCATGCTGGACTACCTCCACAGCGTCTACCCCAACGTCCACATCACTCTGCACGCCGGCGAACTCGCCTACGAGATGGTCCCGCCCGACGGCCTCAAGTTCCACATCCGCGAAGCCATCGAGCTTGGTCACGCAGAACGCATCGGTCACGGCGTGTCCATCATGTACGAGCACGACCCGCAATCTCTGCTCAAGGAGATGCGCGCCAAACACATCATGGTTGAGATCAACCTCACCAGCAACGATGTCATCCTCGGCGTCACCGGCGACCATCATCCGCTGCCCATCTATCTCGCCGCCCGCGTCCCCGTCGCTCTCTCCACAGACGACGAAGGCGTCTCCCGCATCGACATCACCCACGAGTACGAACGCGCCGTGACCGACTTCGGCTTCACCTACCTCGACCTCAAGCGCAGCGCCCGCACCTCCATCGAGCACAGCTTCCTCCCCGGTGCCGACCTCTGGGCCAAACCAGACAAGTTCACCCGTTTCGTCGATGCCTGCTCCGAGGAATCCTCCAGCAAGTGTTCCGGCTTTCTGAAGGGAAGCGAGAAGGCCCGCCAGCAGATGGAACTGGAACGCCGCTTCCACGACTTCGAGCTGAAACAATCCCAGGTAGTCGAGGCCTACCCCCACTAACTATCACCGCCATCACTCTGGGTGCCCCAGGTCTCGCTTCTGAGGCCTGGGAAGCAGGTGCTCGTACCATCCCCGCTCACATCGGAGACCACAAAAGCGGGTGCCCCAGGTCTCGCTTCTGAGACCTGGGATGCAGGTGCTCGTACCACCCCCGCTCACATCGGAGACCACAAAAGCGGGTGCCCCAGGTCTCGCTTCTGAGACCTGGGAAGCAGGTGCTCGTACCACCCCCGCTCACATCGGAGACCACAAAAGCGGGTGCCCCAGGTCTCGCTTCTGAGACCTGGGTTTTCGAGGCAGCACGATAGCATCCACCTTCCGTGCACACTCAAAATCCTGCTGCTTACCGTTGAGCACCGCGCAGTCCGTCATGTTCACCGTCTTGGACCCGTGAAACGCGCATAACCTCACACGGATCAAAAATGCCCCACCGCACCCCCTAACCCATCGCTTTTCAAGTACTTCACCAGCTTTGGCTAGTAAGAACGGGCGCATAGCATTAAGATGATCTTGGTTCCACTGGAAGCCACCCATGCGTGTCCTGGAAGATGCCTCCCTCAAATCCCTCGCCATCGCCCTCGCCCAGCTCGACGCGGGTTTCAGCGACCTCCCCGCGCTGCCTCCAGTTACCCCTGAAGACACCTCGCGCATGGACGTCGTTTTGTCCAGAGTTGCCGCACGCCTGACCGGCAACTATCCCTACTTCCACCCGCTCTACGCCGGGCAAATGCTGAAGCCCCCGCACCCCGTAGCCCGCGCCGCCTACGCCCTCGCCATGTGGCTAAACCCCAATAACCACGCGCTCGATGGCGGCCGTGCCAGCTCCCAGATGGAGATCGAAGCCGTCGCCGCCCTGGCCAAAATGTTCGCCTTCCCCCAACACCTCGGCCACCTCACCTCCGGCGGCACGTTTGCCAATCTCGAAGCCCTCTGGATCGCAGGTAAACTCAATCCCGGCAAAAAGATCGTCGCCTCCGCCCAGGCCCACTACACCCACAGCCGCATCTGCAAAGTGCTCGGAATTGATTTTGCCTCCATCTCCGCCACCCCCAACGGCACCATGGATCTCACCGCTCTGCGCACCGCCCTTGCCCAGGAAGACGTCGGCACCGTCGTCGCCACCCTCGGTACCACCTCCACCGGCGCGGTAGATCCCCTCGATGAGATCCTCGCCCTGCGTGAGCAATACGGCTTCCGCCTCCACGTTGACGCGGCCTACGGCGGCTACTTCACCCTCGCCGAAACCCTCGCCCCTGCTGCTCGCCGCGCCTTTGACTGCATCGCCCACGCCGACTCCATCGTCGTCGACCCGCATAAACACGGCCTCCAGCCCTACGGCTGCGGCTGCATCCTCTTCCGCGACCCCGCCGTCGGCCGCTTCTACAAGCACGACTCGCCGTACACCTACTTCAGCTCCGCCGAGCTCCACCTCGGCGAGATCAGCCTCGAATGCTCCCGCCCCGGTGCCTCCGCCGTCGCCCTCTGGGCCACGCAGCAGCTCCTCCCCATGGACCGCGGCGGCGAATTCGCCCGCGATCTGGATGCCTGCCTCGCTGCCGCCCGCGAGCTTCACGCCCGCCTCGCCGCCGACCCCCACTTCGTCGTCCCCGCCGCCCCCCAGCTTGACATCGCCATCTGGGCCGTCCGCGCGCCCGATGTAGCCGCCTCGTCCGCCGCCGCCCGCCGCATCTTCGGTACTGCCGCAGAACATGGCCTGCACCTCGCCCTGGCCGATCTTCCCCTCAGCTTCTTTCCGGCAGACACCTGGCCCACCGCCTCCCAACCCACCGTCACCTGCCTCCGCTCCGTGCTCATGAAGCCGGAACATCTGCAGTGGTTGGACCAAATATGGTTCCGTCTACAGGCGGCAATTAAGGCCTAAACGCTTATATAGCCTTGATTTGCGCTATTTTCACGTGTTTCCGCCCTGAAAGTTGTACTCTATTGACCGTTATCTATTTGGTAATATCGGTAAACCACATGTTCTTTTCCTGGGTTTCGGCGCTCAAGGGTTGAGCCTCGGCATGCGGATACTAGCATCACCCGAAAGGTCCGGCCCCAATGGCGTTCCACCCTGAATCTGATCTTCCCGCACAGCGTAGCCAGAAAATCGCCTACTTTTCCATGGAAATAGCCCTCGCCCCCCACATCCCCACGTACTCGGGCGGCCTTGGCGTGCTCGCAGGCGATACCCTGCGTTCCATGGCGGACCTCGCCCTGCCGGTCGTGGCGGTTACCCTCGCCCACCGCGCCGGATACTTCCAGCAGCATCTCGACGCCACCGGCCAGCAGACTGAGAGCGACGTCCCCTGGTTCCCGGAAAAGACTCTGCCCGCAGCCGAACAGGTCGTAGCCATCACCATACAGGGGCGCGAGGTCATGATTCGCGCCTGGCGCTTCGATGTCGTCGGCACCACCGGCCACATCGTCCCTGTCTACATGCTGGACACGGACATGGAGCAGAACGACGCCTGGGACCGCCGTCTCACCGACCATCTCTACGGCGGAGACTCCTACTATCGCCTTTGTCAGGAGGCCGTCCTCGGCCTCGGTGGCGGCCACCTGCTGGACGTCCTCGGCTACAAGCCGCAGGTCTTCCACATGAACGAAGGCCACGCCTCGCTGCTCGCCCTCGGCCTGCTTGAAGAGCGCATGCAGAATGAGCCGCTCACCTCGGCCAGCGAGGAAGACGTGCAGTCCGTCCGCAACCAGTGCATATTCACCACCCACACGCCTGTACCCGCCGGTCACGATCAGTTCGGTCCCGACCAGATGTACCAGGTCCTCGGCACCGATCGTGGCCGCGCGCTGGAGCACTTCGGCTGCATGCACAATGGCCTGCTCAACATGACCTACATCGCCCTGCGTTTCTCGCGCTACGTCAACGGCGTCGCCATGCAGCACGGCAAAGTCTCGCAGGTCATGTTCCCCGAATATCACGTCCACGCCATCACCAACGGCGTCCACGCGGCCACCTGGCTCTCAGAGGATTTTCAGAAACTCTATGACGAGCGTATCCCGGACTGGCGCGAAGACAACCGTTACTTCCGTTCCGTCACCGGCATTGAACCGGCGGAGATTTCGGCTGTTCACCAGACCGGCAAGCGCAAGCTCATTGCAGAGATTACCAGCCGCACCGGCATCCAGCTCCGCGAAGACGTGCTTACCCTCGGCTTTGCCCGCCGTGTTGCCACCTACAAGCGCGCCAGCCTGCTCTTCCACGATCCCGAGCGCCTCGCCGCCATCGCCAAAGCCACCGGTGGCCTGCAGATCATCTACGCTGGCAAAGCCCACCCGCAGGACAACGCCGGCAAGGGTCTCATCCGCGAAGTCTTCGATGCTGCCCACCGCATCAACTCAGACACGCTGAAGATCATCTACCTGGAAAACTACGAGTGGGATCTCGGCAAGCTGCTTACCAATGGCGTTGACGTCTGGGTGAACACTCCGCGCCGCCCGTACGAAGCCTCCGGCACCAGCGGCATGAAAGCCGCATTGAACGGCGTCCCCAGCCTGAGTGTGCTCGACGGCTGGTGGATCGAAGGCTGCGTCGAAGGTGGCACCGGCTGGGCTATCGACGATTGCGAAGACGAGGTGGGCGAGGCCGATTCGCTCTACGAGAAGCTCCGCCACTCCATCGCTCCCATGTACCGCGATCCCGAGAAGTGGGCCCGTATGCAGCAGGCCTGCATCGCCATCAACGGCACCTTCTTCAACACCCATCGCATGGTGCAGCAGTACGTGCTCAACGCCTACTTCCCGGACGCTGGCGCCGGCCAGGAAGCCAACATACCTATCCCGGCGCTCGCCTAGTCACGGGATTTCGGCATTCTGCAGCGCAGCGAATAATTTCGCTGCGCTGTATTCATTTAAGGCAAATAGGTAGAGGATGTAGAGCAGTCTTGAAGCGCAAGAGGGAGAACATTATGGCGAACGAGGATGAAATAAATTTTCAGTTTCTCGCGGAAAACAGCGTCGATATCATCTGCCGCGCCAATGCAGATCGAGTGCTGACGTATGTTTCACCTGCTTCGCTTACGCTCCTGGGTTGGAAGCCGGAGGAGATGATGGGCAGGTTGGTGGACGATTTTGTTTACGCCGAAGATTTTCCTCTCGTGGCCGCTGCCGTCCTCCGCACTGCCGTTCCTGGTGTTTTGAGCGACTCTCTCACCATGCGGATGCTGAAAAAAGATGGATCTTTTGCCTGGGTGGAGGGAAACGCCCGGATGATCAGGGATTCCGTCACCGGAGTGGTGCAGGAGTATGTCGTCCTTGTGCGCGACGTCACCCAGCGGAAGCTTTTAGAAGATAAACTCGCGGCCCTTGCAATGACCGATGGCCTGACAGGCATCGCCAATCGCCGCTGCTTCGACGAAGCCCTGGAGCGTGAATGGAGGCGCACCTTGCGCGAAGGCTCCCAGATATCTTTATTGCTGCTCGATATTGATCGCTTCAAATCCTTCAATGACCATTATGGACACCAGGTCGGTGATGACTGTCTGCGCACGGTTGCCGCTGCGGTGACTGGAGCTGTGCGATCTACAGATATTGCCGCCCGTTATGGTGGTGAGGAAATTGCGATCATTCTTCCCAATATCGATATGGAGGCAGCAGCTGAGGTCGCGGAAAAAGTCAGGGCTGCGGTCGAGGGGCTTCGGTTTTCTCACGATGGAAATCCGGAAGGTGGAGGATATATCACCGTAAGTATCGGTGTTGCCACCGCGCTTGCTCGTATCGGAGGAACGATACGAATGCCTGAGAGTCTGCTGCTTGCGGCAGATAATGCTCTTTACAAGGCAAAACACGAAGGGCGAAATCGTGTGGCCACAACACTGATTGTGGCTCCTACAGAGAGCTAGTCGCCGCTCATCTCCGGCTGCGGCGGAGAGATCCGTGGTGGCCGATTCGCAATAGGCACCTCTCCCGGCTTGCCCATCATCCGGCGAATGTAGTGGTGCACCTTGTCGAAAAATAGATACACCACCGGAGTGGTAAACAACGTCATCGCCTGCGAGACGATCAGCCCCCCCACAATTGTCACGCCCAGCGGCCTGCGCAGCTCCGATCCCACACTGTGTCCGAGCGCCAGCGGCAGTCCGCCCAGCATTGCGGCCATCGTCGTCATCATAATGGGCCGGAAGCGCAGCATGCAGGCTCCGTAGATAGCCTCTTCTGCGTTCTTGCCCTGTTCGCGCTGCGCCACCAATGCAAAGTCGACCATCATGATTGCATTCTTCTGCACAATACCGATCAGCAGCAGTATCCCGATCATCGCTATCACGCTCAACTCGATCTTGCACATCAGCAGCGCAAGCAGCGCACCCACGCCCGCCGAAGGCAGCGTCGAAAGAATCGTCAGCGGATGAATAAAGCTCTCATACAACATGCCCAGCACGATGTACACCGTGAAGATTGCCAGCAGCACCAGCCATAGCGAGCTAGAGATCGACTGCTGGAAAGCCTGTGCCGTCCCTTGGAATCCGGTGTGAATCGTCGCCGGCATATGCATCTGCGATTCCGCGTTGTTGATGACTTCCGTGGCCAGCGAAAGCGACATGCCGGGAGCCAGGTTGAACGAAATTGTAGCTGCGGGGAACGGTCCCTGGTGGTTCACCGCCAGCGAGCTGCGCGTCTGTTCAAAATGTGCAACCACGGAAAGCGGCACGGCCGCCTTTGTTGTTGTCGTGCTTCCGGTAGAGCTTGTGGTACTGGTGCTCGTGCCTGCGGTGGAGGCTGCACTAGCCGCCAGCACCGTAGGGGCCGCGCTGGCAGAGTTGGCGGCCGTCGTCCCGGTACTTCCATGGCGCACATAGATATGGTTCAGCACATCGGGATTTGCCTGGAAATCATCGCTGACCGCCATCACTACGTGATACTGGTTCAGCGTGGAGTAGATCGTCGAAATCTGCCGCTGGCCGAATGCGTCGTACAGTGCGTTGTCGATGTCAGACGGCGTCAGCCCAAGCCGCGAAGCGGTGTCGCGATCGATCACCAGTTGTTCGCGCAGTCCATTGTTCAGCATGTCCGACTGCACGTCGCGCAACTCCGGCAGCTGTTGCAGCTTCTCCGTCAGCAGCGGCACCCAGGTCTTCAGATCGTCCAGGTTGTCGGTGGAGAGCGTGAACTGAAACTGTGCTGCGCTCTGCCGTCCGCCGATGGTCAGGTCTTGAGTTGCCTGCAGATACAGATTGGCCCCGGGCTCATGACTCAGCTTTGGCCGCAGCCGGTTGATAACAACCTCAGCCGTATCGCCCTTGGGCCTCTGGTCCTGCGGCTTCAGCGTAACGAACATGCCGGCCTGGTTGGCTCCGCCGCCGCCCGGACCACCGCCAAGGAAGGCCATGACGCCGTCGACTGCCGGATCCTTCTGCACGATCGCGGAAAGATCAATCAGCTTCCGCTTCATTTCGGTGAATGACACATCCTGTTGCCCGCGCACCTGGCCAGACAGCCGCCCGATATCCTGCTGCGGAAAGAATCCCTTCGGTACGATGATGTACAAACCGACGCTGAACAGGGCGGTCAGAAAAGTAGCGATCATCACCGTCGTCTGGTGGCGGATCACCCAGCGCAGACCGCGCTCATACTCGCTCAGCATGCGCTTGAAGCAGCGTTCCCCGAAGTCATAGATGCGGCCATGCTTCCGCTTGTTATACGGCTCCAGAAACTTCGCGCTCAGCATCGGTGTTGCAGTCAGCGAAACGGCCAGGGAGATTACGATAGCGGCCGAGAGCGTAACGGCGAACTCACGGAAGAGTCTGCCCAGAATGCCCGGCATCAGCAGGATTGGTATAAAAACTGCGATCAGTGATGTGCTCATTGAGAGCACCGTGAACCCGATCTCTTTTGACCCCAGCATCGCGGCGTCAAACGGCGAAAGTCCTGCCTCCAGGTGGCGCGTGATATTTTCAATTACCACGATGGCGTCATCCACTACGAACCCGGTAGAGATCGTGAGCGCCATCAGTGAGAGATTGTCCAGCGTGTAGCCAAGCATATACATCACGCCAAACGTTCCCAGCAGTGAGAGCGGCACAGACACGCTGGGTATCAGCGTAGAGCGCACCTCCCGCAGAAACAGGAACACAACCAGAATGACCAGGATGATGGAGATGATCAGCGTGCGGGTTACATCGCGTACCGAAGCGCGAATGCTGCCCGTCCGGTCTACCACCACATCCAGATGCACTGCTGGAGAGATGGAGGAGCGTAGTGTTGGCAGCAGCTCATTCACCTTGTCCACAGCGTCAATTACATTCGCTCCCGGGCTCTTGAAGATCACCAGCAGGATGGCCGGCTTGCCGTTCGCATACCCGCCGGTGTTGATGTCCTCTACTGAGTCCACCACCTCGGCCACGTCCTGCACGCGTACCGGCGCGCCATTTCTGTACGCAACGATCAGCGGCTTATAGGTGGAGGAGTCGCCAAGCTGATCGGTTGTGCTGATACTCCAGCGCGTCGAGTCATTGCTCAAATATCCTTTTGCCCGGTTCACATTCACCGTGGCCATGGAACTGGCCAGCGTATCCAGCCCCAGGCCGTAGGCATTCAGCACCGTCGGATTGGCAACGATGCGCACCGCGGGCTTTGCGCTACCCGTCACAAACACCTGGCCCACGCCCTCTACCTGCGAGATCTTCTGTGCCAGAATGGAGTCCGCCGCGTCATACATCTGCGGAACCGGGATCGTATCCGATGTGAGCGCGAGCAGCATGATCGGCGAGTCCGACGGATTGCTCTTGCGATACGTTGGATTGCCCGGCAGGTTAGCGGGCAGATTACTGCGTGCCGCATTGATCGCCGCCTGCACGTCGCGTGCTGCGCCATTGATGTCGCGATCCAGATCGAATTGGAGCGTGATGCCCGTTCTGCCGATGCCGGAGACTGAGGTCATCTGGTTGACGCCGGCGATGCGGCCGAACTGCCGCTCCAGCGGTGTCGCAATGGAAGAGGCTACCGTCTCCGGGTCTGCGCCGGGCAAACTTGCGCCAACGCTGATGACCGGAAACTCAACCTGCGGCAGCGACGACACCGGCAGCAGCTTATATGCCACAGCGCCCGCCAGGATAATTGCGATTGACAGCAGAAACGTAGCAACCGGTCTGCGAATAAACGGCGCAGAGATATGAAAACCCTCCCCCAGTGACTGGGGGGTGCGCGTTGCGTCTGCGGGCTGGCTTACGTTCGGCTCTGCCGCATTGCCGGATTGGATCTCATCGGCCATCAGCGTCTCGCCTAGTCGCCCTGCACGGGGAGTGTTGTGGAGGTGGATACATCATGCCGCTGCTCATCCGTGTGCAAATACTTGCGCCCGAGGCGATCGAAGAACAGGTAGACGACGGGCGTGGTGAAGAGCGTAAGCACCTGGGAGATAAGCAGACCGCCGACAATGGTGATGCCCAGCGGCCTGCGCAGTTCGGAACCCGTGCCTGATCCCAGCGCCAGCGGAACGGCGCCCAGCAGCGCGGCCATCGTGGTCATCATGATAGGCCGGAAGCGCAGCAGGCAGGCTTCGTAGATCGCCTCTTCGGGCGTCTTGCCCTGCTCGCGTTCAGCGGCAAGCGCAAAATCGATCATCATGATGGCATTTTTCTTAACGATACCAATCAGCAGGATCACGCCGATCAGTGCAATCACCGACATATCGGTCTTGGTGATGTAGAGCGCGAGAATGGCGCCCACGCCGGCCGAAGGCAGCGACGACAGAATCGTAATCGGGTGAATGTAGCTCTCGTACAGAACGCCAAGCACAATGTAGACGGTAATCAGCGCGGCGAGAATAAGCAGCGGCTCGTTGGCGAGCGACGCCTCAAACGATGCTGCGGAACCCTGGAAGCTGGAGTTCAGGCTGCCCGGCGGATTCATCTGCTTGACCTTGTCATTCACGGCCTTCACCGCCTGGCCCAGCGATACGCCGGGCGCGGTATTGAAGGAAAGCGTGACGGCAGGGAATTGGCCCTCGTGATTGATGGCGAGCGACGTAGGCTGCGTTTCAAAGTGCGTGAAAGCAGACAGCGGTACCTGTGTCCCCTGAGAACTGGCGACGTAAATATTATTCAGCGCGTCGGGATTGCGTGCGAACTTCGGCTGCACCTCCAGCACCACGTGGTACTGGTTCAATTGCGTAAAGATGGTGGAAACCTGGCGCTGGCCAAAGGCATCATCCAGCGTATCGTCAACGTTCTGCGGCGTGATGCCGAGCCGCGATGCAGTGTCGCGGTCGATAACGAGATGAGCGTCGAGCCCTTGGTTCTGCTGGTCGCTGGCCACATCGCGCAGTTGCGGCAGCTTGCGGAACTCGGTCACCATGCGCTCGGTCCAGTCGGATAGCTCCTGACCATTGGCGTCTTCAATGGAGTATTGGTACTGCGTGCGGCTCATGCGATCCGATACGGTCAGGTCCTGTAGCGGCTGCAGAAAGCACTGAATGCCGTTGATCTGTGCCACCTGCGGTTGTAGTCGCGCCATGATGGCGGTCGCGTCGTCCTTGCGGTGATCGCGGTCCTTCAGGTTGATCTGGATGCGCCCGCTGTTCAGCGTGGTATTGGTTCCGTCCACGCCGATGAACGACGAAAGGCTCTCAACATCCGGGTCTTGCAGAATGATGTCGGCCAGTTGCTGTTGGCGCGCAGACATGGCGGAGAAAGAAATACTCTGCGGCGCCTCGGTAATTCCCAGCAGAACGCCCGTGTCCTGCACCGGGAAAAAGCCCTTGGGCACGATCCAGAATAGGATGCCGGTGAAGACCAGCGTGCCGACGGTGACCAGCAGCGTGAGGCGCTGATGCTTCAGCACCCAGCGAACGCCCACCGCATACTTCGCAATGATGTTGTTGAAGATATCTTCCGTCTTGCGGTAAAACCAGCCCTTCTCTGCTTCCGTCTTATGCCGCAGCAGCTTCGCGCACATCATCGGTGTCAGCGTCAGCGAGACGAAGGCTGACACCAGGATGGTGACCGCAAGCGTAACCGCGAACTCGCGGAAGAGCCGGCCCACAATATCGCCCATGAAGAGCAACGGGATCAGCACTGCGATCAGCGAGACCGTCAGCGATACGATGGTGAACCCGATCTGCTCCGAGCCCTTCAGCGCTGCCTCCAGCGGCGAATCGCCCATCTCCAGGTAGCGCTCGATATTCTCGATCATCACAATGGCATCGTCCACCACGAAGCCCGTGGAGATCGTGAGCGCCATCAGCGAGAGGTTATTCAGCGAATAGCCGAGCATGTACATCACGCCGAATGTGCCCACGATGGAGAGCGGCACCGCGACAGCGGGAATGATAGTGGCAGCCAGCGTCCGCAAAAACAGGAAGATAACCATCACCACCAGCGCGATGGTCAGCAGCAGCTCAAACTGCACATCCTTCACCGACGCTCGAATGGTGACAGTACGGTCCGTCAGCGTGGTGAGCGAGACCGACGAGGGCAGCGTCTGCTGCAACTGCGGGATCAACTTCTGCACACTGTTGACCACGCCAATAATGTTGGCGCCGGGCTGCCGCTGAATGTTCAGGATGATGGCTGGCGTTCTGTTCATCCACGCAGCCTGGCTCACGTTCTCCGCGCCGTCGATCACATCGGCCACATCCGTCAGCCGCACCGCGTTGCCGTTGCGGTAAGCGATGATCACGTCGCGGTATTCCACGCTGGAGAGTAACTGGTCGTTGGCGCCGATGATGTAGGCCTGCCGCGTTCCATTTAAGCTGCCCTTGGCCTGGTCCACGTTGGCCGCGCCCAGTGCCGAGCGCAGATCTTCCAGGCTCATGTTGTAGCTGGCCAGCGCGGTTGGGTTGGCTTGCACGCGAACGGCCGGCTTCTGCCCGCCGTTGATGGAGACCAGTCCCACGCCGGAGACCTGCGAGATCTTCTGTGCCAGCACGGTGTCTGCCAGATCCTCCACCTGGCTCAGAGGCAGAGAGGTAGAGGTCAGCGCCAGAGTCATGATGGGCGCGTCGGCAGGGTTCACCTTGCTATAAACTGGCGGATTCGGCAGGTCTTTAGGCAGATAGGTGTAGGCAGCGTTGATCGCCGCCTGTACATCCTGCTCGGCGATATCGATGCTCTCTGAGAGTGAAAACTGCAGCGTGATCACCGATCCGCCGCCGGAGCTGGTGGAGGTCATCTGTGCCAGGCCCGGTATCTGGCCAAGCTGGCGTTCCAGCGGTGCGGTCACAGACGACACCATCACATCCGGGCTTGCGCCAGGATAAAACGTAATGATCTGGATCGTCGGGTAGTCGACCTGCGGAAGCGCGGAAACGGGCAGTTGTTTATAGGCGACGAATCCCGCCAGCAGAATCGCTACCATCAGCAGCGATGTTGCTACCGGCCGCAGAATAAATGGCCGGGACGGGCTCATTGCTTCTGTCCTGGAGCAGCGCTGCTCTTGGCGCCTCTACCACTGTTGCCTGCGCCTCCGCTGATCACGACCTTGCTGCCATTGCGCAGCTTTTCCTGCCCGTCGATTACCACTTTTTCACCGGCCTGCAACCCGCTGTCAATCAGCAGCAGCGCGCCTTCTGTCACGGTGGTCACAATCGGTCGTGCGTTCACAACGGTGTTGCCTTTACCGTCGTCGCTCACCACGTAAACAAAATTTCCCGTGCTGGCATTCTGCAGTGCCGCCGCCGGAATCACCAGCACGTTTGGCCTCTGCTCCAGAATCAAGCGGATATTCACAAACTGGTTGGGAAACAGGGACTGGTCCTGATTGGTGAAGATGGCCTTCAATTTGTCCGTGCCGGTTGTGGGGTCGATCTGGTTGTCAACGGTAAGCAACGTGCCGCCAGCCAGTTTATTCACGTTGCCGCGGTCATACGCATCGGCTATCAGCTTCTGCCCTGCCGCCAGCCGCTGGCGTACCGGTGGCAACTGCTCTTCCGGCAGCGTAAAGATTACGGAGATAGGCTGCAACTGGGTCACAACTACCAGCCCGTTTGTGTCCGATGCATGCACAATGTTGCCCACATCCACCTGCCGCAGGCCAATCTGTCCATCAATCGGCGACACAATGTGCGTGTAGGCCAGATTCACCCTCGCCGCCTGGATCGCCGCCAGGTCCGCTTTCAGCGCGCCTTCCGCCTGCCCTGCAGTGGAGATCTGTGCCTGTTCGCTCTCCTTGGAGACCACGCCTGCCTGGTAGAGTGCGGTGTAGCGTGCAGACTGCGCGTTACCGTTCTTTACCGCAGCTTCATCCTTCGCATACTGGCCCTGTGCCTGTGCCAGCGCTGCCTGGTACGGTGCTGGATCGATCTGCAACAGCAGTTGGCCCTTGCGCACATGCTGCCCTTCCACAAAATTCACCTTGACCAGCTGCCCATCCACGCGTGATTTAATCGTCACCGTGTTGTACGCCGTCACTGTGCCCAGCGCGGTGTAGTAGATCGGCATCGTCCGCTGCTGCACTTCAGCCGCCAGCACTGGCGTGGGCCGGTTGCTCGCAGCCGCCGCCTTTGCAGCCGCCTCGGCGGTCTCCTTGTGGCTCATGTGAACTCGCCACGCGACAAATCCAATCACCGCGAGTAGCACGAGCAGAACAATCCATTTACGCGAGGGTGAGGAGCGCTTCAATTCGGGGGCGTCGTCCTTCGGGTTAGACATCTCCAAAGGCAATTCGTCAGGACGCAAATCTTCAGAAGGCATAGGGGCTCGAAATTGCAGAGTGCAGCCCGCAGGGGGGCTGACAGGTTGGTTTACTTCACGATAGACGTATTACTCCCTGAAAAAGTTCCAGTTGCGGCTTCAAGGGGGAGTAACGACGAAAGCCGAGTATACCAAACCAAACTTGCACTTGGCGTGAAGATGCAGACCGGTTGCGTTAACCTGAATAGCAGGCAACCCCGTCAATTTCCCCCGGAATCTTGCCTGAACACAGCAAAGGAGCACTTCATGAGCAGTTCTATACAGTCCGGTAAAGTGCTGGTTATCGGTGCTACCGCCGGTCTGGCCGTGCCGGTCTGCCGTCTGCTGGCAGCTCAGGGCGCACAACTCTTCCTGATCGCCCGCAATCCAGAGAAACTAGCCTCCCTGGCTGCCGATCTTCAGGCACGCGGGGCCTCCTTCGTCGATACCGCCATCGCCGATCTGGACGACACCGCACAGCACGCAGCTCTGCTCACCCACGCGGTTAACTCCCTCGGAGGCTGCGATGTCGCTCTCCTCGCGCACGGTGTTCTGGGCAACTCGCCCCAAATGGACGATGATTTTGCTGCCGCGCAAGCTCTGCTGCAGACCAATCTGCTCTCCACCATCTCGCTCTGCATCTGGCTGGCGAAATATTTCGTCTCTCGCCGTGCCGGTGTCCTCGCCGTCATCTCATCCGTCGCCGGCGAGCGCGGTTACAGCAGAAACACCACCTACTGCGCCAGCAAAGCAGGCCTCACGGCCTATTTCAGCGGCCTCCGCCAGCGCATCCACCGCGAAGGCGTAACCGTGCTGACCATTAAACCCGGCCCGGTCCGCACGCCCATGATCGCCGGCGCCCGGTTTGAAGACAAGTTTGCTGATCCAGACAAAGTGGGCGCACAGATTCTCGAAGCTATCGAGAAACGCAAAGACACTCTCTACACCCCAAAGTTCTGGCAGCCGATCATGTTCCTCGTCCGCCTCATCCCTGAGAGCCTCTTCAAAAAGCTGAAGCTGCAATAGCTGCCGCCACGCCCTCTACGCCGCGGAACGGTTGGGCCAGCGGAAGAGCCACGCAACCTTCCACTGCTTCTGCCGGTGCCAGATAATCGCTGGAATCAGGATAGCCGCCAGCGTTGGCAGCACGATTTGCGGCCAGAAGGCATGCGTATGCAGCACACGCGCGAGCGTTTCCCGAACGCCTACCTGGAGATACGCACTGAACAGGAAAATTCCTAGTGACGCCTGCCCCGTCCAGATAAGGAGCATTCCCGTCCGGCTATGCTCCAGGGCTCGTGCCAGCAGGAACAGCGCTGCAGTCCCCAGCAGTCCCAGCGGAATAAATAGATAAGGCCCCGGCTCGCCGTACAGATGAATCACCATCGCCTGCACCGCCATCAGCATGCAGAATCCAATCGCTGCAACCGCCGGTTTTAGTTCATGCACCCGGTGAATGGAACCGCCAACCCACATCCCCGCCGCCAGAAAACAAAACTCATGCGGAAGCTTCAGTACGATCTGGCCATAGATATTTGGCGTAAGAATCGATACCATCGCGGCGAGTACGAAACGCAGCCAATTCGGCATCTTGATCGTAAGCAGGGCCAGCATAAAACAAAGGAACAGCGTGTACAGAAACCAGCTGACGTTTCCATCCAGAATGTCCCTACCAAGCTGGCCGTAAGAGACCGCACCCTCCTGTGCATGGACCCACCACGTCAGCGGGATTGCGAGAAAGCCGATGAAGCACCAAAGCGCGTATGGATACAGAATTGTCTTCAGCTTCTCTGTAACGAAGGGCTTCCATCCGCGGCGGTTCAGGCTGCCGTGCAGAAAAAGTCCCGCGACAAAGAAAAACGCCGGCATATGAAAGCTGTAGATGAACGCGCGGGAGAAATCGTACCCCGGTCCAGTCCACCATCCCCGGTGCGTCATGCCCTGGGCAGTATGGCCGTAGACCACGAGCGCGATCGCAACTCCCTTGACGATGTCCACCAGGTGCAGCCGCGTCTTACCCGCGATGGGTTCAGCGGGCGCACTCACAATCTCGCTGGTTATCGTCATGGAGTTACCTCAACGCAAAAATATCACACGAATCAGGTGCCTAAAGCGTTCTCGACTACTGCTGTTGTTGCTGCGCCTGCTGCCACGCACTCGGCGCGGGCGGTGGCGGAGGCGGCAGCTCCTGTGCCTTCTCCACCAGCATCGACCAGTCTTCGGGAATCGGCAGGTCCTGGTCCAGTTCCGGCGGCGTGTCAGACGGAGTTACTCGCACCGCCACCGTTAGCTCCGTATTCGCCGAGCCACGGAAGATGCCATGCGTCGGCGGCACATCCGCATAATCCCGCCCAATCGCCGTCCGGATATGGCGTCCCCCAGCCACCAGGTGATTCGTCGGATCGAACCCCACCCATCCAAGCTGCGGAATCAGCGCCTCCAGCCACGCATG
>DASWOP010000054.1:0-6572 GCA_036404255.1 Acidobacteriaceae bacterium | reverse complement strand
CGCCATGCGCGATCTCTTCGCCATGCTGCCGGACTCGCGCGAGCGCGGCTACAAGGCTGGCCGCTTCAGCTTCAACGTCCAGGGGGGCCGCTGCGAGGCCTGCCAGGGCGAAGGCCAGCGCCGCATCGAGATGAACTTCCTGCCCGACGTCTACGTCCTGTGCGAGGTCTGCAATGGCCGCCGCTACAACCAGGAGACGCTCGCCGTGAAGTTCAACGGCTACTCCATCGCCGACCTCCTCGACCTTCCCATCGCAGACGCCCTCCCCATCCTGCAGGACATCCCCGCCGTCCGCCAGAAGCTCGAAACCTTGGTCGATGTCGGCCTCGGCTACATCCATCTCGGCCAGTCCGCCACCACCCTTTCCGGCGGCGAAGCCCAGCGCATGAAGCTCGCTCGTGAGCTCTCCAAGCGCCAGACCGGGCGCACCCTCTACCTCCTCGACGAGCCCACCACCGGCCTGCACTTTGATGATGTCCGCAAGCTGCTCGAAGTCCTGCACCGCATCACCGACCTCGGCAACACCGTCATCATCATCGAGCACAATCTCGACGTCATTCGCAACGCCGACTGGATCATCGATCTCGGCCCCGAGGGCGGCGAAGGTGGCGGCCGCATCGTCGCCGAAGGCCCACCCGAACAGGTCGCACTAGCGCCCGAATCCCACACCGGCGAGTTCCTGAAACGCTACTATCATCAGCAAGCCAGCGCCAAATACATCGCGCCTATATTCGTCGACAAAACCGCTCCCGACACCAAGCGCGCCAAAAACGCCAAAGGTCAATCCACCCGCGTGAAGCCGGATAAGAAAACCGGCGTTCCCACCGCCAGCCCGAAGAAGACGACACGCAAAAAATGACCGACCTCGAAATCCAGCCCGGCCCCGTCGCTCCCCCCGACCCTGTAGAGATGATCGTCCCCCCGCGCATGCCGCACATAGGCCACGCCATCTTCTTCCTGCTCTTCGCGCTCGGCACGGTCTTTGCCTCGCAGTTCGCCGTAGTCGGCATCGCCCGCCTTCTGCCCTCCCTGCACGCCCTTTCGATGGCCCAGATCACGCGCATTCCCCGCCTTACCGTGATCTCCAGCTTCGTGGCCTACACGCTGATCCTCGGCATCGCCACCATCGTCTTCCCCGCGGTCTGGCATCGCAGCTTCGCCAGCGGCATCTCGTGGAACCTCAACGCCGCCACCCGCAACGCCCGCTGGCTCATCCCCGCCGGAGCCGGCATCGCCATCCTCAGCGCGGTCAGCGAAGCCTTCCAGACCATCCCCAAAGATCTTCCCGTGGACAAATTCTTCACCAGCCGCCTCGATCTCTGGCTCGTCTCCATCCTCGGAACCCTGCTCGCCCCTGCGTTTGAAGAGATCTGCTTCCGCGGATTCCTCCTCCCCGCCGTCGCCATTGCCTACGAATGGTTCGCCACCCCCCGCACCCCGGAGGGCCGCACCCTCTGGTACTCCAGCAACGATGTCTCCCCCGCCGCCCTCGTCGTCGGCGCCGTAGTCTCCAGCTTCGGCTTCGCCCTGATGCACGGCAAGCAACTCAACTACACCGTCGGCCCCCTGGCCGTCCTCTTCTGCGTCAGCCTCGCCCTCTCCACCGTGCGCATCCGCCTGCGCTCCGTAGCCGCATCCACACTGGTCCACGCCAGCTACAACGGCTTCCTCTTCGCCATGACCTTCATCTCCACCCGCGGCTACACCCACTTGGATAAGCTGGGTCGGTAATATGTGCATCACATGTGCATCTTTGCTACACTTGCACTATGAAACCGCAGACTGCACGCCGATCCTCGCCCGCTCCGGCAAAAAAGCCCGCCGGTAACGCGCTGCATCGTACCGTCATCCTCCTCCGCGACCATGATCGCAAGCGGCTGGATATGCTGCGCGAGAGCGAAGGCGTCTCCGCCGCCGAAATTCTCCGGCGCTCGCTTCACTCCTACCAGCCGGCAACCCACCCCGGCGAAGAAAGTCTGATTGAAGCAACAATGGACCGCATCATTGCCACGCTGCACGACGCCTCCCGCTCTGCGGAGCGGAGCGAGAAGCGGCTCGACCAACTACAGCGCGAACTTGCCCGCAACCGCACAGTTGAAAGCCGAAAGAAGAAGCGCGCATGAGCACGACAGAAAAATTTCTCTTAGCCTTGAAAGAGGTAGTCTTTCTCGCCGACCGGGTGAAGAGCCTCGAAGAAAAAATCGATAAACTCTCCGGTACCGTGGTCGATGTCGACCGTCGGCTGATCCGCATCGAAACATTGGTAGAATTCTCGCAGTACAAGCGGTTACCGCCGCATAAGGAGCAGGATTAGTGTCCTTCGACAGCACCCGCGCCGCCCTCCTCCAACTCCTCGCGCAACTCTCCTTCAAGCTCGGTGATTTCACCCTGGCCTCCGGCGCCAAAAGCGATTACTACATCGACTGCCGCACCACCACGCTGCACGCTGGAGGCGGTCGCCTAGCCGGTCTCGCCCTGTACGACGTCATCCGCCGCCAAATCCCCGACGCAGAAGCCGTCGGTGGCCTTACCATGGGTGCCGACCCGCTCGTCTCCAACACCGCCAGCGCCTCCGCATGGTATGCCATTGACCACCCCGGCACGCCGCTGGTCAACGGCTTCCTCGTCCGCAAAGCCGAGAAGACCCACGGCACCGGACGCAAGATCGAAGGCTTCCTGAAGCCCGGTGCCCAGGTCATCATCGTGGATGATGTCTGCACCACCGGCGGCAGCACCGTCACCGCCATCGAAGCCGCGAACGAAGCCGAGATGATCGTCGTCGGCGTCCTCTGCCTTGTCGACCGCGAACAGGGTGGCCGCGCCGCCATCGAAAAAGCCGCCGGCTCCGCCCCCTTCATCTCCCTCTTCACCGCCGCCGACGTCCGCGCAGCACACATCGCGCTCATTCGCTAAGCGGCAATCTGCTTTCTGGGCCGACCGCCCTTCGCTCCATTCTTGCGTGCTGCAGTTCGCTTTGGCCCCGAGCTCACCTTTCCGCCTCGGCTGCCAATCTCTGCCATCCATCTTTGCGATCCATAGACGCCCTTTACCAGGGCAGGGACATAAAGGTCCGCATCCAGTTCCTCCCAATGCAGGCCAATCCCCCCGCCAACCAATTCGACCTTAGCCAATTGTTTCGGCGTCGCGTCCTGCAATCCCTGTAGATCTTCCCGGGGAAATACCATACGCCGTCCGCCCACAAGTTCAAGAATCAATAGATCAAGTCCACGGCTATACGTGGCAGACTTAGCTCTCGGCTGGGGCTCTGCATGCTTCGCCCGTTCCAGTGCCGCATCGATCTGCTCGTCCGTCGTCAACACCCTATGCTTAACCATTTCGTCCCTCCCATAGATCAATCAACTCTTCAAAATATTGGGCGGCCACTTTCAATGCCTTCCGTACGTCGCTTCGCTTTCCATTGTTTGGCTCCAGACAATCCGGCCGGGCTGCAAGCCTTACATCACTCTCCAGCAGTTCTACAATCACCTGAATATCACCCACAAACGCGTGAACGTGCCGCGGAAGATGATCACTCGGGTATGCAAAAAACCGCACACCATTTCGCCGGATCGAACCCATCGCTCAACCATATACCCAAGCTGCTTGGGTTTTCAATCTCAACTCCTATAAACTGGATTAGACATGATTCCTACCCTTGAATGGACCGAAGCCGGGGTCCGCTTTCTCGATCAGACAAAGCTTCCCTTAGAAGAGACCTACGTTCTCGCCACCACCTATCAGCAGGTTGCAGACGTTATTGTGACCATGGTCGTCCGCGGTGCGCCCGCCATCGGAGTCTCCGCCGCCATGGGCGTTGCCCTCGGCGTGAAGAACACCAAAGCCACCACTCTCCCGGCTCTCACCGCCGAAGTCAAGACCATCTGCGACACTCTCGCCGCCACGCGTCCCACCGCAGTCAATCTTTTCTGGGCGATCGAGCGCATGCGCCGCGTCTACGAAGGCCTCTCGCAGACCGACGGCATCACCATCCCCGTCATCCAGCAGGCACTCATCGCAGAGTCCCTGAAGATGTACGACGAAGACATCGCCGCCTGCAAAGCCATGGGCAAGTTCGGCGCCCCGCTGATGCCCCAGACCGGCACCGTCCTCACCCATTGCAACGCTGGTGCCCTCGCCACCTGCGGCTACGGCACCGCCCTCGGCGTCATCCGCGCCGCCGTCGAAGCCGGCCACAAGATCGATGTCTACGCCGACGAGACCCGTCCCTTCCTCCAGGGCGCTCGTCTCACCGCGTGGGAGCTCATGCACGACAACATCCCCACCACCGTCCTCTGCGACAACATGGCTGGCACCCTCATGCGCCAGGGCAAGATCCAGGCCGTAGTCGTCGGTGCAGACCGCATCGCCGCCAACGGCGACGTCGCCAACAAGATCGGCACCTACACCGTCGCCGTCCTCGCCAAAGAGCATGGCATCCCGTTCTACGTCGCCGCCCCCTGGTCCACCATCGACCGCGCCACCGCGACTGGAGACGGTATCCCCATCGAGCAGCGCAGCCCGCTCGAAGTCACCCACTCCAACGGCAAGCAGATGACGCCCACCGGAGTCGGCATCCAGAACCCCGCCTTTGACGTCACCCCGGCCAAATACGTCACCGGAATCATCACCGAGCGCGGCGTCCTCACCGCGCCCTATGATGAATCCATGAAGGCAATGCTCGCGAAGTTATAACGGCGAAGATGTAATATGAGGCGGACGCGACTCTGGTCCTCCATTGGGGTTCAAGCAGATACGCCGTCACTGGAGCACTCATGCGTCCTGTCCGCCTCATCGCCGTTGCACTTCCCCTTCTGGTCCTTTCGCTGCACCTTCCGCTGGCCGCACAGACCGCTGCTGCGCCCTTGTCGGAAGAGCCGTCCCTCACCATCCGCCGCCAGACGCATCTCGTCGTGCTCGATGTTGTGGTCGTCGATAAGAAGCTGAATCCCATCTCCGGCCTGAAGCCCTCTGACTTCATCATCCTCGAAAAAAATCAGCCCCAGACCATCCGCAACTTTGACGAGCATTCGCCTGCGCCCCAGCCGCTCTCGCAGCCAGCCCTGCCCAAGCTGCCGCCCAACACCTTTACCAACTACACGCCCATCCCAGCCACCAACGGCCCCGTCAACATCCTCCTTCTCGACGCCCTCAACACGCCCATGAAGGATCAGGTCTACGTCCGCTATCAGATGCTGCAGTACCTCAAGAGCATGCCCGCCGGCACGCGCGTTGCGGTCTTCGGCCTCACCACCCACCTGCGCATCCTGCAGGGCTTCACCTCCGATCCCGAAACCCTCCGCTCCGTCCTCTCCGGCAAAAAGGGCACACCCACCTCCTCCGTCCTGATGGACGACCCCATGAACGGCGACTATCCCGGCAACGAGATGTCCTCCTTCGGCAATAATCCAGATATCGGCGAAGTCAGCTCCAACGTTGCCCAGTTCCAGGCCGAAACCCAGAGCTTCCAGCAGCAGTTGCGCACGCGCTACACGCTGGACGCCATGAATGACCTCGCGCGTTACCTTGTCGGCATCCCCGGCCGCAAGAATCTCATCTGGTTCTCCGGCTCCTTCCCCATCAACATCATGCCCGACGGCGACCTCGACAATCCCTTCGCCGTCATGGCGTCCATGGAAGACGAGTTCCGCCAGACGACCAACCTGATGACGCAGAGCCAGGTCGCCGTCTTCCCCGTGGATGCGCGCGGCCTCATGACCCCGCCCATGTTCTCCGCCGCCAACAGCGGCCGCCAGTACGGCCGCAACCCTGCCGCCATGCTCAACGATCTTGGCAAATGGGACCAGCAGACCGCCGAAGAGCACATGACCATGGATGACATGGCAGACGCCACCGGCGGCAAAGCCTTCTACAACACCAATGGATTGAAGGAAGCCGTAGCCAAATCCATCAGCCTCGGTTCGCACTACTACACCATCACCTACACCCCGGTAAACGACAAGTGGACCGGAGATTTCCGCAAGATCAAAGTAAAGCTCACGAACGAGCAGGACGGCTACCAGCTCTACTACCGCCACGGCTACTACGCGGACGATCCCGACCGCCCGAAGAATTCGCACACCGCCGTCGCCCCCTCACCTAGCGCCATGGGAACAGCTCTTCTGCGCGGCGCGCCCGACCCGACCCAGATCATCTTTGAAGCCCACATCGGCAAAGTCTCCACCGCGCCCGAAGCAATGCCGGTCACCGGCAACGAACTCTCGCCGAAGACGCACGGCCCCTTCTTCGCCTACGCCGTGAACTACGGCGTCGATGCCCGCAACATTGCCTTCCATGCCACGCCCGACGGCATCTATCACGGCATCATCGAATTCATCGTTCTGCTCTACGACGCCGACGGCAACGTGTTGAACTCCATCAGCAACACCATGAACGCCGATCTCAAAACCGCGACCTACACCGAGGTTCTCAAACATGGCCTGCAGCTGTCACAGTTTATCAGCGTGCCGCAGGACCCCAAACACAAAGGCGAATACTACCTGCGCATCGCCGTGCACGATGTAACCGGTGACCGCGTCGGTGCCATTGAGATTCCGGTCGCCGCCGTGCATGAA
>DASWOP010000053.1:0-7203 GCA_036404255.1 Acidobacteriaceae bacterium | reverse complement strand
ATTGCAGCCGATCTGGTTGGGCCCGGAGAACTCGCGGTGCTGGTGGTCCCTATCGACAAGGAAGCGCCCAAGGGACGGCTGATCCTGCCGCAGGTGCAGACTATCCGGGATCTGCTGGATAACGATGCGCTGTGTATGGTGGTGAAAGAGCGTGAGCTGCGCGCCGCCCTGGACCGGCTGAAGACGCCTCCGAAGCTGGTGATCACCGATTCACAGGCGTTCCTCAAGGTGGCCGCCGATACCCCCGCCAATGTGCCCCTGACCAGCTTCTCCATCCTGATGGCGCGCTTCAAGGGGGATCTGGCGGCGCAGGTGGAAGGCACGCTTGCAATCGAAAAGCTGCGTTCCGGCGACCGCGTTCTTATCGCCGAAGCCTGTACCCACCACCCCATCGGCGAGGACATTGGCCGGGTCAAGATTCCGCGCTGGCTGACACAATATACCGGCGTAAAGCTGGACTTTGTGCCCATGCAGGGCCGTGATTTTCCCGATGATCTGGCCAGCTACAAGCTAGTGATCCATTGCGGAGCTTGTATGTGGAATCGCCGGCAGATGCTCAGCCGGATCCTCCGGTGCCAGCAGGTGGGGGTTCCAATCACAAACTATGGCCTGACCATCGCCTACAGCCTGGGCATCTTTGCCCGTGCGCTTGAGCCGTTTCCTGACGCACTTGGACGCTATCGGGCGCTTATGGGAACTGCGGGTCGCTGAGAAGGAAGCCCACTGTCCACCTCAGCGTCAGCAATGAAGCGGGAAAAACATTAAACATTTTATTTTTCTAGATTCCGTCATTGGAGGCGGGCATCAGTGCTCATACTTCGCTAAGAGCCTGAATCTTTGCGATTTAAGGTCTTATCGTGGCACGTAAATACACTTTCCAGCACTCGCTTGGTTGGTGACCGCTATCACTGAATTCCGAAAACACCCGGTCGTAGAATCGCCATATGGTTATCGATATAAATTTATCGATTCGATTAGCTTGCCAGAGAAACGGTCAAGCAATCCAGTCCAAAGGCGAGCAGAAGACGGCTGCCTCCGTGCCAGCAGTATAACCAGCCGCCTGCTTTCAGTAACTCCCCAAAAGCAGGCGTGAGATGAAGTAAGAGGAGAATATGACCAATTTCGAGGTGTTTCTAACAGCAAACCAGGAACCACAGAGCCCGGTCGCGACCAGTGAAGATCTGGAAGCCCTGGTAGCCCGAGTGAAAGCGGCACAGCAGAAGTTTGCCAGCTTCACGCAAAAACAGGTAGATTTCATCTTTCGCAGCGCCGCCCTGGCAGCTGCTGACGCACGCATTCCGCTGGCCGAACTGGCCGTCCAGGAGACGGGCATGGGCGTGGTGGAAGACAAGGTGATCAAGAATCACTTTGCATCGGAATATATCTACAACAAGTACAAGGACGAGAAGACCTGCGGAATCCTGAGCGAAGACGACGAGGCCGGCACTATTACCATCGCCGAGCCGGTGGGCTTGATCTGCGGCATCATCCCGACCACGAATCCGACCTCTACGGCCATCTTCAAGACGCTCATCGCACTGAAGACGCGTAACGGTATCATCATCAGCCCCCATCCGCGCGCGCGCAGAAGCACATGCATCGCGGCACGGCTGGTGCTAAAGGCTGCAATTGCCGCGGGCGCTCCGGAAGACATCATCGGCTGCATCGATGTGCCGACCGTGGAGCTTTCCAACCAGCTGATGCGTCATAAGGACGTGAAACTGATCCTGGCCACAGGCGGGCCGGGCATGGTGCATGCAGCATACTCCTCGGGTACTCCGGCGATCGGCGTCGGCGCAGGCAACACTCCAGTGGTGATTGACGAGACAGCGGATCTGACGCGCGCTGTGGCATCGATCCTGATGTCGAAGACGTTTGATAATGGCGTGATCTGCGCCTCAGAGCAGGCAGTGATTGCGGTGGACGCGATCTACGATTCGATCCGCGACCGCTTCTCGCGGCATGGCGGCTACATCCTGAATAAGGAAGAAGCCGACGCTGTGCGCAAGATCATCCTGGTGAATGGCGCAGTGAATGCGAAGATTGTGGGCCAGGCAGCTCCGAAGATCGCAGAGCTGGCGGGCATCACCGTTCCTGCAACAACCAAGGTCCTGATCGGCGAAGCAACCGATGCGACTGAGGCTGAGCCGTTTGCCCACGAGAAGCTTTCGACCATCCTCGGGCTGTATCGCGCCAAGGACTTCAAGGATGCGGTGGAGATCGCAGGCAAGCTCGTAACCCTGGGCGGCATCGGGCACACATCCGTGCTCTACACCGACCAGGACCAGCAGAAGGAGCGGGTGAACTACTTCGGCGATCACATGAAGACCGCTCGCATTCTCATCAACACGCCCTCGTCGCATGGCGGCATTGGCGATCTCTATAACTTCAGCCTGTCTCCGAGCCTGACGCTGGGCTGCGGAAGCTGGGGAGGAAATTCGGTGTCAGAGAACGTTGGACCAAAGCACCTGCTCAATAAGAAGATCGTGGCGAAGCGTGCCGAGAACATGTTGTGGCACAAGCTTCCCGGCTCCATCTACTTCCGCCGCGGCTGCATTGCCGAGGCGCTGAAGGAGTTCGCAGGGAAGAAACGCGCGCTTATCGTGACGGATGACTACCTGTTCCGTAACGGCTATGCGGACGATCTGATTGCCGTGCTGAAGAAGCAGGGCATGGAAGTAGACGTCTTCTCGCAGGTGCAGGCCGATCCGAATCTGACGACGGTGCGCAAGTGCGTGGAGGTTGCAAACGGCTTCCAGCCAGACGTGATCGTAGCCCTCGGCGGCGGTTCGCCGATGGATGCGGCGAAGATTGCATGGGTGCTGTATGAGCATCCGGAAGTGGACTTTGCAGATCTGGCGTTGCGCTTCATGGATATTCGCAAGCGCATCTATAAGTTCCCGAAGATGGGGATCAAGGCCAAGATGATCGCGATTCCAACGACGTCTGGCACTGGTTCGGAAGTGACGCCGTTCGCGGTGGTCACGGACGACGCAACCGGCAAGAAGTATCCCATTGCGGACTATGAACTGACGCCGAACGTGGCGATCATCGATCCGAACCTGGTGATGAACATGCCGAAGTCGCTGACGGCTTTCGGCGGCATCGATGCGGTGGTCCATGCACTGGAGGCGTATGTCTCCATCATGGCCAACGAGTTCACCGATGGCCAGGCACTACAGGCGCTCAAGATGCTGAAGGAGTACCTGCCTTCTGCGTACAAGAACGGCGCCAAGGACCCGAAGGCTCGCGAGAAGGTGCATTACGGCGCAACTCTGGCCGGTATTGCCTTCGCCAACGCCTTCCTGGGCGCTTGCCACTCAATGGGGCACAAGATCGGGGCTGCGTTCCATCTGCCGCACGGGCTTGCGAACGCGCTGCTGATCAGCAACGTGATCCGCTACAACGCGAACGATAATCCGACGAAGCAGGCGGCGTTCTCGCAGTATGATCGCCCCAAGGCAAAGTGCCGCTACGCTGAGGTAGCCGATCATCTCGGACTGGGCGGAACGACCAAGGATGAGAAGGTGGCAAACCTGATCGCCTGGGTCGAAAGCCTGAAGAAGGACCTGGAAATCCCAGGATCGATCCGCGAGGCTGGTGTCAACGAAGCTGACTTTCTGGCCAAGCTTGACGCAGTGGCTGTGGATGCCTTCGACGACCAGTGCACGGGCGCTAACCCGCGCTATCCACTGATCGCCGAGTTCCGCGCCATCCTGCTGGACAGCTACAACGGTAAACCGTTCGTAGAACTGACCGAGCGGGCAGCCGAGGCTCCCGCGGAAAAGACCAGGGTTGCAATCAAGGTCGATACGAAGGTGCACGTAAAGATGGTAGAGACAGCAAAGACGTCTCGATAGGCGTTTCATAACGTGGGAGGCAGGTTCATCATGATCTGCCTCCCGCTTCTGAAACTGATTAGGATGAGGAAGGACCTCTCTAAGGATGTCCGGAAATATAAGGAGAGCGATGTCTCTCCCTATGGTTTTGCGAAGCCGTTGCGCAAAGGCCTGGAAGTGAAGGGAACTGGTGAGAGTATCTTCTGAAATGCTGGTGTTGTTGGGCATACTGCCGCTGGTGGCAGGAGTCCTGCTGCAACTTTTTGCAGCGAAAATTCTTTCTTCCCGCGCCAAGGGGGTGCTCGCACTGGCATGTTGCTTGCCGAGCCTATTGGCGGTGGTGATTACGCTGGTACGAGTTTGGTACAGCGGATCAGTTGATTTTAGTGCGCTTCCGTGGGACGGGCCGCTGGCACTGGTATTTCATGTTGATGCGTTGAGCCTGATGTTTGCTCTGATGGGTACGGGGTTGGGTGCCGCGGTGCTGCTCTACTCCATCGGGTATATGGCGCATGAACGCTCTGCGACACGCTTCTATGCCTTCATGCTCACCTTCATCTGCGGCATGGTGGGCCTGGTTTATAGCGCTAATCTTTTCTTCCTCTATTTGTGCTGGGAGTTGATGGGACTGTGCTCCTTCAGCCTGGTGGGTTTCTGGTATGAAAAGAAGGAAGCTGTAGCAGGCGCGCGGAAGGTGCTGCTGATGACGCACCTGGCCGGCTATGGTTTGCTGGCAGCGATCCTGATTATCTATTCACGCACCGGCAGCGCGCTCTGGACTGATCCTGCCGTGGCGCAGGCCTTTACCGGCGGAGTTTTTGCACTGATGCTGGTAGCGCTTGTGGCCAAGTCCGTACAGTTTCCGCTGCATACATGGATTCCAGAAGCCATGAACGCTCCGACGCCGGTGAGTGCGCTGCTGCATGCAGCCTGCTACGTGAAGGCGGGAGTGTATCTGGCTGCTCGTATGCACTGCTTCAACCAGTGGCCGCACTCCTGGGGTCTGATGATGATGTGGATCGGGACGGTGACCATGGTGATTGGCGTAGCCTATGCCATGGTCCAGCACGACCTGAAGCGCATGCTGGCCTTCCATACGGTCAGCCAGATCGGCTACATTATTACCGGGCTTGGACTGGGCACTCCGCTGGGCATTGCGGCAGGATTGCTGCACTGTCTGAATCACAGCTTATTCAAGGGCGGACTGTTCCTGGCAGCCGGATCGGTACAACACGCAACCGGAACCCGTGACATGGATCAGCTTGGCGGACTGGCGCGCCGGATGCCGCGGACGTTCACAGTGTGGCTGATTAGCGTAGGCGCCATGATGGGCATACCCTTCATGAGCGGCTTCGCCAGCAAATGGCTGCTGTATACAGCGGCGTTGCAATCGGGACAGATAGTTCCTGCGCTGGCTGCGTGGTTGGTGAGCGTAGGTACGGTGTTCTCCTGCGTGAAGGCCACAAGTTCTGTCTTTCTGGGCCAGACAACGGCAAAATCAGAATCTGCTCATGAAGCTCCGCCAACCATGGTGTGGGCGTTGGGAATCTTCGGGTTTGGAAGCCTGGTACTTGGACTGGCTCCGCAGTTAGCGGTGAACTACATCATCAATCCAATTTTGCCAGCGCTGGGTCTGGCTACGGTGCAGGTCTCATGGTTCGGACTCACGCCCAATGCAGGTTCCTGGTGGACGATGGGTGGGCTGGCACTGGCGATTGTATCCGCGGGTGTGGGCGCTATCGTCTACGCGATGGCAGGTGCTTCTCGCACGCGCACAGTGGCGGTACAGGGTGGAGCAATGCTGGTTGGCGGCACCTTCGGCAGTGCTGGTTCCGGAGTCTTTACCGGCGGAGAATCGATCACCGGGCCGGGACGCCTGCCGGCGACGGAGTTCTCGTCGATACTCAAAAAGCATTGGGCACCGTTCTACAACAATACGAATGTTGATCGCCTGTATCTGGGAGTATGGAGCGGGCTGCAGGCAATCTCTGCATTGGTAGCGCGCGCTATGGCATGGGTCGAGACGTTTGCGGTTGCATGGATCGCAGCATTCTTCCTGGTGCTGGTGTGTGCTTTGCGATGGTTTGTTCCCTCTGTCTCGCAGATGACTGAAGCCAATCACGGTGTGGAGAAAATTCCCGCGCTGCTTGGCGCAGGATGTGCAGTGGCGCTTGTGGCGCTGCTTATTGCAGCCGTGGCGCAGAAAACCTGGCGCTCACTCGCTCCTCTGATAGCGTTGAGCGGAGTAGCTGCCGTATCTGCTTTGTGGATGACGCAGCCGTGGCCGCGGCTGGCATTACTGGAGACCTCTACCGTACTGGCATTGGTGCTGGTGTGGCGTACGGGAAAACGCCGGGCGGCGTGGCTCTACGCTGTTGTGATGGCGCTCTCTGCCGCCAGTTTGATTGCCGGGCAGGTTGCACTGCAACAGGGAAATGCTGATTGGGCGCGTGCTCTGCTGCTCACTGGGTTTTTGCTCAAGCTGGCCATTGTTCCGCTGCTGGTGTGGTTGCCTGCGGTTGCAGAGATGGTGCCTGCCTTGGCGATGGGACTGTTGATCGCAGTAGTCGATATCGCTGCTTTCGGTGAACTCTATCTCACAGCTTCCGCGCATCCTTCATTGCTTGCACCGCGCGGAGTATTGCTTGGTGCTGCCATTGCTTCATCACTGCTCGCTTCGTTGCTGATGTTGACGGAGCGCAATATGAAGCGTCTGCTGGCGCTTTCAACGATCGAAGATATGGGCTTTCTTCTGCTGGGGGCGCTATCGGTCAGCGAACTGGGCTTGCGTGGTGCGCTTTTTGCGGGCACAGTTCACGCGCTGGCTAAGGCACTACTGTTCATCTCATTGAGCGCACCGGAGGCTGATGGTGCGCTTACGGCGGAATCGCGTGGGCTGGCTGCACGCTATCCGTATAGTGGTGCTGCATTTCTTGTCGGTATGCTGGCGATGCTGGGAGTACCGCCAACGCTGGGCTTTGCAGGGCGCTGGCGTCTTTACCAGACAGCATCCGGGATGAGCCACTGGCTGCTTGCAGGATTCATTCTTTCGTCGATGTTTGCCTTGATCGCTTACGTGCTTTGCCTGACGCGCTGCTGGTGGGGGCCGCAGGAAGAGGGAACATTTGCTTCCACTGCGGAGAAGTTGCCATTCCGACTCGTAGTGGTTGGGCTAATCGTTCTTTTACTGGTGGGGGGCTTATGGCCGGATGCACTGCTTGCTCTCACGCGGAGGATGCTATGAGTTTCTTCAAACGCTTGATGAACAAGTGCCGCCGCAAGAGTCCGTCGCTGTTTCATCTGAACACGGGCAGTTGCAATGGCTGCGATATTGAACTGATTACCTGTCTATCTCCTCGCTACG
>DASWOP010000052.1:0-2891 GCA_036404255.1 Acidobacteriaceae bacterium | reverse complement strand
GAAGGGCGCCAAGCTCTTCGACGGCACCATCTTCCATCGCGTGATCCCGCAGTTCATGATCCAGGGCGGCGACCCCGAAGGCACCGGCATGGGCGGCCCCGGCTACAAGTTTGCCGATGAGACCGTCGGCTCCCCGCACGGTTTCCAGCAGCCCGGCAAGCTCGCCATGGCAAACTCCGGCCCCAACACCAACGGCTCCCAGTTCTTCATCACCGTAACGGATACCAGCTGGCTCACCGGCAAGCACACCATCTTCGGCGAAGTCGTCGAAGGCTACGAGATCGTGGAAAAAGTCTCCAAGGTCGCCCGCGACGGCATGGACCGCCCCAAGACGCCCGTCGTCCTGGAAGCCGTCATCATCGAACGCATCGACTAGTTTCGGCATCTTACTCTGTATCCAGAAAGGCCCATCCTTCAGGATGGGCCTTTCTGCGGCTTATAGCATTTGTAAATTCACAGAAGATTGAACGAAGCCGCGTGACGGCGTTCACATCAAGGGCCACATCGGCAGATTATAGTTACCATGAGTCCGAGCTCGCATCCTGCAAGCCAACGCATTTGCCACTCGTTGGGGAGCGCTGTTCAGACCGGATCACCGATTTCATGCAAAGGAGCAACACTATGAGCACCATCACCAAAGCTCTCAAGGAAACAGATACCCTGTCTGATCTCGGCCAGGATGCAGTCAACCAGGTTACCAGCGAACTGCGCAAGCTTCTGGCGGACGTATTTTCCCTCTACCTGAAGACCAAAAACTTCCATTGGCATATGAGTGGTCCGCACTTCCGTGATTATCATCTTCTGCTGGACGATCACGCCGCTCAGATCCTGGCGATGACAGACGACATTGCCGAGCGCGCACGCAAGCTCGGTGGAACCACCCTCCACTCAATCAGCGACATCTCGCGCAACCAGCGCCTGAAAGACAACAACGAAGAAGCAGTCCCGGCCACGGCCATGTTGACGGAACTTCGTTCCGACAATCAGTCGTTGACGAGCTTTCTCCGTCAGGCCCATCAGGTATGCGATGAGCAGCATGATGTAGCCACCGCCAGCCTCATTGAAAACTGGATCGACGAGACAGAGCGCAGAACCTGGTTCCTCTCCGAGACCCTGCGGGATATCTAATCCCTTCCATTTCCTCCTACATCCCGGAAATAAAAATGCGTACATCCAGCCTATGATTTTGACTGGATGTACGCATTTTCAGTATAGAAAACTGGTTGAATTTATACGCCGATCACAGCGCAAAGCTCCTTCACTGCCGCTGCACTCTTCTTCAGCGCAGCATCTTCCTCTGCCGTGAGCTTGATCTCAATGATCTGCTCCAACCCCTTCGAGCCCAGCTTGCACGGCACTCCGATGTAGTATCCGCTGATGCCATACTCGCCTTCCAGGTACGCAGCGCACGGAAGGATCTTCTTCTTGTCCTTCAGGATCGCCTCTACCATCTCAACCACTGCGGCGGACGGCGCATAATACGCCGAGCCCGTCTTGAGGTACTTCACGATCTCAGCGCCGCCATCACGTGTGCGCTGCACGATCTCTTCCAGCCGGCCAGCCTCGATCAGCTCCGTGATCGGAATGCCCGCCACAGTGGAGTAGCGCGGCAACGGCACCATCGTATCGCCATGCCCGCCCAGCACAAACGCCGTCACATTCTCCACGGAAACCTTCAGCTCCTCCGCGATAAATGTGCGGAAGCGTGCAGAATCCAGCACTCCAGCCATACCGATCACGCGCTCGCGCGGGAAACCGGCCTGCTTGAATGCCGCCTGCGCCATCGCATCCAGAGGGTTCGAAACAATAAGCAGAATGGAGTCCGGCGATGCTGCCGTTACCTTCGCCACCACATCTGACATGATCTTGAAGTTAGTGTTCAGCAGATCATCTCGGCTCATGCCCGGCTTGCGCGGAATGCCCGCGGTGATCACCACGATGTCAGAGTTTGCGGTATCGGCATAGTCATTCGTGCCGATGATGCTGCAGTCGCGTTTCTCGATCGGCATGGCCTCTAGCAGGTCAAGCCCCTTGCCCTGCGGCACGCCTTCCATGATGTCGATCAGGACAACGTCAGCGAGTTCTTTTGACGCAATCCAGTGGGCCGCCGTGGCGCCCACATTACCGGCGCCAACGATAGTTACTTTCTTCCGCATAGTTCATTCTCTCTTTCGGTTGCCGCTCCATCGAGCGTTCATTGGTGTCATGGCGAGGCGAGCCGGGGGTGCTCTCACGGGCCCGGCTACTACATGTTTTCGATCATGCGAGTCGCAAACTCGCTGGTCTTCGCCTTCGTAGCGCCCTGCATCTGACGCTCGAAATCGTACGTTACATACTTCTGCTGAATTGTTTTTTCCATCGAGCTTTCAATCATCCGTGCCGCCTCGTGCCAGCCGAGGAAATCAAACAGCATCACGCCGGAGAGCATCACGCTGCCCGGATTGATCACGTCCTTATCGGCATACTTCGGCGCCGTTCCATGCGTCGCTTCAAACACTGCATAGCCGTCGCCAATATTGCCGCCCGGCGCAATGCCCAGCCCGCCAACCTGTGCCGCTGCCGCATCCGAAATGTAGTCGCCGTTCAGGTTCGTCGTCGCAAGCACGCTGTAGTCCTCCGGCCGCAGAATGATCTGCTGGAAGATGGAGTCCGCGATACGGTCGTTGATGAGGATCTTCTGCTTCCACTTCCCGCCGCCGTGCGTTGTGCCGATTGTCTCCAGCACATGCTTCACTTCCGCCACGATGCTTTCACCGAACTCCGGCGTCGCAAACTCAATGCCAGGTTCGATCTGGGCAGCATTCTGCTCCGGCGTTAGATTCGCGTCCTTCTCCACATTGCCCAGTATCCAGCTCTCACGCTCGGTTACTATCTGGTCGCGGAACTCGGCA
>DASWOP010000051.1:0-2811 GCA_036404255.1 Acidobacteriaceae bacterium | reverse complement strand
CGCGGGATGGAGGCCCATGGAGTATGGGAATGGCGTGTCAAAGACGCGGTTATAGCCGCGCGTGACGGTCTGCAGGATTCCGGCGAGACCTGTGCGCTCTTCGGGCGTGAGTTCGGCGAGTTGAGCAACGCGGCGGCGCGGGAGGACCATGAGTTCGAAGGGCCAGACGGCCCAGAAGGGTACGAGTGCAACCCAAGTCTCGTTCTGCGCGACGATGCGTTCGTTCTGCTGCAGTTCGATGTTGAGATAGTCGGCGAGCAGGCCTGCGGGATGTGTGGAGGCGTACTCGAGCTGCGCGGCCAGCTCCAAAGCGGGCTCGTTGGGCACATGCTCGGTGGCCCAGACCTGGCCGTGGGGATGCGGATTGCTGGCACCCATCATGGCGCCGCGGTTTTCGAAGATCTGCACGTAGCCGATGTCTGGGCGGGAGCCGAGTTCGACGGACTGCGAGGTCCAGGCATCGACGACGCGCTCGATGGCGGCGATGTCCATTGTGGCGAGGGTGAGGTCGTGGCGAGGGTCAAAGCAGATGACGCGGCAGACGCCGCGCTCGGTCTGGGCGCGGAGGAGACCGGCGGCGTCTGTATCCATCTGCGCGAGGGGCTCGTTAGGACGGAGGGCGGCGAAGTCATTCTCAAAGATATAGGTGCCGGTGTAGGCGGGCGTCTGCTGGCCGCCCGCACGAGTGTTCCCGGGGCAGAGATAACAGCTCGGATCGAATGCAATGCTGGGGGGCGCGGCGGGCTTCTCCATCTGGCCCTGCCAGGGACGGAGCGCGCGGTGCGGTGAGACGAGCACCCACTCACGTTTCAGGGGATTCCAGCGGCGGTGCGGGGTGGTGCGAAAGACGTCGTCCATGGAGATGCGGGTACCTTCCGACTGATGTTACCTGTAATCCGTAATCGTAGGACTGCGAGGCGGTAGAACTGTACGACCGCGCAGCGGTGCCGGTGATTTCTCAAGACAATGGCACGGAGCAATTTCTTGACAGCAGTAAATGTAAGCCTTTACACTCAGGCCGGTCAAGTTTCTATTGGAGGCTGCGTTTTAGAGCATTTGGGGCATGAATGGAATGTTGCGGCGCGGCTGAAAAGCAAATCCCTTCGCTACGCTGCGGGATGACAAACAAAAAAGGCAACCGCAGATTCTTCAACTGCGCTCGGGATTCTTCATTGGGTGGGGTGAAGGCGAGTTCCGTGCAGCGGAAACTTTTTGGCGGTATGGGTGACGTGAGGACCTTCTGGATTCTTCGACTTCGCTCAGAATGACTCAGTTTGAGAATGGTGGTGGGGCGAGAGAGTGGTGACTGTGAAAGATTTGCGCGCGTCGCGCGGCCGTCACGATAAAACTGCGACGCTATCCCACCTTAGCGACGATAAAGCTGTCGCGAAGATGGGGCACCCAGATTGGTGGCGCGACGGGCGATTCGGTAGAGAAGCAGATCCCTTCGCTACGCTGCGGGATGACAAATAGATGTTAGGAATTAGGAGTTAGGGATTAATTGAACCGATACAGGTACGAACGGAAGGATTTGGCATGAACACAGAGGGTTCTAAGCAGGAGTTTGTTGCGCCTGCGCGCGTGAATTTGCTGGGCGAGCACACGGACTATACCGGCGGACTGGTGCTGCCGATGGCGATTCCCTTTCAGACCGTCGCAACCATCACGCTGCGCGACGATGCGCAGTACAAGTTCACCAGCGAACAGTTTCCAGAAGAACGCGTGATGACGAAGGACGACCGGTCTGCCGCAACGGGAATCTGGTGCGACTACCCGGTGGGCGTGCTGCGCCAACTACAGGAGCGAGGGATTGAACTGCCGGGATTCGAGCTGCATCTGCGCGGCAATGTGCCGTTTGGGGCGGGCGTGAGTTCGTCTGCATCGGTCGAAGTAGCGACAGCACTGGCGATGCTATGCGCGGCAGGAAAGACCATGCAGCCAGCAGAGATTGCGCTGATGTGCCAGGCGGCGGAGAACAAGTATGTGAACTCGCCGTGCGGCATCATGGATCAGTTTGTGATCACCGTAGCGAAGGCGGGCCATGCGCTGCTGCTGGAGACGGGAACGCTGGCCTTTGAACATATCCCGATGAACCACGCGGGACTGGCGGAGACGTGCATTGTGGTGTGTAACTCGATGGTGAAGCACTCCATCGCCAGCGGTGAGTATGGCAGCCGCAGAAAAGAGCTGGAGGCTGGGCAGGCGGTGATCTGCGCGGCATTCCCCGGGGTGAAGAATCTGGGGGGAGCGACGCTGGAGCAACTGGAAGCGTGCGCTGGAAGCATGAGCGAGAAATCGTATCGCCGCTGCCACCACGTGATTAGCGAGAACAAACGTGTCCGCGCGGCAAAAGAAGCTATGGAGACTGGCGATCCGGTGCGAATGGGTGAACTGATGGTGGCAGCACATGCCAGCCAACGCGATGATTTTGAATGCAGTTGCGAGGAGATTGACTTCCTAGTTGATGCTGCCGTGGCGCTGCCTGGATGCTACGGCGCGCGTATGACCGGAGGCGGCTTCGGCGGATGCACCGTGAACCTGGTGACGCGCTCGCAGGCTGAGAGTTTTGCTACTGCACTGAAGAGGGCTTACCGCGAGAAGTTCCAGATTGAGGCGGAGACTTACGTTTGCGAAGCGGTCGATGGGGCCATTGAACGCAATGCGAAGAAGTGCACGGCGTAGCCGTTACTATTTGCTGTGCGGCGGCGCGGTGGATTTGCGGATGATGAGGCTGGTGGGAATCAGGTGTTCGGCGCGCGGTAACGCGGTGTTGTTCGTCGCGGAATAAAGCGCGAAGAATGCACGGGTGGC
>DASWOP010000050.1:0-6711 GCA_036404255.1 Acidobacteriaceae bacterium | reverse complement strand
CGGAGGGTCCAGCGGGTGAGGGGCGGCGGCTCGGGGCCGGGCTCCGCGGTGAGGCCGATCTCGGCGTAGCGCTGCTGCAGCTCTTCTACGACGTGCTGGGGCATGGGGCGGCCACCGACGACTTTGCTGAGGTACTCGGGCATCTCTCCGAGGGTGTCTGGCGTGCCGTGGGCGAGGAGGAGGATGGCTCTCATGCGCGCACCGTCTGGGCTGAGAACTCCTTCACGAGTTCGACGACGAGTTGGACGCTTTCTACAGGTGTGCCGGGGACGATGCCGTGGCCGAGGTTGAAGATGTGTCCGTTGCGGCCAGCGGCGGCGGTGAAGACCTCCTGCACGCGGCGGCGCAGGACGGATTCCGGCGCGAAGAGAGTGATGGGGTCGAGGTTGCCCTGCACGGCGCGGTCATGGCCGACGGCGCGCCAGCCTTCGTCGAGGGGAACGCGCCAGTCGAGACCGAGAACGTCAGCCTGGGTCTCGCGCATGGTGGTGAGCTGCGAGGCGGTATCGACGCCGAAGTAGATGACGGGGACGCCGAGGGCACGCACGGCCTGGACGAGGCGGGTGGTGGCTGGGAGGACGTATTCGCGATAGTCGGCGACGGAGAGCGCGCCAGCCCAGCTATCGAAGATCTGGATGACGTCGGCGCCAGCCTCGACCTGCTGCGCGGCGAAGCCGGTGAGGACTTCGAGGAGCTTGTCCATGAGGGCGGCCCAGGCACCGGGGTCGGAGTACATCATGCGCTTGGTTTCGATGTAGTTGCGGGAGCTGCCGCCCTCGATCATGTAGCTGGCGAGGGTGAAGGGCGCTCCGCAGAAGCCGATGATGCCGAGAGTGTCGCCGTCGGGACGCGGGTCGGCGAAGTGTTTGGCGACCCTGGCGATGGCTTCGGCCACGTAGCCGAGGTCGGCAGTGTGGTCAGTGCGCAGGGCGTCGATCTGCTCGCGGGTGCGGATGGGCTTGTGGACGACGGGGCCTTCGCCGGCGAGAAATTCAAAATCTACGCCCATGGGCGTGAAAGGAAGGAGGAGGTCGGCGAAGATGATGGCCGCGTCCACGCCGAGCTTTTCGGCGGCGGTGATGGTGACTTCGGCGGCTATCTCGGGCTTGCGGCAGATGTCCAGCAGGGTATGGTGCTTGCGGACGGCCATATACTCCGGCATGTAGCGGCCGGCCTGACGAAGGAACCAGACGGGAGTGCGATCCACGGGCAGGCGGAGACAGGCGCGGACGAATCGGCTGGTGGAGGGGTTTGTTTCGGAAGGGCTCATTTGCGGCATGCTCAACAATAGGATTGTAAAGATTCAGCGTAGCATTTCGGGGTGGATTCTGGCGTTGTGGACGTGACTCGGTTGAGATTTGATGACGGCGGGGGATGGGGCCGGAGACTTCTGTAGAGGTGACAAGGTGTTGGCAACACAGGTGCTGGGCGGGTTTGGCGTAGTTACCCCAGTGGATGTGTTAGACTGTATTTGCGTTTGGGTATTGAAGATGATTCCGAGCGCGGCTTCGCAGGCAAGGACTCCGATGGATTCGGGTCTGGCCAGGGACTGCGAATGCTCTCCCCCACCGCACAACGCGTTGGTTGCTCTGGCTCGATGGAAGGTAACGTCTTTCCTCGCCTGCAGCAGCACATGCTCCACCAAAGCCGTGCTGATTGAATGGAATCCATAGTGCATATATATTTTTGCGCTCCTGCACATCTGAAATTGATACCGAACCGTTTTTATGAGACTGAGGAATACTTTTGACACACGCAAATCACGACGGTAACACCGCCGTTCTCGACACACCTGCAACTACCAAAACCGCCGCTACCGGCACACTTTTCACAGACTTCAACATTTCCGAGACGCTGCAAAAGCGTATCGCCGCTGCCGGCTTTGTGACGCCGACACCTGTACAGGCCAAGGCGATTCCGCCCGGGCTGGAAGGCCACGACGTGCTCGCCACTGCCTCAACCGGTACGGGCAAAACACTGAGCTTCCTGATCCCGCTGATTGAGCGCATGGACGCGAGCCTGAACTCGGCACAGGGCCAGGCCCAGCAGCCGACGCAGGGCAAAGGCCGGGTGAAGCCGATGATCCAATCGCTCATCCTGCTGCCGACGCGCGAGCTTGCCATGCAGGTGATCGACGTTTATTCGAAGATGCTGCCGAGCGCGAAGCATGACTCCGCGCTGATCGTTGGCGGACTCTCTGAGGGCACACAGCTTTCGCAGCTTCGCAAGGGCGTTCGCCTGGTGGTTGCAACGCCGGGCCGGCTGGAAGATTTTCTGCGGCGCCGCGAAATCAACCTGGGCAACGTCGAGATGCTGGTGCTGGACGAAGTGGACCGCATGCTGGATATGGGCTTTCTGCCCGCCATCCGCCGCATTGTGGCCGCTCTTCCGCGCACACGGCAGACGCTTTGCTACTCCGCCACGCTGGATGCGAATGTTCGCGAGGTTGTTCGCGACTACGTGAAGAATCCGGTACGCATTGAGATTGGCTCGGTCCTGAAGCCGAGCGACCATGTGGAGCTTCGCGGCTACCACGTGACCAGCGACAAGAAGATCGGCCTGCTGGAGCACATGCTGAATACGGAAAAGGGGACGTTCCTGGTCTTCTCGCGCACCAAGCATGGCGCCGACCGCATCTCACGCCGCCTGGAAAAGAACGGCCACGATGTAACCGTGATCCACGGTGATCGCTCGCAGTCGCAGCGGACATCGGCGCTGGCCAGCTTCTCCAACGGCAAGCACCGCATCCTGGTGGCAACGGACGTTGCGGCGCGCGGCATTGACGTGCAGCACATCGCCCACGTGGTGAACTACGATCTGCCCGGCTCGACCGAGGACTTCGTGCATCGCATTGGACGTACGGGACGCGCGGCGGATCGCGGCGTAGCAACGACCTTTGTGCTGCCGCAGGAACGCTCTGACGTGAAGCGCATGGAGCGCGAGCTGAAGACACAGTTCAACTGGCTTGAGGTGGACGCTTCGATCAAGAAGGAAGAGCGCAATGCGCCGATCGATACCCGCAAGGACAACGTACTGGGCATGGAGACGCGGAGCTGGAAGAGCAGCGATGCTGCTCCGGCAGCAAAGTCTGCCATTGGCGAGAATGAAGGACCGAAGCGGCAGGGTGGCGGCGGTTTTGGCAAGCGTAGTGGCGGCTTCGGCGGCGGCAACAGCCGCGGCGGAAGTGGTGGCAGCGGCGGCGGAAGCCGTTTTGGCCGCGCCAGCAGCAGCCGTTCGGCAGGTGCAACGCACCGCTCGGGCGCGCGCGGACGCTAAATTGAAGATTGAACGTGGGTACATGTCGCAGCGCGCAACAAGCCTGTGATGTGTGCCCAGTACACTACATCTGCGATTGTGCTTGCAGGGCAAACAACGCCCGAAGCGATTTGCAGATGTGAGGGATGGGCTTAGGCCCGTCCCTATTGACTTACCGCAACACAAATTCAGAAACAGAGAGAACCATGATTTCAGTCAGCAACGTAAGCATGCGCTACGGCTCCAAAGTTTTGTTCGAGGATGTCTCGACCACCTTCACCGACGGGCGCCGCTATGGCCTGACCGGGCCGAATGGCGCGGGCAAATCGACGTTCATGAAGATACTGACGGGCGAGCTGGATGCGCAAAAGGGTACCGTGGTGCGGCCGAGGAAGTTTGGCGTGCTGCGGCAGGACCAGTTCGCATTTGACGCCTACCGCGTGATCGATACCGTGATCATGGGCAACAAGGGCCTGTGGGCTGCGCTGGAAGAGCGCGAGATTATCTACAACAAGGCGGAGCTGACGGACAACGACGGCATCCGGCTGGGCGAGCTTGAGGGAGTTGTGGGCGATGAGGACGGCTATGAGGCCGAGGCCAACGCCGCGATTCTGCTACAGGGTTTGGATATTGCCGACGAGCTGCACGAACGCCTGATGGGCGAGTTGCAGGGTGGGCAGAAGGTGCGCGTGCTGCTGGCGCAGGCGCTGTTCGGCAATCCGGAGGCGCTGCTGCTGGATGAGCCGACGAACCATCTGGATCTGGAGTCGATCCACTGGCTGCAGGAGTTTCTAAATCACTTCGAAGGCACGCTGATCACGGTTTCGCATGACCGGCATTTTTTGAACAACGTATGCACGCACATTGCCGATATCGATTACGAGACGATCATCACGTACAACGGCGGCTATGACGATATGGTGCTGCAGAAGACCGCAGTGCGTACGCGCCTGGAGTCGCAGAATGAGCAGCGCGAGAAAAAAATCGAGCAGCTCAATGACTTCATTGCACGGTTCAGCGCGGGTACGCGTTCGAGCCAGGTGAATTCGCGTAAGAAGGAAGTAGAGCGGCTGCAGACGACGGAGCTTGCCCGCTCCAACATTGCGCGCCCTTACATTCGCTTTGAGCAGCTGCGGCCTTCAGGCAGGCACGTGCTCGAGTTCGAAGACGTGTGCAAGAGCTATGGCGATCACCAGGTGATTAAGAATTTCACCGCGGCACTCGTGCGCGGCGAGAAGGTTTGCCTGACGGGTCGCAACGGCCTGGGCAAGACGACTCTGCTGAAGGCTTTGCTGGCGAACGGGCCGGGCGTGGAAGACACGGATGTCTCGATCGATTCCGGCAAGGTGAAGTGGGGACACGAGGCGCATATCGGCTACTTCGCGCAGGACCATACGGGCGCGATTCCGCACGGCATGACCGCCGAGCAGTGGCTGCACTCCTATGATCCGCAGAAGACGAAGGAAGATATTCGCGGCATTTTGGGGCAGATGCTCTTCAAGGGCGAAGAGGGCGAGAAGCAGACGGCTGCTCTCTCCGGCGGCGAGACTGCCCGCCTGCTCTTCTGCAAGCTGATGCTGCAGAAGCCGAACATCCTGGTGCTCGATGAGCCAACGAACCATCTTGACCTGGAGGCCATCAACGCAGTGAATATCGCTCTGCAGAAGTTTGAAGGCACGGTCTTCCTGGTCACGCACGATGAAGATCTGCTGGACGAGGTCGCCACGCGCATATGGCACTTCAGTGCAAACGGCATTGAGGACCATAAGGGACCATACGCAGAGTTTCTTTCGGCCAATGGCATGAGCGCGGGCGTGCGCTAGTGAAGCTAACCGAACTTCCGCTGCCGGAGCGGGTGGATCGCACAGCGAAGAATGTGCTGGGCGGGCCGCTGGAGCTTTGCAGTTACGATCCGCTGACGGGCTTCTATCGCACAGCGTGTTGCGAGACGGGCGCGGACGATCTTGGGCTGCACACGGTGTGCATCATTGCTGATGAGGCGTTTCTTGCGGCGTCGCAGGCGGCGGGGAATGATCTGTCGACAGCGACAGGGAGTTTTCCGGGATTGCAGCCGGGAGATCGCTGGTGCCTGTGCGCGAATCGCTGGCGCGAGGCGTATGAGCGGGGATTTGCACCGCGCGTGGTGCTGGCGGCTACGCACGCAGCGACACTGGAGATTGTGCCGCTGCGAATTTTATTGGCCTATGCGGTTACCACGGAACGTCCCAATTAATTTGGAAGCAGTGAAATAAACGCGTAAATCCTGAGGATTTACGCGTTTTCAGATTGCTGACAAAGTATCAATCAAGGCTCTGGTTATCCACTGGGGCCTTGTTTTATTTTGGAGACATGCTGAAGAAGCCTGAGGTCCAGCAGCACGAGTTGGAGCTGATTTCGGTGGAGTCGTTGGTTCCGTCGGAGCATCTTCTTCGGAAGATCGACGGGGTGGTGGATTTTGGATTTATCCGCGATCGGGTGAAGCATCTTTACTGCGAGGACAACGGGCGTCCTGCGCTCGATCCTGTGGTGCTGTTCAAGCTTTTGCTGCTGGGGTATCTGTACGGGGTTCGGTCTGAGCGGCAGCTGATGCGGGAGGTGGAGGTGAATGTGGCCTACCGCTGGTTCCTTGGTCTGCGCTTGCGGGACAAGGTGCCGGATGCCTCGACCTTGAGCCAGAACCGGCGGCGTCGCTTCGCCGAGAGCACGATCTATCAGGAGATCTTCGATGAGATCGTGCTGCTGGCGGTGAACAAGGGTCTGGCCTCGGGCGCGGTGTTGTATACCGATTCGACGCACCTGAAGGCCAACGCCAACAAGAATAAGTACGATCTGGAACAGGTTCAAGTGAATCCACAGGCGTATCTGGCGGCTCTGGATGCGGCGGTTACGGAGGATCGGGCGGCACACGGCAAGAAGCCGCTGAAGCCTTCCGATCCTGAGCCCGAGATGCGAGGGATCAAGGTGAGCCGAACCGACAAGGACTCCGGCTACATGGTGCGGGACGGTAAGCCGAAGGGGTTCTTCTACCTCGATCACCGCACCGTGGATGGCCGCCACGCGATCATCACCGACACCCATGTGACGCCGGCCAACGTGCATGACTCGGTTCCGTATCTGGGTCGTCTGGACCGGCAGCGAGAGCGGTTCGGGTTCAACATCCGTGCGGTGGGCGTTGATGCCGGCTACGCCGCCGCAGCGATCACCCAGGGGATGGAGGAGCGCAACCTCTACGGGGTGGTCGGCTACCGCACCCCGACCCATCGCGACGGCTTCTTCTACAAGCGCGAGTACCGCTACAACGCAAAGCTCGATGTGTACCTCTGTCCCAATGGCCAGTTGCTGAGCTACCGCACCACCAACCGCGAAGGCTACCGCCAGTACCACTCCGATCCACACCAATGCCGTGACTGCCCGGTGCGGCATAAGTGCACCGAGAGCGCGAATCGGACGAAGGTG
>DASWOP010000049.1:0-4421 GCA_036404255.1 Acidobacteriaceae bacterium | reverse complement strand
TTGTCGCCCCGCTGGTAACCGTAATGGCCTTGCCCTTGAAATCGATATTCTCCGTATACACGCCGGGCGAAACCAGCACGGTATCGCCGTTTGCCGCTGCGTCAATTCCCGCCTGGATCGTTGGTCGATCTGCGGGAACGCGGATCGTCGTCTGCGCCCAGGTTGTCCCCAACAGGCAGATGGAAATCGCCATACTGATTAATGTGAGAAATCGAACGGATAGCTGTCTCATACGCCCCATCGTGTTTCAGAAATAGCACGCAGGGCCTGGCTGCGCGTATTGAGAGAGAAACTGTTCAACTCGTGGGGGGAACTTTGCAAGAATTATATACTTGTTCCATGGCGCGCATCTTCTGCTGGCGCAGAGTAAATTAGGGCGCTTTCCTTTTAAGTGTTGACATGCATGGGGAGAGAGAAGAGTACCTCCGGGGCTAAAGCCCCATTCCTTCTCTTATCCCTTTTCCGTGGGGCTAAAGCCCCACTCCCCCGGCTGAAGCCGGGGGCTTAATCCCAAAAGCAAAGCCGGGCGCTAATCCCACGCAAAGCTGGGGGCTCAAGCAAGGCTACTGCTGCCAGCAGATGTTAACACTTGAACCCAAAATGCTCTAGTCCGGCCCTTGACGGGGCCGGTTGATACCCATTTGTACAGCCGCCGCGCGCGAGCCAGCATGCATGAATTGATAATCGACATAAGTTTCAATGGTTTGGCATAGAATGGCCGCACGATTGGTTATCATAGTGAGACGGTCTTTCACCCCGGAAGGAGCACACGGATGTCAAAGAGAGTTCTGGTTGCAGGCGCAGGCGGTTTTATTGGTGGTCATCTGGTGCGGCGGCTCAAAGCGGAAGGTTTCTGGGTTCGCGGCGCCGATATCAAGCGGCATGAGTTTGGCGATACCGGAGCGGACGAGTTTCTGCTGGGCGATCTGACGGACGTCAACAATGCGCGGGCTGCAGTGGACGGCGTGGAGGTTGTCTATCAGCTTGCAGCAGACATGGGCGGCGCAGGCTATATCTTTACCGGCGTACATGACGCCTCCGTAATGCATGACTCGGCTATGATCAATCTCCACATTTTGGAGGAGGGCCGCAAGGCCGGTGTGAAGAAGTTCTTCTACTCCTCGTCGGCGTGCATGTACCCCGAGTACAACCAGCTCGATCCGGACAATCCGAAGTGCTCGGAAGACTCGGCTTATCCGGCTGCTCCGGATAGCGAGTATGGGTGGGAGAAGCTCTTCTCCGAGCGGCTCTATTTTGCCTATCACCGCAACTACGGTGTGGATGTGCGCGTGGCGCGTTTCCACAATATATTCGGTACGCTGGGCACGTGGCGCGGGGGCAAAGAGAAGGCTCCTGCAGCGATGTGCCGCAAGATTGCCGAGACGCCCGATGGCGGTGAGATTGAAGTATGGGGCGATGGCAAGCAGACGCGCTCGTTCCTCCTCGTGGAGGAGTGTGTGGAGGGTATCCGGCGGCTGGTGGAGTCGGATTTTACCGGGCCTGTCAATATCGGTTCCGAGGAGATGGTCACGATCAATAAGCTTGCTGAGATGGTGATGGAGGTTGCCGGCAAGAAGGTTCACCTCAAGCACATTCCAGGGCCGCTGGGCGTGCGCGGACGCAATTCGGACAACCATCTGATTCGCGAGAAACTGAATTGGGAGCCGAAGTTGCCTCTGCATGACGGGCTCGCGAAGACGTATGCGTGGATCTCAGAACAGGTGGAAGCTGCGAAGCTGGAACCTGCAACGAAGTAGGCTGTGAGATGAAAAAGCGCCGGTGATGTCTGCCGGCGCTTTTTGTTTTGCGGGAGTTTTGACCAGGCTCTGCAGGGCCAACGATGAATTGACGGCTTTCATCGGAGTAAACGCGGCGGGCTGATTTACCATGGCAGAATGAGCATCTGGCAGGTCATTATTCTCGCATTCGTACAAGGGCTGGCGGAGTTACTGCCGGTCTCCAGCTCCGCACATGTTGTGGTCGCAGAAAAACTGATGGGGCTGGATCCTTCATCGCCGGAGATGACGCTGGTGCTGGTGCTACTGCATACCGGCACGATGTTTGCCGTGATCCTGTATTTCTGGAAGCAGTGGAAGCAGAGTTTCTTTTCCAGCGCGCACACCTTCTGGCGCATTGCGCTGAGGCTGGTTGTGGCGACGGTGGTCACCGCGATCGTCGGCGGCGGTTTGATGAAGGCAATTGAGAAGATCTTCGGGCATGGGCAGAAGATCGAGCCGGAACAGTTCTTCGGCCGGCTGGATATGATTGCGCCCGCGCTGCTGGCTGCCGGGATTCTGATTCTGATCGCCGGCTGGAAGAGCAATACGGGCAAGCCGGGAAGCGAGTTTGACGACGACGGAACGCCGCGGCCATGCCTGAAGCAGGCAAGCATTATGGGCGCAGTGCAGGGGCTGTGCCTGCCATTCCGTGGATTCTCGCGCTCAGGTGCGACGATCTCCAGCGGACTGCTGATGGGCGTTGCACGGGCACAGGCAGAGGCGTTCAGCTTCGCGCTGGCGGTGCTGATCACACCGCCGGTCGTTGCACGCGAGGTGCTGCGGCTGATAAAGATTCGGCATCTGGAAGGTGGCGCGGCGCTGGGTACGGCGGTGCTCCCCGGAGTGTTGGGGATGGTTTGCGCGTTCCTGGCTGGATTGCTGGCGCTCAAGTGGCTCAGCCAGTGGCTGGAAAGCGGCAAGTGGTATCTCTTTGGGATCTATTGCGTTGCTGCTTCCATCGCGGTGGGCGTACTGCACCATCTGGGATACTGAGCGGCGGGGTAGTGGGGACGAACTATCGTCCTGTTTCTGTTGCGCGGAAGTGGCGCTTCAACATCAGGAAGCGCATCTCGAAATAGTCGAAGCTGATCTTTGCCACCAGGTAGCAAAGCGCGATGGCCGCACCTATGATCAGCAACCCTACGGGCGTACCCAGCGTGAAATTTCTGCTGTAGTGATAATGGGCATAGAAAAGTCCAATTATCGAAAATAAAACACTGTGGTACATGTAGATGCCATAGCTGTATTTGCCAAACGACCTAAGGGGACGCAGGGTTAGTACACGCTGCAGCATGGGAGGATGATGTTGCGAGAGCGCGAGTAACCCTCCACCGAGCAGTGCAAAGCCGGTAACTCCGATCGTCTGCATCCACGTTGAAGTAGCAATCAATTCATGTCCGTGCGTCCACACTGCGATGAAAAGAATGATGACGCCGCCTGAGAGCAACGCGGCACGAATCCAGGACATCGGGAGTGCGCTTTTTCTCTCAGTCATGAGCAAAGCACAGGCTGCGCCCACGAGCAGGCCGTCCATGCGCGTGGGGGTCATCCTCATAGCTGCGAAGGACTCTGGAAAGTAATGCATCCACAGAATGCGCAGAACGAGAGCCACAAAAAATCCTGAAATGCAAAGGCGCAAAAGGGTACGGGGACGGAGCGCCAGAACCAGAAAAGGCCACACCAGATAAAACTGCTCTTCAACCGCAAGGCTCCAATATGCGCCCGTCCATGCAGGAATAATGCAATTCGGAATCGGCCAGTTCTGTAGATATAGGTAGTAGGAGCTCTTATCAATTGCACTGACAGGTAGTAGCGTATGCAAATGTATAAATGGCTTGAGCAGCGGCACACACCCAACAAGTAAGAGAATCGTAATTACGGCGTAGTAGAGCGGAAATATTCGCAAAAATCTGCGCATGTAAAAGGACTTGTAATAATTCGGTGATTGCCGGGTACGTAACAGGATTCCTGTGATCAGGAACCCGGACAAAACAAAGAAGAGATCGACGCCCGCCCATCCTGGGACGAAGATGTGGTTTAGAAGTCTGCCAAGGATTGTATCTGGGAGCAGATGCATGACTGTGACGCTGTGGGTTAAGAGGACCGCGAGGATCGCAATTCCACGAAGCCCATCCAACTCGGGCTTATGGTGCTCCATTTCGGCAGTAGGTGTCTGCTGCGGGGACGGCATCAGAAGTCAATAATAGCATCTGCTACTGGCAGCGAACTTTATGGTTTGCCTGACTTTGTACCGCACTGACCCTGCAGCCTAAGCTCAGGAGTGGCACTAATATGGTGGACGATCTGCTGGCCCTGGTGTCCAGGGATGTGGCTCCAGCGATGCCAATTCCAACAATGCCACTGCTATTCACAAAAGCAAGGCAATGAAGAAGGTGCAGCAGCTTGCGCCACAGCCTCTATCTCGTTGCATACGGCCGCGCTGCTGCAGAACGTCCTCACGACGCAATCTATTATTGCGCGGATTCATGCCCGTTCGTAACGGCTGAGTGGTTACTCCTGTTTCAAATCCCGCAGATCTGCTTCACCAATTTATTTCCCAGGCCGATAGATAACCAGGTAAAGGGCGAGCCAAGCATCTTTGCGGCTTGCCATACTCGAAACCTGCCCGGAGCCTGCCGTGAA
>DASWOP010000048.1:0-8210 GCA_036404255.1 Acidobacteriaceae bacterium | reverse complement strand
GCTGAGTGCCGTGGTGCTGGATTCTCCGGCAGAGGGACGGCCGGCGGATGCGCGGACGTGGATGCCGGAGGATTTTCTCAGGTACTACCCGCTACGCGTGGAAGATGCCGGCGGCGATGCGCGGGAGTTCTCATCGGAGCCAAAGTATATTTACCTGCCATGCCCAGCGCAGGGAGCCCCGGATATTCCACGGATGCTGGATACGCGCGTGGATGAATCTGTCTGTGCTGGGCGGTAGCACGCAGAACCTGTGTCAGAATCACGAGGACCTTTCGGGTGCGGCGTGAGATGATGGTTGCATTATGACGCCCCGGCAGGAATCACTCCCCGTCTCTGCGCGCGCTTTGCAGTGGCTGCACTGGCTCCAGGCGGCGATAGCTGTGTCGATGGTACTGGCGTTTGTGGCGACTGCAGCCAAGCGTTTGCATCTTCCGTTTGAATATGACTGGATCGAAGATGGAGTGCTCGCCTCCGTGCGGCATATTCGCAGCGGAGGGGCGCTCTACCAGGCTCCAAGCGTATATTTCACGCCCTATCTCTATACTCCGATCTACCTGTATACGGCAGCGTTGGTTTCGAAATTCGCAGGCATAGGCTATGCCGCACTCAGGCTGCTCTCCATTGGAGCGACTCTGGGCTGCTTTGCCGCGATCTATGCGCTGGTCTACAGCGAAGTCCGGCGGCACTTTGCTGCTCTTGCGGCGGTGGGAATCTTCGCTGCCTGCTACCCGGTTGTGAACGCCTGCTTCGACCTTGGGCGGGTCGATATGCTTTATCTGTTCTTCGTGCTGATCTCTTTGCTGGCCACGCGAAGAGGACACCCTGTACTGGCTGCGGTGTTGTGGACGTGTGCGTTCCAGACTAAGCAGGGGGTTCTGCCTATTGCAGTGCTTGCTCTCTGCTGCGACTGGCAACGTCCGCGGCGCGTGCTGCTTGGTCTTGGCGCATTCGCTGTTTTAATGACGGCTTCGATCATTGGGCTTACCCACGCGACCGGAGGGTGGTATCACTACTATGTCTTCGGCATGGCGGGCGGCTTCGGGTATGACAGAACCCTGGCGCTGCATTTTATCTCGTCGGATATGCTGGCTGTCTGCGGAATCGCTTTGCTGATAATCGCCTCATCCCTGCTCGCTGCTCCGCCCACGTTGCGCAGCCGAGCGCTCAGTTTTTATGTCCTGGGCAGTGTCGGCATGGTGTTCTTCACTGCCTACCTGCGTGCGCATCGAGGCGCCAATGTGAATTCGCTGTTGCCGGCGTATGCGTGGATTGCCGTATGTTTCGGAGTTGCCATGGCCCGGCTCTACGGGCTACTAGAAGAGCGCGGAACGCCGCTCAGCCGTGCGGCAATGGTGATGATATTGTTGGCAGCGTGCGTTCAGATGGAACAGCATCTTTATTCGCCGAACCAGTTTGCGATCACGCCGCCGGAACTGGCTGCCCGGCAAGGATTCGAGGCACAGCTTCGAGCGATTCCTGGCGAGGTGCTTGTGCTCAGCCATCCGGAGTACGGTGTGATGGCCGGCAAGAAGCTCTATGCCGGGACGGAGTCAATCGGTGCAGTGATCGAGGCGAAGAGCCAGGCAAACGGTGATGCGCTAATGCGTCAGTATGCCGAACTGATCGATGGCGGAATTCTGAGTGCAGTGGCACTGGATATGAGTCCGGAAGAGTTTGCGAAGCATCCGCGGGTATGGATGCCCGCAGATTTTACGACGCGCTATCCCTTGCAGATTCCTGCTATTGGCCGCGAAGATGTTCGCTTCACATCGCAGCCGCGTTGGATCTATCTACCATGCTCCATGCGGGATGTGGCCGAGCGGCTGAATCCAAAACTTGATGCGCAGGCGTGTGCTCCCCGCTAAGGGCTATTGAGGGCAACTGACAGTGGTGCCGGGAAGGCAGCGCGCCATGATCCAGTTAGGCTTAGTTTGTGGCACGACACCGGTAATATTCTGCTGCAACGTGTATTCGCTGCGCCAGTCGTGGGTTTTTGTCCACTCTTTTCCCAGGATGGTATCCATCTGCTCGCCGGAGGCAGGTTGATCGAGCACGATAGCTGTGAAGGCATGGTCTTCTATGGCCGTTTCCATTTCAGTGCGCAGCTCAGTACGTGCAGGTGTGGCTGCGCGCATGGCGTCATGTAACGAGACGAGATCCGCATGGGCCGGTTTGCCGCTGAGCCACGCATAGTATGGATGTTCGCTCACGTAGACGTCACCCGGCAGCGACTGAACCTGGGCAACGACAGCCTGGATCGAAGCGCGGGTGCTGGCAGGCGGCAGGTAATCACCAGGGTTGTATATTCCTGCGGCCTCCTGTGAAAATACAGCGAAGAGAAGAAGCAGGAGTGCTGGCTGTGTAAACGCTGTAGGAATGCTTGCAGCAACATCCATCAGTCTGCTCCATGCGATGCCGAAGAGAATCGCAAGGAGCGCGTAGACAGGCATCAGCGAGTTCACGGTGGAACCGCTGTGTGTGCGGATCCACCAGAACAGCGGAATCAGCGAAGCAGAAGTGAGATAAAAGCGGGTGGCGCGGCTTTGCAGGCTAGGCCGGGTAAACAGGATGGCCGCCACAATGACGATGAGCGCCAGAGCCAGCGGTCGCAGCAAATCGGTCGGCCAGAAGATAAATGCAGCCCGCAGCTTGATATCTGCGTTTGCTTTGGGAATGGTGAAGACGTAGAAGCTGTACCAGTGCTGCGTGGCACGATTGAGCCAGAGGACGGAACCTCCAGCAGCCAGCGCCAGGGTGATAACGCCGGCAAGGGTGCGCCGGATCTCGCGCCAGTTGCAGCAGAGCATCACAAAAGCCACTGGCAGGATGCTCTGTTTTGTCTGGAAGGCGAGGGCCCACAGCAGAGCAGCAATGACGGGGTGCATCCGCCGTGTGGCAAACATGGCGAGCAGCACGAGCAGGACAAAGAAGGAGTCAAGCCGGCCCAGGTCGAACCACTCCTGGCAGATGGTGTAGCAACTAGCATAGAGTCCGGCGGCCGCGATCGCGGGAAGGTGTTTGCGTACTTCTGTCCACACCAGCGCATAGATCGCGGCAAAGCAGCCGAGGGTGCTCAGGATAGAGGTCATGCGCAGCGCGGAGATGCTCATTCCCATCAGTTTGCCGATGGCAGCCGCAGCATAGTAGTAGCCGGGCGGATACATGTATGGAATGAATGCCAGTGATGGGTGCGGATAAACGCTTTGCCCGTGAAAGACGCGCAACGACGAAAGAAACATGTAGCCTTCAAGCTGTTCCAGCTCGTACGGATAATGCAGGCGGCGAAGCGCAGTGTACAGAAACAGCAGTATAACCAAGGAGGAAACTGCGGCAATGCCTACCCGCAATACGCGCACCAGACCGGACTGTGGCGTAGATAACTTCGTCGTCCAGATCATGAATGACCGCCTTCGTCGTTGTGGCCGCTTCGCTCTTGTGGATGCTCTCTAGTACCTTTGATATAGAAAGAATAACAGCAGGAGAGTGGGGCACCATGTCATCTGAGAGTATCAAGAAAGTTGTGGGCGGGTCCCCTGCGGTGCGCCGTCTGCACCATATCCGCGAACTCGATGGCATACGAGGTATCGCAGCCCTTGCGGTCTTCTTTCATCATCTCTGTTTTGCCTCGATGGCACGCCCCCAGGAGTCGGGAATCCGGCTTGCGCTTTATCATGTCTCGCATTTTGGCCAGTATGGCGTGGACCTGTTCTTCGTGCTTTCAGGGTTTCTCATTACGTCGCTTCTCATTGAGGACAGAACCCGCCCGGCATACTATGTAAATTTTTACTGGAAGCGGGCTCTGCGCATCCTGCCAATCTACGTCCTGTGCCTGACAGCCGTTCTGTCGTTCATCCCTCACTCTGCCGGATATGTTGTGCTGTCGCTGCTGTTTCTGGCAAATTTTGCCCGCTTATTTCATATTGGTGTCGCTGGCCCGTTCTGGACTCTGGCGATTGAGGAGCAGTTCTATCTCATTTGGCCCACGGTGGTGCGGCGGCGATCCGTCGACGAGCTGAGCCGATGGGCTATTGGGATTTTTGCCGGGGCCATCCTGCTGCGAACCATAGCGGCATGCTTTGGGCATCATGACTACATCTTTACGTTCTTCCATTGCGATGGGCTGGCTGCGGGAGCGTTACTGGCATGCGTCTTTGAGAAGCGGGAGCGAACTGGCGTGCTGGGCAACATGCGGTGGCTCGGCGGAGCCTTTATTGTGGGCCTCGCCCTCTTCTTGGTTTCGCAGTTCTTTACCCCGCAGGGTGGCGCGCCGGAATCTTTTTCTGCGGACGCTCTTCAAACGGGAGTTACCCTGCTAGTCGCTGCCATGGCTGGATTTGTTATTCTGCAGCGCGGCAAGCCTGCCATGGCGATATTCCGCTCGCGGATTCTCACCTTCTTCGGGCTGATCAGCTACGCCATGTACATGGTGCACGCCTATCTCATGGGTGTGTATGACGCTTATAGCCCGTTCGATGTATCCGCCAGCCTGGCAGCTTACTGGCTGCGGCTGACTGTCGTGATGGCAGCTACAATCCTGCTCTGCCTCGTCGTCCGCTACGCGGTGGAGCTTCCAGCTCATTCTCTGCGCAAGTATGTCTTGAAGCGCCCTGCGCCTGAGACCGGGCCAGACCAGAATCACTAGAGAATATAACGCGAAAGGTCTTCATCTTTTACGATGCTGGCGACCTGGGCGCGGACGTATTCTGGCGTGACAACGATCACTTTTTCGGTGCCGGAGTGGGTGATGCGTTCGACGACTGGCAGCGGCTCTGCGGGTACTGGTGCGTGGCCGGGCTCGGTTGAAACAGGGACCAGAGGCTGGGGGACGGCGGCGTTCTCCGCGGGCGTCTTGAAGAGGTCCGGGGCCTGGAAGCTGATCTCGTCGAGCACGCGCTCCATGATGGTGTGCAGGCGGCGCGCACCGATATTCTCCGTGGTTTCATTCACGCGGAAGGCGAAGTGCGCCATCTCCTGCAGCGCTTCGTGCGTAAACTCCAGCTTGATGCCTTCGGTCTCCAGCAGAGCGGTGGACTGCTTCACCAGCGACGACTTCGGCTCGGTGAGGATGCGGATGAAGTCATTCACGGTGAGCGAGTGCAGCTCTACGCGGATGGGGAAGCGCCCTTGCAGCTCCGGGATGAGGTCGCTGGGCTTGGAGACGTGGAATGCGCCCGCGGCGATGAAGAGGATGTGGTCGGTGGAGACCATGCCGTACTTGGTATTGACCGTGGTGCCTTCGACGATGGGCAGGATGTCGCGCTGCACGCCTTCGCGGGAGACGTCGGGGCCGTGGCCGCCTTCACGCCCGGCGATCTTGTCGATTTCGTCAAGGAAGACGATGCCGGAGTCTTCCACCCGCTCCACGGCGAGGCGCATGACCTGGTCCATATCGAGCAGGCGCTGCTCTTCTTCTTGCACAAGGTAGTCGAACGCCTCGGAGACCTTCATCTTGCGCTTCTTGGTGCGCGGGGCAAAGAGGCTGGGCAGCATGTCTTTGAACGACATGTCCATGTCATCCATATTCTGGTTGGAGATGATCTCGAACTGGGCCTGGCTGCGTTCGCGAACGTCGAGCTCGACAGTGCGATCATCGAGGCGGCCTTCGCGGAACTGCTGACGCAGCTTGTCGCGGGTGCGAGCCACGGAGTCTGGCTCGGGCGTGACGGCGGGCAGCGGAATCGGCTGGTCGGGTGCGGCGGGTTGAACCGTTGGCGGGGGAGTGGGCGGCAGCAGAAGGTCGAGGATGCGGTCTTCGGCATTCAGCTCGGCCTTGTCTTCCACCTCTTCCAGCTTTTCGTCGCGCACCATATCAATGGCGATCTCAACCAGGTCGCGGACCATCGATTCCACATCGCGGCCAACATAGCCGACCTCGGTGAACTTGGAGGCTTCTACCTTCAGGAAAGGCGAGCCGGTGAGCTTGGCCAGGCGGCGTGCGATCTCGGTCTTGCCCACGCCGGTGGGGCCAATCATGATGATGTTCTTCGGCATGATCTCGTCAGCCAGATCGGGCGGAAGTTTCTGGCGGCGCATGCGGTTGCGCAGCGCAATGGCCACGGCGCGCTTGGCGGCGTGCTGGCCAACGACGTACTTATCCAGCTCGGCGACGATCTCGCGCGGTGTGAGCTGGTCCAGTGAGAGCGCCTGGTCTTCCGCGATGCCGGGGAGGTAAATTGCCATATTTTTCTTCTCTTATTCCGTCGTGTTCCTGATGAAGCTCAAGTGCGCTGATTCCAGGTTACTGCAAGAAAAATAAATGCCTGCCTGTTGCAAAGTCTCTCGATCCTGAAGGGAGATATGGGGAGGTGAATAATCTGCCCAGACTTCATAGGTGCCTGCACTCGCACTACCCAACATGTACTTGGTCAATGGCTTCCTTATGCTAATGGATTTCCCAGGATGAAGAACCGTCCAACTCTTGATGCGATCCATAATAGGTGGCGATTTTTCTTCGCTCGTGCATCCATGACCATAACCATCATCGGGGGATTTAGGGTTCAGCGGGGTAAAGTGTGCCTTTACCCGAATGACGCCGTCGTAGCCGCGTCCGCAATCAATCACAGGAGTGGGAACCAATAAGTCGCGATCCGTTGAGTTCGCGAGCGTGAAGCTGATTGTTTGTGGCACGCCAGCCTGCATATCTTCCAGTTGAATGCTCAAGGTGAGGGGGGCAGGAGCCTGGGCGGCAGGTTGTTTGGGAACCTGTGCCGGCCCAGATAGAGCAAAACCGAGCGAGATAGCAAGAACGGCGATGGTTCGATTGCGCATGGCTGGTACTCACTTCCACTGCCAACAGGAACTACGCTTTCAACTCTTCAATCGTGATGGTGTCGTTGGTGTAGATGCAGATCTGGCCGGCGATGCGGATGGACTTCTCGGCGATTTCGCGCGCGGTGAGTTCGGTATTTTCCATCAGCGCGCGGGCAGCGGCCAGAGCGTAGGGTCCGCCGGAGCCGATGGTGGCGATGCCCTCGTCCGGGTCGATCACGTCGCCGGTGCCGGAGAGCAGGAAGGTCTGGTTCACGTCGGAGACGATGAGCAGGGCTTCGAGCTGGCGGAGCATCTTGTCCGTCCGCCAGTCCTTCGCGAGCTCCACGGCGGAGCGGCCAAGATTTCCGGCAAACTGCTCCAGCTTGGTCTCAAAGCGGCCAAAGAGAGAGAAGGCGTCGGCGGTGGAGCCGGCGAATCCGGCGAGCACCTTGTCTTGATACAGGCGGCGTATCTTCTTTGCGCTGTGCTTGATGACGGAGGAGCCGAGGGTGACCTGACCGTCTGCCGCCATGACCACGCTGCCGCCGCGGCGAACGCAGATGACGGTGGTGGAGCGAATGCGTCCGGCGGCGAGAGAGAAATCGTCGGCAGGTGAAGCAATTGCGCGCGCGCCCATGGTTCCGGCAGCGGTTTGCAGCATCGAATTTAGAGGGGTTTTTCGCATCGGGTCTACGCGAGAAGTATATCGCAGGGTTCCCCCATGCTGAATTGGTGGCGGCAACGGCGGCATGCTCCACTATGCTCAAAATCAGAGCGGCTCAGCTAAAGCCGCAAAAGGAGCACCGTGTTGCCGGAATCATTGCACAGATTGCTCTATCCCAGGAGTCGTGAAGAGATAGGCCTGCTGGCCGCCGGGGTGATCAGTGCCGCGACGCTGATTACCTATGTGATCCGCAAAAGGCGGGTAAGCAGCGAAGAGCTTGAGCGGCGGCGAAGGGTGGAACTGGCGCAGTATGGCCGCATCATCGACGGCGTGATCGTGGATACGCCGCTCTATCCTACAGAGGAGACAGGCAATGCGGCGCTGATCGGCTACCGCTACAAGATTGCCGGGGTGGTGTACGAATGCTCGCAGGATGTGGGCACGCTGCAGTCGGAGGTGGAGGATTTTCGCGCCGATCTGCCGGTATCGATCAAGTACGACCCGCATAACCCGGCGAACAGCATCGTCGTTTCCGAGGGTTGGAGCGGTCTGCGCACCGGCATCGATCCCAGATGGCGGCCTCACCCTTCTCATTCAGCCCCGTCCAGCCAGCAGTAGCCGGGTTTGAAGGGTTGTAGGAATCTCCGGGGCTAAATGTGAAGTTTCAATAGGTTGTTGTCCATTCGATCGAGAACTGGGAAGCTGGAGATGCGAAGCCACAGCTTGAACAGGAGAGCGAATGGACTATCACCATCATGCCCGACTGACCAGTTATGGTCGAGAGCATTTAGCGAAG
>DASWOP010000047.1:0-6487 GCA_036404255.1 Acidobacteriaceae bacterium | reverse complement strand
GATCGACGACGGCATCGGCGGAAAGACCGCCCGTCTTGCTGCGCCCTTCGCCGTATTTCTTCCCTTTGCGCTCGCAACAATCAGGGGTCTGGTCACCCGCTCCAATATGATCCCGGAGCAGTACGGCGTGGCTTTGGCCTCAGCGCTTCTTACCTTCCTTGCTTTCTGTTTTATCCTTTTCCTATCCAGCCGTTGCAAGCAGCTCGAAAGTGCCAACCGTGAACTCTCCCTCCGTGACCAGTTGACCCAACTCTACAATCGCCGGGGATTCTACATCCTTGCCGAACAAGCCCTCAGGCTCGCATACCGCGCAGGCGATACATTTTTTGTTCTCTACCTCGATATGGACAACCTCAAGCAAATTAACGACAGCCTGGGACACAATGTAGGCTCATGTCTCCTGCAGGAGATGGCCGTGATCTTGCAGGCAACGTTTCGCGAAACCGACATAATCGGCCGGCTCGGCGGCGATGAATTCGCCGTCGCAGGTACAGCCGATCATGAAAACTTCATGCTGGCCATCACCCGCCTTAAAGCTGCAGCCTACACAGCCAATTGCATCCCTTCCAGAACCTACCCCCTGAGCTTCAGCCTCGGATATGTCCCGTCCAGCAGCAGTACAGAAACCCTTGAAGCTCTTCTGCATCAGGCCGACTCATTCATGTACGCGGCGAAGCGTGGCAAAAAGCAACTTCGCACCTCGCCAGCTTAGGTCAATTCCGCAACTGGTATGGGGTTTGCTTCGCTGGAATCGTTCCCGGCATAGAGCCTGCTGGCCCAGGCATCTTCCGGGAGCTTTGTCGTCCACGTCACCCCATAGAGTTGGATCATGCAGATGGAGCCATGTACAAAGCGCTTAGGCTTTGGCGCGCTTCATGACAGACTCTCGCTTCACCAGCTTGCTCGCCATCACCACATTGCGTGGCTTGCCTTTGGCCTTGCCTTCAATCCGCTCCACCAGAAACCGTGCCGCCATCCGCCCCTGCTCCAGGATCGGCTGTTCCACCGTCGTCAGTGGAGGCGTGGTGTAAGCCGACAGCCGAATATTGTCGAAGCCCACCACGGCAATGTCCTGTGGCACCCGCAACCCCAGCGTATGCAGGGCGCGCAGCGCACCCACTGCGGCAAAGTCATTACGTGCAAACACTGCCGTTGGCCGCTGTTTTCTGTTGGCCAGCTCCAGCATGCCAAGGTAGCCGTCTTCCTCCGTGGCAAACGCCGGCGCATCCACCTCGCGCACGGCATACTCCGGCCGAAACGGAATACCTGCGGCCTCCAGCGCCGCCAGGTAGCCTTCGAACCGTTGTGGCACCGCGTCCTCCGGATGTCCGATCCCGATATACCCCACGCGTTTGTGACCGGATTCGATCAGGTGCGAGGCCGCCTCAAATGCCCCCCGGTAGTGGTCCACGGATACGCAATCCACCCCCGGACTCTCCACTGGTCGTCCAATCGTCACAATCGGCACATGCTGCGCCGCGATCTCCCCCAGCGCCTTATCGCCCGCGATAGATCCGCGTGTCGCCACGATCAGTCCGTCGATCCTGTGGTCCACAAACGACTGTAGCGCCGCCGTCTCCTTCTCCACGCTGCCGCCAGACGTTGTAATGAACGTCGTGTATCCGCTATCGTCCAGCACTTCCTTGATGCCCAGCACCAGCTCATTGCCAAACGGATTGGCGATATCCGGCAGCATTACACCCACCGCATAGAATCGTTGCCCCTTCAGTTGCCGAGCCAGCATATTGGGCCGGTACTGTAGCTGTTCCACGGCTTCCGTCACCCGTGCCCGCACCTCTTCGCTCACATAGCCTGAGCGATTGATCGCGCGTGAAACGGTCATTGGCACTACACCCGCCACGCGGGCAACATCCGCCAGCGTAGCGCGTTTACGCACGGGCAATTGCACGCGTGTGGGAGCCTTCGAGTGTTTGGGTTCGGCTGTTTTTCTGGGCATGGTTCTGGCGTCCATCCTAACTGAGAGAACGCTATCATACGCAAGTATTTGAACCACCCGTCTCAAAGCACCTCAATCACCCTGGCACATCGCGTTTCGCCGAAGCGCTTCGCTGGGCTCGCTTTTGGGGTCGCTTTTACCCCCTGAAAGGTATAAACTTTCGGTTCCATCACCCTTTTGCCTGCCTTCCGGCAAGGCCCCTGATGGCCTTTGGAGAATCTATGGAAGTCAATCACCAGCAAACCGCCACGCCCTCCCCAGCGCACACCGTGCCGGTAGAGTTAAACGGCCGCGCACTCGAACCCAACCGCCGTATTCCCCTCAACCTTGACTGGGTCGAAGAGATTCGCGTGAACACCAGCGCCGTCGAGCGCCGCGCCGCCTCTCTCGTCACCCGCCGCACCGTCAAGAAGGACTATCAGGCCGCCTGGCTCCTCCGTGCCATCACCTGCATGGATCTCACCACCCTCTCCGGAGACGACTCCGCCGACCGCGTCCGCCGCCTCTGCGCCAAGGCCCGCCGTCCCCTGCAGGACCACATCGTCAAGGCCCTCGGCATCGAAGAGCTCAACATCCACACCGCCGCCGTCTGCGTCTATCACGCCTTCGTCGAGACCGCCGTCAAGGCACTCGAAGGCTCCGGCATCCCCGTCGCCGCTGTATCCACCGGATTCCCCGCCGGTCTCTCCCCGCTCGCCGAACGCGTCGATGAGATTCGCCGTTCCGTCGAAGCCGGAGCCTCGGAGATCGATATCGTCATCACCCGCGCCCACGTCTTCAACGGCGACTGGCAGGCACTCTACGACGAAGTCGCCGCCTTCAAAGACGCCTGCGGCCCCGCCCACATGAAAGCCATCCTCGGCACCGGAGATCTCCTCACCCTGCGCAACGTCGCCCGAGCCTCGGTCATCGCCATGCAGGCCGGAGCAGACTTCATCAAGACCTCCACCGGCAAAGAAGCCGTCAACGCCACCATCCCCGTCTCCCTCGTCATGGTGCGTGCCCTGCGCGAATACGCCGAGCGCACCGGCTACGCCGTCGGCTTCAAACCCGCGGGAGGCATCAAGACCGCCAAGCACGCCATCGAGTGGATGGCCCTCATGAAGGACGAGCTAGGCCGCAGTTGGCTGGAGCCCACCCTCTTCCGCTACGGAGCCAGCTCCATGCTCGGCGACATCGAGCGCCAGCTGGAACATCACGTCAACGGCCGCTACTCCGCCGCCTATCGTCACCCCATCGCATAACAACGAATTTGTGAGATGAAAGATACAGATTGGCAACGTTTATGGAGATGAAAGATGCAGAACTGCAGGCGTTGGTGTCCTAAGTCAAAAGTTCACTTCATATACCCTGTCATTCTGAGCGTAGCGAAGAATCTGCTTCTCAAGGATTTGCAACCAGGTGAGCATCTGCCTGATTGATTGCGTAAACCGAACTGATTGGATAAGCCGAATTTTGGGATTAAGCCCCCGGCTTTAGCCGGGGGGAGTGGGGCTTCAGCCCCACGGAAGTAAGCCCAGGCAACGAATCGGGCTTTAGCCCCGGAAGCACTCGTTCCCGGCATCGCAGATTTTGAAGGAGCACTTTATGAACAGCATCGTGGAGAAGTTCTACAGCATGGAATACGGTCCCGCACCAGAAGACACGAAAGAAGTGGACACCTGGCTGGCCAGCCACAAACACGCCTTCGGCCAATACATCAACGGCGCGTGGACCAAACCGGCGAAGACCATCGCCACCGTCAACCCCGCCACCGGCGAAAAGATCGCCGACATCTCCCACGGCACCTCTGCCGACGTCAACGCCGCCGTCAGGGCCGCGAAAGACGCTCTCCCCGGCTGGCAGGCGCTCACCGGCCACCAGCGCGCGCGTTACCTCTACGCCCTCGCCCGCCAGGTTCAGAAGCACTCCCGCCGCCTCGCCGTCCTCGAAACCCTCGACAACGGCAAGTCCATCCGCGAATCCCGCGACATCGACATTCCACTCGTCGCCCGCCACTTCTACAACCACGCCGGCTGGGCGCAGCTTCTCGAATCCGAATTCCCCGGCTACACCGCCTGCGGCGTCGTCGGCCAGATCATCCCCTGGAACTTCCCTCTCCTGATGTTTGCGTGGAAGGTCGCGCCCGCGCTCGCCGCCGGTAACACCATCGTCATCAAGCCCGCCATGTACACTCCGCTCACCGCCCTCGCCTTCGCCGAACTCGCGCACGAAGTCGGTCTGCCTCCCGGCGTGCTCAACGTCATCACCTGCGACCGCCACGCCGGAGCCACCCTCGTCGAGCATCCTGACGTGGACAAGCTCGCCTTCACCGGCTCCACTGAAGCTGGCCGCGTCATCCGCAAAGCCTCTGCCAACTCGCCCAAGAAGCTCTCCCTCGAACTCGGCGGCAAGTCGCCATTCATCGTCTTTGACGATGCCGACCTCGACTCCGCCGTCGAAGGCCTCGTCGACGGCATCTGGTTCAACCAGGGCCAGGTCTGCTGCGCCGGTTCGCGCCTTCTCGTGCACGAGCGCGTCGCCGAGCAACTCTACGCCAAGATCCGCGCCCGCATGGAAACCCTCCGTGTCGGCTCGCCCCTCGACAAATCCATTGACATCGGCGCCATCGTAGACAAGCACCAGCTCGACCGCGTCACCGCCTACGTCGCCAAGGGCATCGAAGAGGGCGCCACCTGCTGGCAACCCACTTACGGCCTCCCCACCAAGGGCCTCTTCTTCCCGCCCACCCTGCTCACCAACGTGCAGAGCTCCTCCACCGTCGTGCAGGAAGAGATATTTGGCCCCGTCCTCGTCGCCATGACCTTCCGCACCCCAGCCGAAGCCATCGAACTAGCCAACAACACCGTCTACGGCCTCGCCTCCACCGTCTACAGCGAAAACATCAACGTCGCCCTCGACGTAGCCTCGCAGATCAAAGCCGGCGTCGTCTGGGTCAACTCAGCGAACATGTTCGACGCCTCCTGCGGCTTCGGCGGCTACCGCGAATCCGGCTACGGCCGCGAAGGCGGTCGCGAAGGCATGTACGAATACCTCGTCCCCAACTGGCTCCACCACAACAAGGGCAAAAAGGTCACAATCCCCAGCGCCCCCACACACAATGAGGAAGCCGCGCGCGAAGCGCCGCCCGCCGTCCGCGCAGGACTAGACCGCACCATCAAGCAGTACATCGGCGGCAAGCAAGCCCGTCCCGATAGCGGCTACAGCTACCCCGTCTACGGCCTCGACGGCCATCTCGTCGGCGAAGCCCCCCTCGGCAGCCGCAAAGACATCCGCAACGCCGTAGAAGCTGCCCGCAAAGCCGAAAAATGGGCCAAACAGAGCGCCCATGGCCGCGCCCAGGTCCTCTTCTACATCGCCGAGAACATGATCCAGCGCCGCGACGAACTCGTCGCCAAGCTGGCCGCTCTCGTCGGCGAAGACCAGGCCGGCATTGAAGTCGATTACTCCATCGAGCGCATCTTCGCCTATGCCGGTTGGGCAGACAAGTTCGAAGGCACGGTGCACAATCCTCCGGGCCGCAACGTCACCCTCGCCATGAACGAGCCCGTCGGCACCATCGGCATCCTCGCCCCGGAAGAGTCCCCCCTCCTCGGCCTGCTCTCGCTCGTCCTCCCCGCCATCGCATTGGGCAACACCGTCGTCGCCGTCCCCAGCGAGCGCTACGCCACCATCATGGCCGACCTCTACTCCATCTTCGACACCAGCGACCTTCCCGGCGGAGTAGTCAACATCGTCGCCGGCAAGCCCAACGAACTCGGCAAGACCCTCGCCGAGCACGACGACATCGACGCCATCTGGAGCTTCCGCGACGAGGCAGCTTCCACCCTGGTCAAGACCGCCAGCATCGGCAACATGAAGCAGACCTGGACCAACGACGGCTACGCCATCGACTGGTACGATCCCCAGCAAGCCGAAGGCCGCTACTTCCTCCGCCACGCCTCCCAGGTCAAAAACATCTGGGTCCCCTACGGCGAATAATCTTCATCAATTACAAAGAGAAGAGACGGCCATCATGGCCGCCTCTTTTTATTCCGAGTCATCCTGAGCGAAGCGCAGCGCAGTCGAAGAATCCAGAAGGTGCCCGCATCACCCATACTGCACCTAGCTTCCAGCCACGACTGCCACTCATCGCGCCCCATTCCTTCACTGAGTCGTTCTTCTATTTGTTCATGTCAATTCCTAATCGAGTCATTCTGAGCGAAGCGCAGCGTAGCCGAAGAATCCAGAAGGTGCTCACACCACCACATCATTTCGAATCTTCCGCTGCGATGCTGCGATAGGGGCCAATCTGCAGCCACCCCCACTGTTCCGCCAGATCCTTGAACGTCGGATTCGAGACTTGCACCAACGCCAGCTTCTTCGCCCGAGTCCACCCCTTCAGTTGTGTCTCTCTGGCAATCGCCTGTCGTATATCGCCGTAATGTTCAATCAACAAGAGTCTTGTGCAGTGATACTTCGATGCAAACCCGGAACGAATGCCATTGTGATGTTCGAATATCCTGCGGTCCGGATCGCTGGTAACACCGA
>DASWOP010000046.1:0-13996 GCA_036404255.1 Acidobacteriaceae bacterium | reverse complement strand
GCGGACGACGAGTCGGAGCTGGCGGGCGTGATGGCACACGAGATCAGCCATGTGATTGCGCACCATGCCGCACGCGAGATGACCAGAGCGAACTACATGCAGATTGCATCCATTGGGCCCATGATCTTTCTGGGCGGATGGACGGGATATGGTGTGTACGAGGCGGAGCAGATTGCGGTGCCACTGACATTTCTGCAGTTTTCGCGGACCTTTGAAGCGGAGGCGGATTATCTGGGCGTGCAGTATATGTATAAGGCCGGGTACGATCCGCAGGGCATGATCACCATGTTCGAAAAGTTGGAGGCGCTGGAGAAGCAGAAGCCGGGAACACTGGCGAAGGCGTTTCAAGACCATCCGCCGACAGGCGACCGCATCGTGAATATCGAAAATGAGATTGCCACGATTTTACCGGCGCGGCCGGATTATGTAGTGACGACTTCAGAGTTTGACGATGTGAAGACGCGGCTGGCGCGCATTGAGAACAAGCGCAAGACCAAGGACGGCAAGGGCGGCAATGCTCCTACGCTGCGGCGTACCGGTGGGCCCAGCGATTCAGGCAGTGGCAGCGGTAGCAGCAAGGGGACGGACCAGGGAAGTGACCGGCCCACGCTGCATCCACGCAGCGATTAGTGGGCGAGGCGAATCAGCTTCGCGACTGGGGCGGGCAGCTTTCGATGTAGAGCAGAAGGTCCAGTACGGTGTGGATGGCGTCTGCATCGGCGTGGACGTGTTTACGGCGGCTACAGAGCATCGTGAGATTCGTCATCACATTCAGAACACGAATGTCTTTCCAATGCAGATCGCCGCGTAGATCGTCGGTCAGTTCGATGCGCATCTCTGGGCCGTAATCTCGCTGCAAGCGATGGTAAGCATGGTGCGCGACATTGAGTGAGATGGAATGCTGCGCGGCGAGGCTGGTAAATTGCGCCTCGGTGACTTTGAGGCGACCTGAGACCAACAGGCGTTTGGAGACGCTTTTGCGTGCCCGGTTCAGCCGCTTCAGGATGTAGCTTGCGATGAGCAGGATGGTGATGCCGATGCCCACAAAGGGCGCAAGCTGCCAGATGGTGAGGGCGTTGGAGCGCTGGCCGTCGATGGCATTCAACAGAGACTGATAGGCGGTGTCCGCCTGGGGCAGGCGACCGAAGACGTAGGCTGCGAAGGCAACGGCTAGGAGCGTAAGCAGGATGCTGCCGGGATTGCGGAGGAAGCCGCGCTTTCGCGTCAGGATGGGATCAATGTTTTTGGGAGGGGGATTGCCGGGCTGAGGTTTCATGCGAGATGGAAGACCCCGGCAGCTTTACTTGCAGCGTTTGCCGCGGCACTTCGCCATGATGGCGGTGCGAATGCGGTCGCGCAATGTCTCCGGCATCTCATACTCGTAGATCTGATGATCGCGATAGACCTGGATGGTCTGCTGGGTCGTATTGACTACGACTTCGCAGTGGCTGCATTCGCATAGATGGGTGCGAACCTCTTCAAGCAGCTTTGCGTCGACGGTGCCGTCGAAGTAATCGGTCATCTTCGCCAGAAACTCAGTGCAGGTCACTTCGCTCCCTCTTCCTTGACTTTCATATAGCGGCTAAGCCGCTCCCGCAACTGTAGCCGCGCACGCAACAGCCTCGATTTGACGGCTGGAACGCTCAATCCTAATGCCTCTGCGGTCTCTTCCGTCGAAAGATTCTCGACGTCGCGTAGAGTAAATACGCTGCGAAATCCCGGCGGTAGACCCTGAATCGTCTTGCGCAGGATATCGCCAAGTTCGCCCTGACCGTACTGCTGTTCCGGGTTCGGGGTCCAATCGGCAAAATCCCGTGGCACCGAACCGTCTTCCGTCTGCACGTCTTCATCCATCGAGACGGTCTTGCTATTTCTACGCTTGCGCAGCCGCATCAGGCTTTCATTGACCGCGATGCGAACCAGCCACGTATAAAACTTTGAGTTCCCCTGGAACTGCTCAAGCTTCTGATACGCCTTAAGAAAGGTGTCTTGGACAATGTCCTCGGCATCTTCCTTGTTCTGCGTAATGTGCCGCGCAATACGAAAGATCTGCCGATCGTACTGGCGAATAAGCTGTTCGAAGGCGGCTTCGTCGCCGGTCTTCGCTCGCGCCACCAGTGCTACATCGGGGTGGATCTCTTCCGTTACTGGAGATTGGATGGCAGTCATAGGTCAGTTGGTGCAGAAATCTTTTGCGAAGTCAAGAAGGACCTGAAGCCCGACTTAACAACTCCGCTTTCACCATAGTAAACGGCCTATGACCCAATGCAAAACTAAGGGGGCGGAAATCGGTGTAAGAAGGCCGGTTGTGAGACGTACCTCCGGTGGTTCCGTCTCATTGGTGCAACGCGATGCAGGCGCGTTGCACAGGGGGGTGAGCATCATAATTGAAGGGATGGGCAGCGTTTTGCAATGGATTCGATCAACTTCCGCAAGTAACGGACGGGCAACAGCCTGCAAAGTGCTGCGTGGGTTCGTACTTGTGCCCTTGATGGCCGGAATAGTATGTGCTGGAGCGGCCCAGAGCAGCACATCGACGGCTGCCGTAGCAAAAAAGAAACCCGGAGCTGCTCATACAACGTCCAGTCCGGCCAAGACTGCGGCTACAGCAGCCAAACCAACGGGTACGGCCAAACCATCGGCGAAGAAACCTGCGGCCAGCCATACTGCCGCCAAAACTGGGGTAAATCCGGTAGCCGCTTCCAGCGCCAAAACGCGGAACAAGGCGGGGAAGGCTGTGGTGGCACATCCTTCTGCCAAGGCGCTGGCGGCCCAGCGCAGAGCTGTGGTGCCGAAGGTTCCGGCGACGGCACAGAGCATCAAGCTGCACAGCGCGTTTATGGCGTCGTCGCAATTGCGGCCGATGGCGCAGCAGTTGGCGGCAACCCGCTCTGCCGCAGCGTACGCTGGCGTGACACGGTATGCGTACGCGCGTACGGGCGAAGCGGCGGCGGCGGCGTATCTGGCGCTGGGCCATGCCAACATGCTGGACCATCGCTTTGCTGACGCGGCGGCGAACTTCCAAATGGCCAGCAGGCAGGGAAGTGCTCTGGCCGACTATGCGGATTACCTGGGCGCACAGGCACAGTTGCAGGCTGGGCATGGGGCCACAGCCTTTGCGCTGTTGAACAACTTTGCCGCGCGGCATCCGGGCAGCATCTTTATTGCGAACGCACCTATTCTGCTGGCGAATGCGTATATGCAGCAGGGCGATCCGCAAAGTGCGCTGCGTGTGCTGGAGCCGCTGGCGAATACGCCGCAGGGCTCCCATGCTGATTTTCTGTACACTCGCGGACGCGCGAATCAGCTTGCAGGGAACACCGCGGCGGCGGCACGTATCTACCGCGGCATCTATAGCTCGCTGCCGCTCTCGCCTGAATCTGCTACGGCACGGACGCAACTCGACCAGATTGCGCCGCTTACCGCAGCCGAACGCAAGGCCCATGCAGACCAGCTCTTTCTGGCGCATCGCTATGCCGAGGCTGAAGCGGAGTATGCGGCGATCAGCCGCAACGATGCTTCGCTGAGTGTGGCGGATCGCAGTGCTCTCGCAATCTACGAGGCTGTTTGCCAACTGAAGACAAAGCGGCTGAGCAAGCGTGATGCCAACACTCTGCCGCAGACCAGCGATGACAGCGGAGCGGCGCGACTCTATATCTTGGCGGAGACATCGCGTGCAGACAATGACACGGTGCTGCATCGCCAGATGCTGGAGCAGATGATGCAGCAGTTTCCGCATAGCCACTGGCTGGAAGAGGCGCTCTACTCCGGCGGCAATATGTATCTGCTGCGGCGGGATTACACGCAGGCGATCTATCACTATGCGACGCTGGTGAAGCTGTTTCCGGCCAGCACGTATGCGCCGTCTGCCCACTGGCGCGCAGCGTGGATGAACTACCGGCTGCGGAATTATGCTGAAGCAGCGCGATTGATGGATGAACAATTGCAAAGTTATCCCGGCGGGCAGGAGATTCCCGGAGCGCTTTACTGGCGCGGTCGCATCTACCAGGACGTGGAGCATAACAGCGGGCAGGCGCTCAACTATTACCGCGAACTGAGCATCGATTATCCGAACTACTACTATGCAATCCTGGCGCGTCAGCAACTAGCGCATGTGGGCCAGACGGCCGCAGCGACGCCTTCACCGTTTCTGGCATTTGTGAACGCGCCGGAGATTGCGCCGCTGACGGATGCACTGCCAGAGAATGATATCCACCTGATCCGTGCGCGGCTGCTCGCGAACGCGGCACTGAATGAATATATTGGGCCGGAGATGCAGGCTGGCGCCGGCGGTTCGACATGGGGACTGTTGGCGCAGGCGGAGATCTATGTGTCCTACGGTGAATACTTCCGCGCATTGCAGACGATGAAGCATAGTGGATTGCCATTCTTCGCGTACGAACGTGCTGCTGTGCCCGTGGCGTACTGGCATCTGCTTTTTCCGCAGCCATACTGGACGGACATTGTGACGAATGCGGAAAAGAACGGGCTTGACCCGTATCTGGTGGCATCGCTCATCCGGCAGGAGTCTGAGTTCAACCCGAGCGCAATGTCAAAGGCGAATGCGTATGGCCTGATGCAGTTGCTGCCAGCGGTTGCAAAGTCCGTGGCGAAGCATGAGGGCGATAAACACTTCAATACGCCAGATCTGCTGCAACCAGCGACGAATATTGCCCTGGGTACAGCGAATCTGCGGCAGGTGCTGGCCCGCTACAACGGCCAGCCGGAGTATGCGCTGGCCGCCTATAACGCGGGGGATACACCAGTGCGCGAATGGATGAGCGCCAACGACTACAAAGATATTGCCGAGTTTGTGGAGTCAATCCCATATACCGAAACGCGCGAGTACGTGGAGGCAATTCTGAGAAACCGCGAGATGTACCGTGCGCTTTATCCTACGCACTGAATGAAATGTGAGCCGCGCCGCGAAGGTTTCTTTTAGGATGTAAGACGAGTGCTTGGACCGGTTTGTTAAGGTGCTGAGCGCTGCAAGGCCCGGATGGTGGAGGTCACGTCCGAAGAAAAAGCAATTTCCAAGGAAGGACCCGGTCGCGCGGAAGCCATCCGACTGCTGGCGAAATGTAGATCACGGCTGCTTGCATTATGATGGGGATGTGGCCAATTTCACGCGGGCGTGGCGAAATGGCAGACGCAGCGGACTTAAGCGCTTGAGTGCCCATCGGGAAACCGGTGGAGTAGAACTGCTCAAAGTCGGGGAAACCTGAAATGGCAATCCCGAGCCAAGCCCGGAAGCGATTCCGGGAAGGTGTAGAGACTAGACGGGCAGCACCTAAACCGCGTATGGGAATGGTGAAGGTATAGTCCAGACCACGAACCCGCACTGGCGGGGCGGCGAAAGCCGAAGTGGTATGAAAATCCGCAGGCCGCAAGGCCGTGTGGGTTCAATTCCCTCCGCCCGCACCACACCTTCTTTCCAATCGGGCCAGGATGGAGCCATTCTGGTCCGATTGGGGCTGGAACCGGCTCGTTTCGGCCAGCACTATAAGGCGCTGCATACAAACGTATGCAGCGCTCTTCGTGTTTCTTTGAGCTGTGATGAACCAGATGAGGCGGTGGATCTAACGGATTTTCCACGCTTTCCCTGCCGCATTGAAGAAGAGATTCTCAGGGCTAGTGCTCACTTGAGCAGCCAATCCTTGGCTATGGTTGCAAGTGAGCATGGTTACTCATGAGGCCACGCTCGTATAGCAAAATGTAAAGGGTAGATTTCGGGTTGTCGCCGCTTATGGCGGCGTGCTTATACCTGCGGGCGAGGAGCCCGGCCTTTTCCCAGGATGTGGTTTTGGCGGGACGCGGAAGCGGCCAGGCAGGTTGGCTCGTCCCGTTTGGGGCACTTGGCCGCGTGTCTGGTGTAGACGGTTAACATGCTGCTAAGAATCTAGCATTGGTGCAAAATCTGTCACAGGTTTCTGGATTTCACTGTTTTGTGTCATCTAAACTGCTTATTTTGTTATACTTATTTATTGGTGGAGGCGGCGGGAGTCGAACCCGCGTCCGAAACTACTTCCAACAGAGAGCGTTCATGCTTTTTCCGGTTCTATTTTGTCTCGTCACCGGAGCTTGGAACGGACGAAGATACGCCGGCGACCAGCCTGATTGATCTCACTCGCGGCGTCCAGACGGAACACGTTGAGCCAGCCTACTGTGCGACGCTCCGTACACGCCCGTAGGCGAAACGTGAGGGAACGGCTACTTATTTAATTAAGCAGCGAGTGCGAATTGAGGTTCGGCACTTGTGTTTTTGTGAGCGATTACGGGTGTCCACACCCCGGCATGCCTCTCTGCCACAAGCAATCCCGTCGAAGCCGTGACGCCCCCATTTGGAGCTGACCGCAACATTGCGTTGGGCGTTGCAAAGAACTGTTTCTATCTTACAGTGATTAGATGTCGAATCACGCCTGCGGTCGCAATCATACGAGCAAGGCTACGACAGCGCCAGCACAATAGCGCCAGCCGTAATCAGAATACCGCCCACGAGCTTCATCGGTGTCAGGCCTTCTCCGAGAAAGATCCATGCACCCAGAATCACCAGCACCACGCTCAGCTTGTCCACAGGCGCCACGCCCGAGGCTGGGCCGATCTGCAGTGCGCGGAAGTAGCACAGCCATGACAGCCCTGTCGCAATACCGGAGAGCACAAGAAAGATCCAGCTGCGGCGGCTGATCTCTCCCAGTGCATGATGCTTTCCCAGGACGATGGCAATGGCCCAGGTGAATACAAGAATGACGCTGGTTCGAATGGCGGTAGCCAGGTTGGAATCGACGCTGGCCACGCCGACCTTGGCGAGCAGTGCCGTTGCCGCGGCAAAGGCGGCAGAGAGCAGGGCCCAGAATATCCAACTAGAGGTAGAAAGAGCCATAGAGGGGAACAATTCTATCGTTCAGATGTCGCTTGAGCAGCTTGTGCGTCTAGGATAGCCCGATGGAACAAAAAAGACGCCACGAGCATTTTCATGCTCGTGGCGGGAGGCCAGTGACGCAACTTGTAAGGATGGTTGTTCTTCATCCTGAATCTGCGCTCAGGAGTGAATCAGCACTCACTGAACTTTTTATAAAGTAGCACCATGCAGGGCGCATGTCTACTGGTTTTCATAGTTATTTTTTACGCAGGATACATTTTTTCATATGACAACGCGTCCGATCACGGTGTTGAAGGTGTGGAATTTCCGTAAGTGAAAGATTCCAAATGTTTTATCGTCAGATGCGCGGGAAGATGGTTCTAGAACAGGTGGTGGACTATAGAAAATTTCTCTCGACGATGTCCACTAACCTATAAGATCGCTGTTTAGCCCCGCTGAGACCAAACTTTCTGCGATCTGCGCCAGTGCAATGTCTTTCGCTGTGATGCCATGGGCATCATGAGTGACCAGCACCAGCCGCACGCGGTTATAGCGGATGTCGATATCCGGGTGATGGCCGGCTTTTTCAGCCTCAGCTCCCAACTGGTTGATGAACCGTAGTGCGCCGGCAAAGTCCGCGAACTGGAGGTCACGCACCAGCATTTTGCCGTCACTATCGTTGCGCACCTGCCAGGCTGGCAGACCTGCAATCTGCCGTGCCAGTTTTTCTTCTGATAGCTTCTTTTCGCCCATTTTTACATTCTCCTAAGTTGCAGCTATACGGGATTGGATGCATCCCGAAAGAGAAATACTTCACTTCATGGATTGGTATCTTTTGGCTGCTCCGTCTGTGAAACTGCACCTGCAAAGGTAACCTTTTGGCCACTGGATTCGTCTTGACGAAGGCATCCATGCCGGAGGAGACTCTACGACGGTATGCAGGAGTTGTAATGACCACGATAAGCTTTGCCCCGCAAGCAGGATATTTTGAAGGTTCCCAACCAGCAGCAACACCCCACTTCACAAAAGCTACTTTTTTGATGTGTCCGCCCACGTTTTATGACGTGAATTACGTGATCAATCCATGGATGGCGGGCAATCTTCACCGTAGTTCGCATGCAGATGCTATCTCGCAATGGAAAGGGCTTCACAACGCCATCTGCCAGGTGGCAGACGTGGAATTGATTGAGCCGCAACCGGGGGTGCCGGATATGGTCTTTACTGCCGGGGCGGCACTGATTCTGCACGGGGTGGCTGTACTCTCCAGCTTCTTTCATCGCGAACGCCGCAGAGAAGAGCACTACTTCGGTGAATGGTTGCTACAGCAGGGCTTTCTGGTGATGGATACTCGCCGCGAGACACCGTTTGAAGGCGAGGGTGACGCGTTGTTTGAGGCGGATGGTTCGCGCCTGTGGGCGGGACATGGCCAACGCAGTTGCGACTGCGGGCATCATGCACTGGAAGAGAACTGGGGAAAGCCTGTGGTGGCACTGCGGCTGGTGGATCCGCGCTTTTACAGCTTGCACACCTGCTTCTGCCCGCTTACGGGTGGGTACGTAATGTATTACCCCGAAGCCTTCGACCGCGAGTCGCTTAAGAAGATTGAGGGGCACTATCCGGCGCGGAAGCGCATCGTTGTCTCAGAGAATGATGCTGTGCACTTTGCCTGCGGCGCACTGAATATCGGCCGTCGCGTAATCATGCACAATGCCACGCCACAGGTCGCTGCCGAGTTGCAGCACCGTGGATTCGACGTGGTGGAACTGCCACTCAGTGAATTTGTGCTGGGTGGCGGTACAGCACGAGCGCTGACGCTGCGGCTGAGCGATATGGACGTGACCCACGCACCGCTGGCGACGACACGCTATGCCGTTCGCAGTGGATCATTTGGCGAGCATCAGTAGATTTTCTGCAGGCAGACAGTAAAAAGCCCTCGCGTTGAGCGAGGGCTTTTACTGGAAATGATGCATCGGTTTTAACGCGTTACCAGATCGAGCACATCTGCGATGATGCGCGTCGTCGGATCGTACGCTACAACGTAGCCGTCATAGTAGCCGTACTGGTAGCCGGGAGGCGGAGGCGTGGCATGCCGATAGTATGAAGCTGGAACCGGCTGGAACCGGTAATTGTCCGGAGCCCGCTGGCCGCGCTCGAAGTGCGGTCTGTTACCTGGATTTCCCTGGAACTTGCGGACATCCTTCTTGTAGTGGCCTTGAAACTGGTTGCGGTCCTGATCGTGGAACTGGAAGTTCTGGGGAGGTGGCCCACCATGGTTGTCACCGCCCTGATGGCCTTGGTTGTGGTCATTATGCCCCTGGGCTACGCCGGTGACAGTCGCGAGCGCGGGAATCATGACGAAAAGTGCAATCTTAGCTGGCAATAAACGCAATTTCATTTGAACCCCTTGTGACACCCCAAATGGGTGTGCCTCTGGTTAGATGCAGGATTGATATGAACTGCAGTGGAAATATCCTATAGGGAATTGGCGGCAGTAATTTGCTGCAGAATCGCTCGTGCGGCGGAGACTGGATCGACCGCACGGGTGATAGGTCTGCCTACCACGAGCATGGATGCCCCGCTGGCGATTGCGTCTGCGGGCGAGGCCGTGCGTCTCTGGTCGTCGGCTGCGTCTGTAGCCGATCTAATCCCGGGGATGACAAGAAGAGGCTTTGTTCCTAGTGCAGCGCGGAGGGCAGCGGTTTCCAGCGGAGAGGCGACCACTCCGTCTACTCCCGTCGCGCACGCCATTCGAGCAAGCTTCAACACCTGATCGGCTGCAGGCAGCGGCAGGCCAATAGCCTGTATTTGCAATTCATCCATACTGGTCAGCAGGGTGACAGCCAGCAACTTTGGGGGATTTTGTAGTTTTGCTGCCTCATTGACCGCAGCTTCCAGCATGGCTGGGCCTCCCAGTGAGTGCAGTGTAAGCAGGGAGGCTCCGCTGGTGGAGGCACTCCGCACCGCGCCGGCTACGGTGTTGGGAATATCGTGCAACTTGAGGTCGAGAAAGACGGAATAGCCGCGCTCGCGCAGCGCGGCCACGATTGCATTGCCGGCGGAAAGATATAGCTCCAGGCCAACTTTGAACCATGTGCATGCGCCGTCAAGCCGGTTTACAAACTCCAGCGCGGTGGTGGCCGAGGGGAAGTCCAGGGCAACAATAAGTTTTTCGCGAGCGGGAAGCAGATTATCAGGTGCGGCGGCGTGGGATGGCATAGGCACAGACATACTAGCCGGAGTGTAGCGCGGCACACCGGAGACAGGTTGTGGAAATAGGGGAGTTTTCCCCGTCGTCGGCGGTTACCGGACGCGGGGCAGGAGGGCTGGAACCTGAAGGGAAGCGATCTTTGTAATCATGGATTTAGCCCTGTCCTCGGTTGAGACAAGCTCAAGGCGGACGCGGCCTAAACCATAGATATCAATGGTAGAGGCCGCCTGTTGTGACAGGTCTACGATGCGGTCATCCTCAAGGGGACCGCGGTCATTGACTCGGACAACGACGGACTTATGGTTCCGCAGGTTGGTCACCCGGAGCCAGCTGCCCAAGGGGAGCTCGCGGTGGGCACAGGTCAGCGCGTTTGAGTCGAAGACCTCGCCGTTGGCGGTGGACTTGCCATCAAAACGTGTGCCATACCAGGAGGCTTGACCCACCTGATACCAGTGGCGCTGCTTCTTGATTTGGGGAGAGGGAGCGGAAGTGCTCTTGATAGGGGACTTAGCGGATGGTGCCAGATCCTGAGAGGATGCCCCTGTAGCTACGATCATGATGCTCGCGGCCATTAGAATTGTGATTGAGTGCTGGCGTCGAAGCCTTACCTGCGGGAATGGACTTCGCAGGGCATTACTATAGGTTGATCGAATCATTGTGCTCCATCCGTTATTTTAAGGAAACGCTAGCCCATAAGTCAAAGATTCCAGAGGATTTATTTTGTCCCAAAGCTTGCAAAAAACCGGCTGTTTATGCTAGGTTTTCTGCTTGTGAACAACTCCAGAAGGCTACGCTTTTTGATGGTTCGTACGCACCTGTTGAGATGCATTTTGCGGCATCCGCGCCAATACTCTTCTTTCACATAACTGCAACACTTTTTACTTGACGTGAAAACTTCCAATTCCCCATCGACGGACAGTAAACAGGCGGGGGCGGCAGCGCCACCGGTGCTGCTGACCATTGCGGGGTACGATCCATCCTCTGGCGCGGGAATCACTGCGGATTTAGCGGTGTTTGCGGCCCTTGGGGGCTATGGGATCTCCTGCATCACCGGGCTGACTGTGCAGTCGACTGCGGGGGTGGCGGGAGTGGAGGCTGTGCCGGGGGCTACGGTGGCGGCTACGCTGGCTTGCCTGGCGGCTGACCTGCCTGTGGCTGGGGTGAAGATCGGCATGCTGGCGACGGGTGAAACCGTGGATGTAGTCAGGGAGTTTTGTGGACAACACCCAGGCATTCCCACGGTGCTGGATCCGGTCTGGAGGTCCAGTTCGGGGCGGGAGCTGATAAATATTTCTGGAGAAATGGCCCTGAGGGAGAATCTTTTGGGGTGCGTTGGGTGGATTACGCCGAATTTGGCTGAATTGGCGATGCTGACTGGGGTCCCGGTAGAGAGCGCGGCGGATGTTCCCGCGACGGCGAGGCGGCTGAAAGAGATGGCTGCGGCGCTGGGTAATCATGGACTGAACGTGGTGGTTACTGGAGGGCACCTGGACCGCCCGGACGACTTCCTGCTGACGAATGAGGAGGCGCTCTGGATTTCCGGAACGAAAGTTGAGACGAGATCGACCCATGGGACGGGGTGTGCTTTCTCCAGTGCGCTGCTGGCTGGGCTGGTGATTCATCCGGAGCGGCGCGCTGCCGAGCAGGTGCGGGCGGCGAAGGCGTATGTCCGGGGGGCGCTGGAGCATGCGGTGCCGCTGGGACGGGGGCATGGGCCTATGAATCTGCTGTGGCCTCTGCGTGTTGCGCGGTAGATCTTCATCTGCTGCTGGTTGTCTTTACGCTTGCTGGAAGCGTCTACTGAGTAGGCGCGGTGAGCGCGAGGGGGCAGATTTGGGCAAGCGGTTTGGGGCGTGGGTGGTTTCTCTGGTGATGGGTGTGGCTCTGGCTGGGGGAGTCTCCGCCGGGGCGCAGGGGAATCTGCATACCTATCCGCTGAATCTTGACCCAACCGTTCGTGAGGGCTACCAACACTTCAACAATCTGGACTTTGATGGGGCGGCGGCACGTTTTCAGCAGGTACTGAATGCGCATCCGCAGGACCCGATGGCGCAGAACTACCTGTTGATGACCTTGATGTTCCGGGAACTGTACCACCAGGACCTGCTGGACACGACGCTTTATGCGCATGAGGGGTTTCTGAGCTCGAAGCGCGTGGGGTCTGAAGATCCGGCGGTGCGGAAGCAGATCGAGGACCTCTACAGCCGGGCGGTATCGCTGAGCGAGCAACGGCTCAAGAACAATTCCAAGGACAAGGACGCTTATTTCTCGCGGGGATTCGCGAGGAGCATGCATGCCGCCTACATTGGCATGATGGACCACAGCTTTGTGGGAGGCATTCACCAGGCAGTGCAGGCCAAGGATGACCATGCCCGGGTGCTGCAGATTGATCCGCAGTATGCGGACGCCAAGATGGTGGTGGGTATTGAGGAGTTCTGCGTGGCCTCGCTGCCGGGGTTTCTGCGGGTAGCGGCGGGGATGTTCGGGCAGGGCGGCTCGAAGAGCAGGGGATTGCAGCATCTGCGGGAGAGCGCGGAGCAGGGAACGATCACGAATGCGGAGTCCTGGACGGCGATGACCATCTTCCTGCGCCACGATGGGCGGTATCAGGAGGCACTGTCTATCCAGCATGTGCTGGCGGAGCAGTATCCACACGATTATCTTTTCCGGCTGGAGGAGGGAAATCTGGCCAAGGATATGGGCGACGGGCCGCACGCCATCGCTGTGTACAAGGGCGTGATCGCTGATGCGCATAAGCCGGGGTACTTCACCGATGCGCGGCTACAGCTGGCCTGGTACGGTCTGGCTGAGTCAGAGCGCGGGCAGAATGATATTCATGGCGCGGCGGAGGCTTATCTGAATGCGGCGAGCCAGCCCAAGTGTGCGGACTGGCTGCGGCGGCGGGCGCATCTGAACGCAGGCGAGATGCTGGACCTGCTGCACGAGAGGAACAGGGCGGTGGCACAGTACAAGGCGGCGGCTGCTCCGGGCGGCGACCAGTCACAGGCTGACGCGGCGCGACGGTATCTGAAGACGCCGTATACGGGAAGGTAAGCGAAGGCGTTCTCTGCTAAACTTTCGCGCATGAGAGATATCGTCTGCAACCGGTCGGCAGCAGAGGTCTTTGGTGGGAAGGCCTATGCCGCGGTGCTTTTGACTGGCATCCCGGTGGCGGTTCTTGCCGGATATGTACTGAACAAACAGGCATTGAAGATCGATGGCTACTTCTACTGCTTGCTCGAAGCGCTGGTGCCAAGCATGCTCTTGATCTGGATATTCGCGGGGTGGCGTCTCATTAGTCCAGATTCGATGCCGCCAATCCTGCAACCAAGTTCCGGACATATCGTCCGCGCACGCTGCTTGGGATGGGTGTGCATTTGCGCTGGGGCTGCAGGCATCATTTTACCTTCCATGGTGTTGCGCTATCGCATGCCCCAATTCCAGCCTCACTTGGGATTTCAGAATCTACCCAACGTTCTGCTGACCTTTTTCATTCCCGCCTTCCTATCGGTGGCCTACGCGGGGTTGCGCATACCTAATCAGGGAATTGCCTTTTACTCGGCAAAGGGAAAGTTTCGGACCAGATCATTGGCCGTCCTGGGGACAGTCGCGGTGGGAGCAGGAATCTTTACCGTCTATACATGGGGCAGTCTCTGGGATATTCCGATCTTAATTATGGGTTTGATCTGCGGCAGGCTATTTATGGCTGAACTGCGGCAGCAGGCCTATCAGCCGCCGGAAGATCCTGAAGCGAATAACGGACGTGGTGTACTGCAGCCAGTATCAGGCGACGGTGGCCCGCGGCATGACTTGTCGGCATACGGCTTCGAGCGCAAAAATAGCTAAAACTTTTGCGGCTATGCTGGTCTACGATCCTCGACAGGATTTGCGTTAGGTCACACTCCGGATGCGATGCGGCGCGGCGGTAT
>DASWOP010000045.1:0-33973 GCA_036404255.1 Acidobacteriaceae bacterium | reverse complement strand
TGCGCCACAGTCATTCGAGTTCTGGCATGCACTGCGCGCCCAGGGCGTGACCACGGAGCTCGTGGTCTATCCAGATGAAGGCCACCACTTCGCCGATCCAGCCCACGGGCGCGACGTGCTTCAGCGCGCACTGAACTGGTTTCAGCAGCAGATGCCGTAACGCACGGCACTCACCAAACTAAAAGGACCGCTCACCCACATCGGGCAAGCGGTCCTTTTCAGTTTCGTTTTAGCTTACAGTTTGGCTATCGCTGCGACTGCGCCTTCGGTCACGATGTTTGCCAGATCCCTGGCAACTGCTTCGCCGAAGCCCGGAAGCTGGTTGAGATCCTTGCCCCACCATTCGGTCTTGGAGAGCACCGTCTTGGCGAGCGTCTCTGCGCCAGCAGATGTGCCGTCAAAGCTCGTCCAGAGTGCAGCGAAGGCTTCCAGAATCGACTGATTGTCCTTGATGGCGTAAGCCTGCCCATTGCGTGAGCCCTGTAGTGCGCCGTCCTTGATCTCAGTTCCGCGATAGAAGGCGATGAGAGCGGCAAGGCCGAACGCAAGATGCACCGGAGCCTTTCCGAACTTCGCGATGTACTCTTCTACCGAAGGAAGTACGCGTGCCTTGTACTTCGAGATCGAGTTGAGCGAGATGCTCAACAGCGCATGCTGGATGAAGGGATTACGAAAGCGCTCGAAGACGTCCGCGGCATACTTTTCAAGCTCTGCCTTGGGCAGCTTGGGTTGCGCAAGCTGCGGAATTACTTCCTCTTCGATCGCACTCTGCATAAAGCCGCTCAGCACGGCGTCATCCATCAACTCGCCGACCAGATCCTTGCCCGCGAGAAACGCGGCCAGCACGCTGGACGTATGCGCACCGTTCAGGATTCTTACCTTGCGGTCGCGATAGGGCTTCATGTCCGGCGACCAGACAACGTTGTATCCGCCCTTGGTCAACGGTAGCTCTTCCGAAAGCTGCGGAACCAGCTCAGCCGGTGCCTCAATGACCCAAAGATGGAAGACCTCTGACGTGTTGTACTGGTCATCCTTGTAGCCTGCGCTCGCCCAGAGAGCCTTAGCTTCCGTACGCGGGTAGCCGGTCACGATACGATCTACCAGCGTGTTAGTGAAGACGTTTGCCTTCTCCACCCATGCGATGAAGGCAGCATCAAGATTCCACTTCTTCGCGGTCTCAAGCACAGTACGCTTCAGGTTGTCGCCGTTACGCTCAATCAGTTCGCAGGGCAACATAACCAATCCCTTGGCCGCATCTCCGTGGAAGGTCTTGTAGCGCTCCTGCAGAAATAGTGTGAGCTTCGCAGGAAAAGAGGAAGGTGGCTGCTGATCGGGCTGGTCGGCTGAGTTGGTCGCAATGCCAGCCTCAGTCGTGTTTGAAACGATGAAACGCAGCTCCGGAATGCGGGCCAGCGCGAGATAACCGGCGAAATCCGTATAAGGGTTGAGACCATGACGGATGGAGGCAATAATCTCCTTGCGCTCCACAACTTTGCCATTCTCGATACCGCGCATCAGGTGAGTGTAAAGACCGTCCTGCGCGTTGAGCGCATCGACCATGCCATGCGGAATAGGCTGAACTACCTGAACGGATCCGCTAAAGAGGCCCTGCTTATTGAGCCCATCGATCATCCAGTCTACAAAGCCGCGAAGAAAACCACCTTCGCCAAATTGAACAATTTTGACGGGTAGGGTGGATGCATCAGGCGACTTCTTTGTGAACATCGAGAGTGTTGCTGCATTCAAGGTTGGTAATACGGACATGGCCGGTGTTTCCAGAGTCAGAGTTTGTACTGCGGTGTCTTTCAAAGTGTTACCCCATCTTTCCAAATTGAGATCTCGCGGTACCCGTTGTTTTCGCTTTTGGTGTGCTCACGGCCGGAGGCCACATCGAGTACCTGATCAAAAAGCTTGTCAGCGAGTTCATCCATACTGGCTGTTCCATCCGCAACCGGACCGGCACTAAAGTCGATCCAGTTGGTTTTGTGCGTTGCCAGCGGTGTGTTGGTTGCGATCTTGATTGTTGGTACGGGGAAGCCCATTGGGTTGCCACGGCCAGTGGTGAAGAGCACCATATGTGCTCCCGCCGCACTGAGCGCGGTTCCTGAAACGCCGTCATTGCCAGGCCCATTGAGCAGAGCAATGCCGCCGAGACCTTGTTGCACCTGATCACCGTAGGAGAGAACCTCCTTCACGGGAGAAGAGCCACCCTTCTGAACGCATCCCAGGGACTTCTCGGCCAGCGTGGTAATGCCGCCTTCTTTGTTGCCCGGTGAAGGGTTTTCGTCGATTGGCTCATTGTGCTTTACAAAATAATCGCGGAAGTGGTTGACCAAATCGATGGTCGAATCGTAAACAGACGCATCGCAGGCGCGATCAAGCAGCACCTTTTCCGCGCCGAACATCTCGGGAACCTCGGTCAGAATTGAGGTCCCGCCCTGCGCAGCAAGCTTGTCTGCAATCCGGCCGACGAGGGGGTTGGCCGTAATGCCGGAGAGGCCGTCGGAGCCGCCACACTTCATGCCCAGCACCAACCGGCTTGCAGGCAGCGTCTGCCGTTTAAACTGGCTGGCATACTCGGCGAGTTCCTGAATAAGTTTGACGCCTGTTTCCTGCTCGTCATTAACATCCTGCGCGTTGAAGTAGCGGTAGCGATCTTCGGTTGCGCCTCCAAGATGGGTGATGAAGTCCTTCATCTGGTTATTTTCGCAACCGAGACCGACTACCAGCACTCCCGCGGCGTTCGGATGACGCGCCAATGCGGAGAGCAGCAGCTGGGTGTTCAGCAAATCGTCACCAAGCTGGGAGCAGCCATACGGATGGTTGAAGGTGTGAACACCCTCAACTGCACTTCCCTCATGCACGACAAGCTTCTCTGCCTTTTGGGCGATCATCGATGCGGCATGATTCACGCAGCCTACCGTATTGATCACCCAGATCTCATTGCGAATTGCGCAAAGACCGTTAGGGCGCACATAACCTTCAAAAACCGCAGGCTTAGCGGCCCTTGTGGAGCTATTGCCAGTGGCCGGATGATAGCCACCCTTTGCTAGTTGCCCCTTTAGGGCGCTCTGCATATTGTGGGTGTGAACATGTTCGCCAGCGGCGACTGAAACACTGGTACGACCAATTTGATAGCCGTATTTCAATACGGACTCGCCTGCGGCGATGGGTCGAATCGCGATTTTATGCCCTGCCGGAATGTCGTCGATTGCAACTAGTCCGTCTACAATCTCGTTACGCTTAAGCGGTGCAAGGGCTACAGAGACATTGTCATTCGGGTGAATATGTAGTACACGCATGGACTCTCGATTACTATGACTGGTACCGCTTCATATACCACTCATTTAATTTTTGGCAAAAAGTGGTACGACCATTCTAGGCCAAGATCGTAGCGATTTGGAATACTTTCGGCAGAAATATGTGAAAAGGGCCATATCTATGGCGTTTTGGGCCAGTGTAGGACAGTAATTTCTCCCGTTTTCCACATGCTCCGGCGTAGGCCTCAACTGGTTTCAGATGGAAAAGGGAGACCCGTCTGGTAGAGGAATGTGACATCTCCCGCTGTTCCCGGGTTAGTGCTTATTGGGGTTGAAAGGCTTCGCCTTCCATTTGATATTGCAACCCAGGCTGGTGCGCTGGTTGGGGTCTGGACGCTTGCCCGCAATCACTGCATCCAGCGCCGCACGCAGATCCTTCCCCGTCACCGGAATGTCGTTGCCCCCGCCGGAGCGGCGCGGACGGCTATCGTCCAATTGGCCGCGATAGACCAGTTTGAGATCCTTATCGAAGAGAAAGAAGTCCGGCGTGCAGGCCGCGTTGTATTCGCGGGCGACCTCTTGCGTCTCATCGAAAAGATAAGGAAAACGAAGGCCCAGACGCTTGGCCTGGAGCTTCATCTCGTCAGGCCCGTCCTGGGGGAACTCCATGATGTTATTGCTGGAGATCGCGGTAATGCCGAGCTTACCGGCATAATCTACGCCGATGCGCGCCAGTTCCTCTTCCACATGTCGCACATAGGGGCAGTGTACGCAGATGAACATGACCAGCAGGCCCCCACTCGTGCCAAGCGCAACTACATCGTCACGGCCGATGGCACCGCCACTCACCACGTCCTGCAGTTCAAATGCCGGGGCGATAGTGCCCAGTTCAACCATCGTAGAGAGTGTCTGTGACATGAAGAATCTCCTTGGAAGTATCTTCTCATTGCACACGTAATCCATGCTGCGCAGGTAGATACCTCATCCCTCGCGGTCAGCCAAATATCTTGTCTCAATTGTCTTGGTTGCTTACACTTTCACGAAACGACTACTCCGTAAAAATCGTGTGAGGAATGAGCTTCCAATAGTCCTCTTGCGAGGCATCATCGAGGCATGCCTGAATGATCTTCCGGCCTAACGGATCAAGATCCGGAGTGAGAAAGGGCGTGAGTTCTCGCTTGAAGAATTCGCGCCACAGGCGCGCACCTTCCTCGAAGACCTCTGGGCCACCCTGCAGCTGGCTCGCTACATCCAGAAAGACAGGCGGAACCAGAGAGCCTTCCACCCGAATCTGGCGTGGCACATAGCCCAGAAGCGGTAACGGGCTCGCAATGAGCTGGTCCTGATGGAAGCGGGCACTGCCACGACGGGCAAGGTATTCGCGGGCAACCCACTCGGCCATGAAGCCGACCTTCCACGCGCCGATGTGCTGGTTGGGAATGAGGACGTGGCGCGTCTCTGTGTTCTCGACGATCTGGCGAAGAAGTAGGTTCGCCTGGTCGACGCGGCGGCCGGTACAGAAGGCCCAGTAGGAACCCACCCCCTCCGATTGCATGCCTTTGGAGTCCTGAATACTGGGGTTGGCATGGCCACGGGGGGCTACCAGCCTCCATAGCCAGGCGAGGGAGGGGCTGAGGATATGCAGGAGGCCGAGGATGCCGTATTGGGGGCTGCCTTTGTGGGTGGGGGGGCAACGCACGCCGAAGCTGCGGATGTTGACCGCCACGGGACCGGTAGTGACGCCGCCGATCATGTCGCGGGGGATGATAACGCGCGGGTTGGTACAGACCTTACCCGGCGCATCCTCAATGTGCTCCCAGGTGAGGCAGTTACCACCCGGGATGATGTAGTGGTTGAGGAAGATGAGCGGGCGAGAGGGCTTAATGCAGAGGCGCTCGAGAGTTGGGTCAGTACCGTACTCGCGGATGTGGTCGACGCGCACGAACCAGGCGTTCTCTGCATCCATGATGTTGAGCTTGGTCTGGCCCCGGTTGTAACTGGGGTGGGCGCAGCCCATGTCGTCGGCCATAGGGTTGAGGCGGCAGGCTTCGGGCAGCACAAGGGTGCGCTCCTCGCCGGTGACGACGTTCTTGCCGAGGAGCAGGCGGCCATCTTCCAGGCGCTGGATGTGGCCGGTCATCTCACTTTTGCCACCGCCGGATGCGCCCTCGTGCATGATGACGATCTGGTTGTCATACGGGGTGACGACGCCAACAGCGGCGCAGTGATTGGTCGTCCAGCCCTCACGCTCGCCGATGTCGAGGAGCATGGAGTAGACGCCCTTCTTGGCGCTGGGGCCGGGGTAGAGGTTGTAGGCGTAGACCTCCTGATGGGTCTCGGTGCGGAAGTGTACGACGACCTGTTTGCCGTCAAAGTGGGTGTGGCGGAAGGGGGGGGCGACGAAGAGGACGCCTCCGTTGACGCGGAAGTCGGCGGGCAGTTCGTTGCCGGGAATCATGCCCTGGAGGTCGGCGACGGCGGCGGCAAAGAAGCCGGCCTGGCGCGGACAGATGAGCAGGGAGCCGTAATGCAGATCGTCGGGGCCGGCGTAGAACGGGACGATGATAAGCTCCTGCTTCTTGAGCCAATCAAGTGTCTTCTGCCGGGTGCGGTCAAAGGACTCGCCAAACCGTTCATTATAGGTGGGTTTGTCCGTCGGAAGCTGGTCTCCGATGACCATGGCGTCGGGGTCGCGGCGGCGGAGGCGGGTATCCGGGAAGTTGACGGCGATGCCGTTGCGGGCCTTGGTGACTACAGCTTCGACGACGCTGCCAACGCCGGGAACATCAAAGGCGACTTCGTATTCGCCTTTATCTTCGCGGTTGGCGTGCGACCAGTCGGTTGCATCGATAGGACGATCCAGGGCCCAATTCAGCAGGTCTTCGCGGGTGTTGGGAACGTAGAGTGCGGGAGCGGCAGCGAGGACTTCGATGACGTGAGCGGGCAGGTGAAGTGTGGCCCAGTCGCGCTGGAAGTCGATGGTCTCGTTGCTATTAACTGCTGTGGTAACAGGCATTTACCCCTCTTCAACGGCCAGGAATTTGCTGAAGCTCGCTTGCGCGGGGACGCAGATGCTCTACAAGGCTGTGTCTACCAGCATATCGCAGCGAGAACGGTGTCTGCATCTGCCGCGGAAGGGTTCCGCGTTAAACGGCTCATTCTAAAAGGGAAATTTGCTGATTGGGTTTATGGGGCACCGTGGAGCTCGTGGTGCGCTACAACGGTCTGTTTGACGGGCTGGAACGGGCAAAACACGGGTAATGCGAGGACTCGCTCAGGGCAAGGGCGAGGCGGGCTCTCAGGGTTGGGTGAGGTGGGCTCACAGGCCGTGCGAGGCGAGCTCCCCTGACCAGGGAAAAGAGTATCTCAGGGATGAAACAGTGCCAAAATCTATCGCTTTTCCATCATCGCGGCGAAGAATCCATCGCAGGGGTGAACACCCGGCAAGGTACGGAGATAGTTGCCGCGGACTGCCGTTGATATCAGCATCGCCCCGGCCTCAGGCGTCAGCACACCTGAATCTGTAAGCTCGCGCAGGCTGCTTGCTACGGGCAGCACACGCACTGCCTGGATTGCGGCCAGCACCGTCTCCACGACCTGCTCATTCTCTTCCGGCTCCAGCGAGCAGGTGGAGTAGATGAGTCTGCCGCCGGGCGCGAGCGCGGCCAGCGCTGACGCGAGAATCGCCCGCTGCCGCTTTGCCTGGATGGAGAGATCGGCCGCTCGCAGACGATGACGAATCTCTGGATTGCGCGCCAGCGTGCCTGTCCCACTGCACGGGACATCGCAGAGAATGCGGTCGTACTGGGCGGGCGATTCGATCCGCGTTGCGTCGAGCAGATCACATTGCACCTTCGCCGCATAGGGAAATTTGCGCAGCCGCTGCTGCATGCGCGTGAGGCGTTCCGCGCTGTTGTCCGCAGCCGTAATTGCCGCGTCTGCGTGACGCAGGGCGATCACCAATGTCTTACCGCCGGGTGCGGCGCAGCAGTCCAGAATCTTCTCTGCGGTGCCTGCGGCAGCAAGCTCTGCAATCAGGCGTGAGCCTTCATCGATCACGGGCCACTGCGGCTTCATTGCGGGTTCTACAAAGAGCGAGGCGGCGACTGGTTCGGAATCGGGCTCGCTCTCTTCGCTCGCGCCATGCGTTGTGGCGAACGATGCGCTTTGATCGGCGGCCAGAATCTTTTCGGTTGCCGCAGCGCCGTAGGTTTTGAACCACCGCGCAACCATCCATTCGGGATGCGCGTACTCTTCGGCGAGGAACTGCGGCGTGAGCACGAGCTTGCGCTTCGGCGCTTCGGGCTTACCGGCGCGTGCAAGCTTGCGCAGCACAGCGTTGACCATGCCCGTTGCGTAGGCGTGATTCGCGGCACGGCAGAGCTCGACACTCTCTGAGATTGCGGCGTGGTCGGGAATACGGTCGAGATACCAGAGCTGGAAGAGCCCCATGCGCAGGGCGACCATCACTTCTGGCGTCATCTTCTGCAAGGGGCGATCGAGTAACGCGCCTGCGGCGGCGTCCAGCGAAATCTGCCAGCGGAGGGAGCCCATGACGAGAGCCATGGTGAGGTTGCGGTCCTGCTCAGAGAGCGCCGTGACGGCGGGCGCGAAGATGAGGTCGTCGCTGTGCGCGCCCTCTGCCACGCTGACGAGGATGCGAAACGCCGCGGCTCGCGCGGGTGAAATCTTTACCGCAGATGTCTTCGGAGTCGTCACTGGCCCAGCTTCTCGCCGAGCGCGCCTGCGTAGCCGTGCACAAAATCCATTGCCTTCATTCGCTTCTTTCCTTCCAACTGCACTTCTTCCAGCTTCAATGCCGTACCCTGTGCACAGCCTACGTGCAGTTGACCATCGTGCACGGCGAGCGCGCCGGGCTCAAGCTTGACGGCCTCGGCAATATGCATGGTGTGTACGATAAATTTCTTTCCGCGAAATGTTGTGTGCGCGCCGGGCCATGGTTGAAATCCGCGCCAGCGATTGAAGATGGTCTGCGCATCGCGGGTGAAGTCGATGCGGCCGTCTTCGCGGGTGAGGATGGGCGCGAGTGTGGCCTGCGTATCGTCCTGCTTCTTCGCGGTGATCGTGCCGGCTTCCAGCAGGCGCAATGTCTCCACCATGAGCGGTGCGCCGTCGGCGGCGAGGATGCTGAAGAGGTCCTGCGCGGTCTGTTCCGGACCGATGGGGACCTGGCTCTGCAGCAGGATGTCGCCGGTATCGAGCCCGGCGTCGATGCGCATGGTGGTGTTGCCGGTGATGCGCTCGCCACTAGCGACGGCCCACTGAATGGGCGCTGCGCCACGATACTTCGGCAGCAGGGATGCGTGCAGATTCAGATTGCCGTGCGCGGGGAGGTCAAGCATCCACTGCGGAATGATGCGGCCGTAGGCCACGACGAGAATCACGTCTGGCGCGATGGAGGTAAGCTGCTGCTGAAATTCGATATTGGTTTTGATCTTCTCCGGCTGCGTGACGGGGATGCCAAGCGCGAGTGCGGTGCGCTTGACGGGCGGCGGGGCAAGCTCAAGGCCGCGTCCACTGGCGCGATCCGGCTGCGTGACCACCAGGCGCACATCATGCCCGGCGGCGGCGACTGCCTCCAGCACGGGCACGGCAAACTGCGGGGTTCCGCAAAAGACGATTCGCATCACGCTATCACTCGAAAGACCAGCACTCGAAAGACCAGCACTCGAAGGATTACCACTCGCCCGCCCGTTGCAGCTTCTTGATCTTGCGCAGCGCCAGGGTGCGCTTCAACTGGCTGATGCGGTCGATGAAGAGCACGCCGTCGAGGTGATCGAGCTCATGCTGAAACGCCCGCGACAGCAGCTCCGTGCCCTCGTACTCGTACCAGTCGCCGTGCTCATCCTGCGCGCGGAGCTTGACCCATGCGGAGCGCGAGACCTTCTCGCGAATCTCCGGCAGGCTGAGGCAGCCCTCTTCTTCCAGTTGCTTGCCTTCGCGTTCGATGATCTCCGGATTGATGAGTACGATCTTGTCTTCGGGGTTCTTTTTGAAGCTGACATCGATCACCGTGAGCCGCTTGAGTAGGCCGATCTGCGGCGCAGCCAGGCCGATGCCCTGCTCCACGTACATCGTCTCGAACATATCTTCGACGAGCGCATGCAGCTTCTTGTCGAAGACGGTTACGGGTTCGGCCTTCTGCATCAGAACCGGGTCGGGATATTTAACGACTTTGTAGATCATGGCTGTCTCACACGACTGAATTTCTTACACGCTTTAGAAGCGCTTTATCTGCTCGCAGTACCCGTCGAAGTTGCGCTTCAGTTCGCGCAGCGAATCGCCGCCGAACTTCTCCAGCACAAGCTTGGCCAGAGCCAGGGCGACCATCGCTTCGCCGGCAACGCCCGCTGCCGGAACCACGCAAACGTCGGAGCGTTCGTACGCCGCCTTCACCGGTTCGCGCGTCTCGAAATTAACTGAAGCCAGCGGACGCCGCAGCGTTGAGATCGGCTTCAGGTAGCCGCGCACCACGATGTCTTCACCGTTGGAGACGCCGCCTTCGATGCCGCCGGCGTTGTTCTGTTCGCGGGTGAATTTAGTAAAACCTTGAGAGCTCTCGCTGTATTCGATGGCGTCATGCACGACGGAACCTAGCTGCTCTGCAGCGGTTACACCGCGACCAATCTCCACAGCCTTTACCGCCTGCAGAGACATCAGCGCCCAGGCCAGTTGGCCATCCAGCCGCTCGTCCCAGTTTGCGTAGGTGCCCACGCCCGGCGGCACGCCGTGCGCCACGACTTCAAAGACGCCGCCAACGGTATCGCCCGTGCGGAGCGCTTTGTCGACTTCGGCCTTCATTGCGGCTTCGCTGTCTGCGTCTACGCAGCCGAGCAGGACTTCCGGCTTGCTGCGGAGGGCGAGAATCTCTTCCCACTGCGCGGGACGCGCGAGTTCCGCAGTACCTACGCGCACGACGTGGCTCGCCACCTGGATGCCGAGCGGCTTCAGCAGCTCTTTCGCCAATGCACCTGCGGCTACTCGCGCCGCGGTTTCGCGTGCGCTGGCGCGCTCCAGCACATAGCGTGCGTCGGGAAAGTCATACTTCAGGCTGCCTGCAAGATCGGCGTGGCCGGGGCGCGGGGAGGCGACAGCCTTGTGTTTCGCGGGGTCGCCCTCTTCCACCGGCAGAATCTCTGTCCAGTTCTTCCAGTCGCGGTTGGCGAGCACCATCGCCACTGGCGAACCGATGGTCTTGCCGTGGCGTACGCCGCTGAGGATGTGCGCCTGATCCTGCTCGATGCGCATGCGACCGCCGCGGCCATAGCCCTGCTGCCGCCGCCAAAGCTCGCGCGCAATGTACTCGGGATCTACTTCCACGCCCGCCGGAAGCCCGGAGACCAGGGCGACCAGGCTCTCGCCGTGCGATTCGCCCGCTGTCGAAAATCGAAGCATCTTATCGTCTCACTCTGCTGCCGGGGAAGAAACACGGCTATAAAAATTGTAACAAGTGCGGCACTTCGAAGAGGATCGCTGCAAAGCTTCCGGGGCTAAAGCCCCTTTCTTTGAGCTGAACTCTTCCGTGGGGCTGAAGCCCCACTCCCCCCGGCTAAAGCCGGGGGCTTAATCCTGAAAAACAGCCCAGGGAACTTAATCCTAAAAATAAACCCTGGGGGGAATCCTGAAAAACAACCCCGAGGCTGATCCTAAAAATGCCCGGAAGCTTAACCATTCTAAAAAGCCAACCCAGGGGAGCTTAATCCCAAAACCAATCAAAATATTTCCGGCACCATGCTGCAATCCATCCTTGCAGTCGCTCCTTCAGCCAACCAGCCAGTCCCATTGATCTGCCGTCAGCGGTACGACGCCCAGGCGGCCGATAATGACCAGCGGGGAGGTCTTGAAGATGGGGTTCGCCTTGATCTGGGCCAGCGTCTTCGGCTGCTTGATCGCCTTGCCCACCTTGATTTTTACCTGCGGCACTTTGGGGTCGGTCGCGTCTACGCTGACCACCGTCGCGGTGCCCATTGCGGTCTTTTCGTCGCCGGTGTGGTAGATGATGAGGGTCTCGCCCTTCTTCATCTCACGCAGATACTTCACCGCGGTGGGATTGGCGACGCCGTCCCAGATGGTCTCTTTGTCGCGCACCAGGTCCGCGAAGGAGTAGACATCGGGCTCGGTCTTCAGCAGAAAAGGCATGGCTACTTCTTCTCCGGGGCGTTCAAATAACGCTTCGTATTCAGGATCTGGCGATTGTCGAGCGCCCACATGCGTTCGGTCATCTCGTCTGCCGCGCTGCCGTTGCGCTCCTGCAGGGCGAACTCGGTCCGCACCGCCTGCAGCTTCGCTTCGAGATCGTCGATGGTATGGAAGATGATCGCTTCCGGCAGCATGGGCAGCTTGGGCGAGCCGAATTCGTACTGGCCGTGGTGGCTCAGGATCATGTGCTCTACGAGGATGCGCAGCTTCTCGGGGAAATCGCCCAGCTTCTCGATCTGCTCGCGCAGCATGCCCATGGCGATGCTGATGTGGCCGATGAGCAGGCCTTCGAGGGTGTAGCGGAATGAGGTCTTCCACGCGAGCTCGCGCGTCTTACCAATGTCGTGCAGGATGCAGCCGGTCATGATGAGGTCGAGGTCGGCTTCGGGATAGCACGGGGCTATAGATTTCGCTACTGCAAGCAGGCCAACGACGTGCTCCAGCAGGCCGCCGATCCACGCGTGGTGCAGCAGCTTTGCTGCGGGTGCTTTCTTGTAGGCCGCGGCGATCTCTTCGTCGTCGAGGAATGAATTCACCAACCGCTTGAGGTCGGCGTTTTGAAAGCCAGCGACGTGTGCGCGCAGCTCCGCCCACATCGCGTCAATGTCCCGGGTGGTGACGGCGAGGAAATCAGACGGCTCAATCTCACTCTCTGCCGCCATCCGCATGCGCTGCAGGGTGATCTGGAACTTGCCCTGATAGTTGCTGACCTGGCCGCGCACCTTCACGTAGCAGCCCGCGCCGCAGGTGGCCAGCGCATCAGAGAAGTCTTCCCACATGCGCGCGTCGAAGCTGCCTGTCTTGTCGCTCAGAACCAGCGCAAGATATGCGCCGCCCTGCTTGCGCTCGCGCTGCTGGATGGATGACAGCACAAAGTACGAGTCAACGTTTTTGTTCTCAAACTTTGGCGCGTCGATGATGAAGAAGTCTTTCATAGTGTCCTCATGCATCGCGGCCATGCCGGATGATGAAAGCCCGGCACGTGCGACACAGCGAATGAGCGTTGCCGATTACGGCTTCGGCGTTGCAGTCGAAGGCTGGGGCGGAGGCGGAATCGCGCTGGGAGCCACAGTATCGCTGGGTGCCGGCGCAACGGGTGCTACAGGGGCCGGTTTGGAGGTAATACGCTCCTTGGGCCCTTTGTGCTTCACCTTCGTCTTCTTCTTCGACGTGTCGCCGTTTAATCCGAGCGGTGCGGCCTGAGTCTTCTGGGCTGCCGTCTCTTCCACGGACGGTGCGGCAGGAGCCACTGGCACAGCTTTTACCTTTACCCTGGGCTTCTTAGGCTCGGGCGGGCGGGCGGCATAGCGCGACTTCACCTTCGGCCCGGCTTTGGGGCCAAGCGGATCAGGATTCTCGGCCATAGCAGCTGTCTGGTCCGGCAGCGCTTCAGAGACCATGCTGGTCGTGGTCTTTGCGGAACCCACTTCGGTCGGAACAGTGCCCTTCTGCGAGCCTGCGACTTCTGGCAGTGTCTCTCGCGGAGCCTGGCCAAAGCGAACCTTCTCGCGTTTGATCTTCCCCGGCTTGCCATGCTTGCCCGGGATCACCCTGGCGGTCTGCGGCCTAGTCGCACTCGTGCTCGTGGCAACGGCAGGAGCCGATGATGCAGAAGCCGCTGGTGCGGTTGCTACCGCGGGGGCAGTGGCCGCGGCTGCGGCAGATGCCGCAACTTCTTCTGTATTGATGATGTGGCCGTGGCGGTCAAACCGCTTCTTCGCGACTGCCGTCTTCTTCTTCTTCACTGTTGGCGGTGCGTATGCCGTAAAGACCGGCTTGGTCTGCTTGGGGCTGGCACCCGCATCGACAAAACCAGGCTTGATGTCAATGTAGGCATCTTCACGCAGCTGCGTGAGATAGGCACGCAGAGCGGGCTGCATCTTGCTCATGTAGACGGCTTCTTCCACCTGGTTTTCAACATCAGCCAGCGGCTGCACGCCACCGGGCGTATGCCCTGTGACCTTCAGCAGAACGTAACCCTGCCGGGTGCGGATGGGGTCCGTTACGCCGCCAACGGGCAGTGAAAATGTCTTATCTTCCAGTTCCCTGGCCAGCGCACCGCGCTTGAAATCGCCCAGATCGCCGCCCTGTGCCGCGGTTGGGCCATTCGAAACCTGCTTGGCCAGCTCTTCAAAGGAGGTGCCAGCCTTCAGCTTCGCTGCGGCATCGTCCGCCTTTGCCTTTGCGGCGGCAACGGTCGCATCGTCGGGCATCTGGCCATCGGGAGAGGGCGTTGAAATCAATATCTCGTTCAGCTTTACGCTCTCCGGCTGGGTGAAATCGGCCTTGTGCGCGGCGTAATACTGCTCCGCGTCAGTATGCGTGAGCTGTAGACGGCGGCCAACCTGGTCACGCACTACCTGCTGCGTGATGATGTTGTTGCGGATGTTTGCCTTGAAATCTTCAAACGAGACGCCCTGCTGCGACGCAGCCTTTTCCAGCTCTTCCATGCTGGCGAAGTGATTCTGCTTGCGGATCTCGTCGAGTTGGGTAATCACCTGAGCATCGGCGTTGATGCTCATCTCTTTACCCTTGGAGAGCAGCAGTTGCTGGTCGATCAGGTCGCGCAGGAGGGTGTGCTGCCGCTCCGCCTTTTCGTCTGGCGTCAGGTCGCGGCCCTGCGTCTCCTGGTCAAACTGCATCTGCGCGCGCTCCACGTCAGACCGGGTGATGATCTGGTCGTTAATACGCGCAATCACGTCTTCCACGACGGTGCCGTTCGGCGTAATCGGGGCGGGCCGGGGCATGGACTGCGATGCCGGAGTTGACGGGGCCGTCTGCCCCAGGGCAGGCGTTCCCGCGGCAAAAACCAGACAACCCATGGCGGCCATGAGACGCAGTACGCGATGCTGCAGAGGTTGTGCCGTGCGCTGCATAGGGAGAAAGTTTGCGAGCTGCGGCAGGTGCTGCGATGTACGAAGAGTCATGGGTATAAAGGTCTCTAATCTATCCCGCCCGCGCGCGGTTATACCGTGCCCTCACCGCGCTGGCCTCTCGGCACATGCGGCTTGGACTCGCGGGATCCGGTACGGTCATTCTAAATGGCGAAGGGCCTGCCTTGCGAATCGCCAGAGCGGATTCCGCTGCCGATTTTGGGGCTGCGTGCCAGATTCTGCTCGTCGCGCACGGGACAAGGAGCATCTCCGGGGCTAAAGCCCAATTTTAATTGGTCCCAAATCGCCGTGCAGGCTAAAGCCTGCACTCCCCCGGCTGAAGCCGGGGGCTTAATCCCAAAAGCAAGCCGAGGACACTACTAAAAGCAGAATTTAGGACGATCCCAAAAGCAGAACGAGGACGATTCCGCCAGCTACGGCTCTGCCCACGGCTTACGCCCGGATGTATACTTCGTCTTATTAAGCAGCATTCTCCGCTGCGCCCTGAGGTTCTGCCACAGCATGTCTTCCCGTACTCGCCGTTCGCTCTTTTCCGCCACACTTTTTCTCGCCATCTGCGGTCTTGCGGGTATGGCTGCCAACCAGCGCCTGCGGGCGCAGTCGGCCTCCAGTGAATCGACCCTGCGGGACAGCCTGCACAAGTTCACCGACGTGTACGCCGTGGTGGAGCAGAACTACGCCACGCCCATGAACGCAGAGGCGATCGACAAGAGCATCTACGACGGCGCGATCCCGGCCATGCTGCATACGCTGGATCCGCACTCCAACTTTTTTGATCCAAAGGCCTTCCACGACATGCGGGAGGAGCAGCACGGCCGCTACTACGGCGTCGGCATGACGATCCAGCCGCAGAACAACAAGATCGTTGTGGTCGCTCCGTTTGAGGGTACGCCTGCCTATAAGGCCGGCATTCGCCCCGGCGACGTCATTATCTCCATTGACGGCAAAGCGACGGACGGCATGGACTCCGCTGCCGTCGCCTCCCTGCTCAAAGGACCCAAGGGCACTCACGTATCTGTGACCATGGGCCGCGAAGGCGAAGCCAAACCGCTGGTCTTCGACCTGATCCGCGATGAGATCCCACGCTATTCGGTCGATCTGGCTTACATGATCCGCCCGGGCATCGGCTATATTCATGTGACGAACTTCCAGGAGACCACCAGCCGCGAGGTCGGCGAAGCGTTGAGCCGCCTCGGCACGATCAAGGGGCTGATGATCGATCTGCGCAGCAATCCGGGCGGCCTGCTGAATGAGGCCGTCAACATGTCAGACAAGTTTCTGGAGAAGGGTCAGGTTGTGGTTTCGCAACATGGCCGCGGCGGTCCCGATCAGGTCTACCGCGCAGCCCACGGCGAAGATGGCCCCAGGTATCCCATCGTTGTGCTGGTAAATCGCAATACGGCATCGGCGGCAGAGATCGTCTCCGGCGCGCTGCAGGACCATGATCGCGCATTGGTCGTGGGTGAGACAACCTTCGGCAAGGGTCTGGTGCAGACTGTGTATCCCATTGCGGAGGAGACTGGGCTGGCGCTGACCACCTACCACTACTACACACCCAGCGGACGGCTGATCCAGCGCAACTACGACAACGTTTCGCTCTACGACTACTACTACGTGCGCGACTCTGCCACACAGCCGACGGACAACAAAAACCGCGAAGTGAAGCTGACGGACTCTGGCCGCACAGTCTACGGCGGCGGCGGCATCACGCCCGACGAGAAGATTGAAGCGCCCAAGCCCAACCATTTCCAGGACACGCTGCTACAGCACTACGCCTACTTCAACTTCAGCAAGCACTATCTGGCCACCAAGAAAGTGACCAAGGATTTTGTGGTGGACGATGCTGTGCTGAAGGAGTTCAAGGAGTTCCTGACCAGCCAGAAGATCGACTATACCGATGCGGATATCAATGGTGTGATCGACTGGGTGAAGGCCAGCATCAAAAGTGAGCTCTTCACCTCGCAGTTCGGCATGATTGAGGGCGCGAAGGTCCGCGCTGAGTGGGACCCGATGATCCAGAAGGGTCTGGGCTACCTCCCCGAAGCGCAGACGCTACAGGATCACGCCAAGCAGGCCCAGTTGCTGAAGGATAAGGTGCCGGCTGGTACCCGTCCCTAATTATTGCTGCTACGACAATCGCTGTTGCACGATGCGGCTGGCTTCAAAGGAAATCAAGTACCCTTTGAAGCCAACTGCATCGTGTGTTGTTTTCGGGCTCTCTTCCCTGATGTAGCCGCTGTCTCTGCCGGCATCGAGAGGATGAGTACCTATGCAAGATGAAAAGCAGCCTTCGCATCGCAATTTACGACTGACGTGGAACCACACCACTGTCGTGGTCGCCTTCGTGGCTATTCTTGTCTACTTTTCTCTGCACTATGGATTTCATGTCACAGGCAGAATCTCGACACTTCCCCTATGGCTCGCCGTAGTGGTGGGCGGACTGCCCTTGCTGTATGACCTCTTCGGACAAATAGTCAAACGGCAATTCGGTTCTGACTTTCTGGCTGGCCTTTCCATCGTCACCGCCGCGCTCATGGGCGAGCCTCTTATCGCCACGATCATCGTGCTGATGCTCTCGGGTGGCCAGGCGCTGGAAGAGATTGCGACTGCGCACGCTTCGTCCGTGCTGAATGCGCTGGCCAAACGCATGCCCAGTGTGGCGCATCGCGTTGTGGATGGCGCAGCTCAGGACATCGCAGTGACCGACATCGTGATCGGGGATCGCCTGGTTATCTTTCCTCACGAAATCTGCCCGGTGGATGGAACTGTCGAATCCGGTCTGGGAACCATGGATGAATCGTTCCTGACCGGCGAGCCATTTCGCATGCGTAAGATCGCAGGCTCGCAGGTCATCTCCGGCGCGCTGAATGAAGACTTCGCCCTGACCATCGTTGCCGACAAGCTGGCTGTGGATTCGCGCTATGCACGCATCATGGCCGTCATGCAGACGGCGGAACAGCATCCGCCCATGATCCGCCGCCTGGCTGATCGACTGGGCGCGATCTACACGCCGATTGCCGTCGTAGTCGCGCTGGCCGGATGGTGGCTGAGTGGCAATCCGGAACGGTTTCTTGCCGTCATCGTGATTGCAACTCCGTGCCCTCTGCTGTTGGCGATTCCCATATCGATCATTGGCGCGATCTCGCTCGCGGCTAAACGCGGAATCGTCATCAAGAAGCCCGTCATTCTTGAGCAGGTGGGTAAGATTCAGACGATGTTCTTCGATAAGACCGGAACCCTGACCCACGGCGAGCCCATCGTCACGGAGACGCTCTGCTTTTCTGGAGCCGACCCGGTGAGCGTGCTTCGGCTGGCAGCCAGCCTGGAGCAGTACTCCAAACATCCGCTGGCGAGCGCCATCACGCATGCAGCGGGCGATCAAAATATCGTGCTGCAAAACGTGGAGAACATCAGCGAAAAACCCGGAGAAGGATTGACGGGCCACATCGATGGGCAAACGATCCTTGTTACCGGAAGAGGAAAGCTCCCCCCGGAGCTGGCGGCTGCGCTGCCACCGAGCACCTCCGGTATGGAGTGCGTGATTGTGGTGGACGGACGCGTATCCGGACTGCTGAAGTTCCACGATCGTCCACGGAACGAAGGAAAGTCGTTCATCAGCCACCTCATGCCTAAGCACGATGTGAAACACCTGATGATCCTGTCTGGCGACAGGGCAAGCGAGGTGCAGCACCTTGCGGACATCGTCGGCATCACCGATGTGCGTTCGAGCCTGACGCCGGAAGAGAAGTTGACGATCGTGCGCGCCGAGACGCAGAAGGGCCCAACACTCTTTCTCGGAGACGGCATCAACGATGCTCCGGCGATGATGGCTGCAACCGTGGGAATCGCGTTTGGCCAGAACAGCGACATCACCGCAGAGGCCGCCGGGGCGGTGATTCTTGACCCGACGCTCGGCAAGGTCGACGAGCTTCTGCACATTGGGAAGCGCATGCGGTCCATCGCGCTACAGAGCGCGGTGGGTGGCATGGTGCTGAGTTCCATCGGAATGATCGCTGCGGCGCTTGGCTACCTGCCTCCGCTGGTGGGCGCAGTGGGCCAGGAGGTGATCGATCTGCTCGCTGTGCTCAATGCGGTTCGCGCATCCATCCCGACAAAGGAGTTACAGGACTTCCATGAGTGAGCCGCCCGAAACAGCCGTACCATGCTGCCAGACACGCCTTGTGGAGCCCGATGGCAATATCGCCCCACGATGGAATCGCAGCCAGTTATAATTGGATTGCATAACGGGATGGCCGTTCCCGCCGCTGTGGTTCCGCGCAGCGGGGAGTGATAGCTTCTGGCCGCAGCACGGCTTCCGACAGGCCGTGCGACTCAGTGCGGGGATGCGGTCCGATGCTCCACCGTACAATCCCTTTTTCGCGGGAGACGGAGTAAGGTATTTCTCCGGCAAACAGAACCGGCCCTCCGTCCGCTGGACACGCTCCTGTGTGACGCTGCAGAGCACCCAGAGCAGGCGATCTAGATCGCCTCCCACTGCCGAAGCTGGATCGAAAGTGTTCGAGACATCGAGCCAAGCACAGACTTTGCCGGCCTGCGTCATGCGGGCCACAAACGACAGTGCCGCCGATGTCCGGCCGGAACACTCGGGGCCGCCCAGTTCCGCTCAAAGCTCCAACGGACAAGCCGCCTAGCAGCACATCATCCAGCGCAGCAATACCCGTAGCCGCAACAGGCCGAATCATCTTGGATCGTAGCGTCAGAGCAGAGGGGATTTTAAGACCTAATTTGGCCCTTGCGCACAACGCTGAATCGCCCTGCACTGAAGAGAATAAATGCATATATATGAATGGCTTAAGCCCAATTCCCATAGCGCACTCAATAGCACAAAATTGCACAAAATTTCGGTACAAAGTGGCACCAGATTTTTGCACTTAGGCTGCGGAGTTCCTCTGGCCCGCTCTTTACCCCAGATGGAGAACAGTCCACGAATAATGGCGATGGTAGAGCATCTGCTACCGGCTGCTATATTGGTAGCGTTACAGCACATTAGGCTTAAGTTATAGTTCTCACAGGGCTTAACGAAGCTCACGCGCAGGAGTACGGCAGTGACTACCATCCATGATGTAGCGCGTAAGGCAAAAGTATCGATTGCCGCGGTATCCCTCGTACTAAATAATCCAAATACTGCCCGGGTCGGCCCGACGAAACGCAAAATTATTCTGGATATTGCACGCGAACTCAATTACACAACCAATGGCATCGCTAAAGCGCTTATCAGCGGTCAAACGCGTATCGTGGGTTTGCTTGTCCCAATGCACGACCCAATCTTCTTTAATTATTTCATTGCCCAGGTCCTATCCGGCATTCAGAGCGTGCTGGTAGCGCATAGCTATCATCTGATGATTTATTCGCACAACACTCAAACTGGCCGCGTGACGGTGGGCGAAATACAGCAGAGCCGGTTTGTGGATGCCATGATCGTCCTCAATACCAGGATGTGCACCGCCCAAAATCAAAGAGACACGATTGCAGATCTGCGCCGCGCCAATATTCCTTTTGTGATGGCAAATGCCTATTCAGGCCGCGACGCCATCAACTATGTCGGAATGGATGACTACCAAGGCGGCTTTCTGGCGGGTAAAACTCTGGGAGAACATGGGCATAAGCGAATTGCGATGATCAGCGGTGCGCAAAAAAGTCCGATGAGCATGATGCTGCTGCGCGGCGTAAAAGCGGGCATTGCCAAGTACGGTGGAATTCTGGATCCAGCCTTCCATGTCTTCAGCGAATACAACAAGGATGTAATCCGCACAAGCCTGGATGGCTGGCTTTCACGAAAGGGCTTCCCCACCGCAATTTTCAGTGGCGACGATCAGTTCGTTCCCCAGATCTATGCTGCTTTACAGGCCAAGGAGTTACGCATTCCAGAAGATGTTGCCGTCCTTGGCCGTGGAAATTTGAGTCTTGGAACTGCCATCGTTCCACCTCTCACGACCATTGATGTACCAGGCTTTGCGATTGGACAACGATCCGCAGAACTGATTCTCAAGAGCCTGCAAACGCCAAAGGCTGAGCCCGAACGGATTATCCTTCCCTGTGAACTTATTATGCGCAATTCCCTTTAGCTGCAGAGTTCTTGCGAAAACTCTAAATCTCTCTGACCGGTTCGGGAAACAATATAAAGAAATTATCGGTATTGCCCGAGCGCGTTTCTCAAGGCCCATAGTTATAAGTAGCTCCGGCGAGCGGAGCCAGTTCTACCACTGCTCCGCCAGCAATATAGATAGTCTCACCCTTAACTGGTGTGATCGACGGAACCTCAAACGTGACCTTTGACAACGATATCTCCTGGTCGAATGAGGGTATCAATTTTGGTATCTCCCAGGCTGTCAGCAGTACGATTTCGAATGTCCTCTACGTACACGACACATCTATTCATGATTTAGCTACAGCTACGGCCGAGCCCTCGATAGGTATGAGCATCACGCATCAGGGCACGTCGGCTTCCGGCATTACATTCCAGAACATTGTGATCGAGGATACGAAAGGCTCGGTGATCGCTCCCATCAAGGTTGTCAATAACTGGCTCACTGGTGCATGGCAAATGGCAAACGTGAAGACGCAGCCCGGCAATCCTTATGTTCTCTTGAATCCACCTTCTGACGCGGGCATTCCGCCCATCAGCAACGTGACGTTCAATGACATTAAGGTTCTTAGTTCAACCAACTCCGATATCGCTGTGGTCTCAGCAGGCTCGGCAGCACCAATTACGGGTGTGAACTTTAATAATGTCAGCATCAACGGCACTTTTAGTTACCAGTAGCTACCCCCATTTCTATACAGACGCGTGGGTGTCTGGAGTAACGTATTCCACCACGCCCTCAACCATACCAACCGCCCCGACAGCATTGGCAGCAACCTCTGTAACCGCCACTGGCTTCACCGCCAATTGGTCTACTTCAACGGGTGCAACAGGCTATTATCTGGATGTCTCTACGAGCAGCAGCTTCGCCTCGTTTGTGTTCGTCGGCCAAAATGTCAGTGTGGGCAATGTCACAAACTACACGGTGGCTGGTCTGAAGCCAGGCATCACATACTACTATCGCGTGCGCGCCAGCAATTCTGCAGGTGCTAGCGGGAACTCTAATTCAATGAGCGCGACTGATCTATATGGCTTCCTGCTCACACCCAGCACAGGGCAAACTGTTGCTGCCGGCAACCCTGCTATGTACACCATTACAGTTACCCCTAATCCCGCTCCATTCAATTATCCGGTAGAGTTCCGTTGCGACGGAGTTTTGCCAACCGGAGTTACTTGCAGTAGCTTTAGTCCGGCATCTGTAACTCCGGGTAGTTCCAATGCCACAGCGACGCTCACTCTCAGTACCACTTCTCATTTTAAGGCGGCCAATCATGCATCCTCGAACCCGTCTATGGCGGGGCTAAGCATCGGAGCATTCGTTCTGTTGGTACTTAGTCTCTCTCTCAATCGAAAAAGGTTGAGGCTGTTGAGTGTACTTCTATTGTTCGGGCTCCTGACTACGACAGGCTGCGGCGCGAATGCATCTCTATCAGCATCCAACCCTATTGGAACACCAGCGGGCACATATGAAATCACAGTTTTAGCGACCGGCAACGAAATCACACAAGCGACAACGGTGTCGCTCATAGTAGAGTGAAATTCTTACGCTAGCCGTCATTACCCATCGCGGTCAACCGGACAAATAGCACGAGACCAAACTTCTGCCGCGCAGCCAACGAGAGCCATCAATCGGAATGAGTGTCTAGGAAGAAACCTTTCCTCGATTAATACATATTTCTATTGCGGCAATTCTCTTTCTCAACTACCGGTGACATGCCCCCGGAAATCTGTCTCGATCTTTGCTGGTGTTTTCTCGTAATAAATTGAAAGCGAGGGAGCAGACGATGAAGAAGAGCCGGTACACGGAAGAGCAGATCATCGGAATTTTGAAGCAGGGCGAAGCACGCGTGAAGACAGCGGAGTTGTGCCGGGAGCACGGGATCTCGGCAGCGGAGTTCTATGGCTGGAAGCAGAAGTTCGGCGGGATGGACATAAGCAAGGCGGATCACCCGCGCTCACACTGGAGGCTGGCACATTGATCCAGCCCATATCGGTATAATTGCTCCGCAGAAAAGACAATCTTGCCGTTCTCATAAGCAGCGCTATTGTAATTTTTGCATCTTGTAGATATAACGTTTAACTGAAATGGTTATGTCCATAAGACTATCCCCTGCCTTGGCTGGCATCACTTTCATGCAAAACCATGTCGAAATTATGTTCAACGATGAGTCTATTCGATTTAGCCCAGATGTTGAGGGCGGATCCTCTGCAAATGCAAACAATAGAACGCTAGAAAAGTTAAAGAGGAGAACTCTAAAGTGAGTTCAATACCAATATCGTTAGGCCCACGGGAACTCAGAAAGCAACATATTTCCGCGGACCTGGTTGTTGTAGGCGGAGGTCTCTCCGGTGTGTGTAGCGCCATCACCGCTGCCCGGCAAGGCCTCAATATTGTTCTCGTTCAGGACCGCCCCGTACTTGGCGGAAATGCTTCCAGCGAAGTGCGCCTCTGGATTCTTGGAGCCACTTCCCATATGGGCAATAACAATCGCTGGGCCCGAGAGGGCGGAGTAATCGATGAGATTCTGGTCGAGAACCTCTGGCGCAATCCTGAAGGCAACCCCGTCATTCTCGATTCCCTCCTCTTAGAATTTGTGAAGCTCGAATCTCGTATCACCCTACTGCTAAACACCTCGGTTCATGAACTCGATATGAACGGCGACAATACCATTGAGAAGGTGAGAGCGTTCTGCAGTCAAAATCAGATCCTCTATACAATTGCTGCGCCTCTGTTTGTCGATGCCTCCGGCGACGGTATTCTGGGTTTTCTGGCAGGTGCGGATTTCCGCATGGGAGCCGAAGCCTCTTCCGAATTCAATGAAGCGCTCGGTCCCGCCAAGCCTGAACATGAACTGCTGGGCCATTCGCTCTACTTCTACAGCCGCGACACCGGTCAGCCAGTCCGTTACGTTCCTCCAGCCTTCGCTCTCCAGGACATTACTGAAATTCCTCGTTTCCGTGAACTTCGCGTTTCTGACTCCGGTTGCCGTTTGTGGTGGCTGGAATATGGTGGCAATCTTGATACGGTATACGACACAGAAACAATCAAGTGGGAACTTTGGCGCGTTGCCTACGGCGTATGGAATTACATCAAAAACTCTGGCGCATTTTCCGATACTGAAAATTTAACTCTGGAGTGGATGGGAACTATCCCCGGCAAGCGCGAAAGCCGTCGATTTATAGGCGATCTAATTCTTACGCAAAATGACATCATCGAGCAGCGGCTTCACGAGGATGCAGTCTCCTTTGGCGGTTGGGCAATCGATCTGCATCCATCCGACGGCGTATTCAGCAATCAGCCTTCTTGTGTTCAGTGGCATTCCAAAGGGGTATATCAGATTCCTTACCGCACTATGTATAGCCGCAATGTGAGCAACCTCTTCCTTACGGGCCGGCTGATCAGCACCACCCACATCGCGTTGGGAACTACGCGGGTGATGGCGACCTGTGCACACAACGGCCAGGCAGTGGGCATGGCTGCTGCCATCTGCAAAGAACAGGAACTGCTCCCCCGCGATCTTTTGCAAACAGACCGCATGCATCAGCTGCAACAGCGTCTGCTCCGCTCCGGCCAATACATTCCCGGTATCGCCGCGGCTGATCCAGATGATCTGGCACGTTCCGCACAGATCACCGCCTCCAGCACCCTGCGCGTGGAAACACTGCCCTCCAGCGGCGAGCTCTCCTCTTCTGAACGTCCCTATGCATTGCTCTTGCCTGCTATGCCGGGCCCACTACCGAAGATCACTCTTTGCGTAAACGCAGAACAAGCCACCAGCCTGCGTGCTGAATTATGGCAATCTTCTAGACCCGGCAATACCACTCCAGACGTCTTTCTTTTGGAACAAACTTCCGCGGTAAAAGCCGGTTCAGGAAATGCGATAGAACTTGATTTTAATTATGAAGCTAAGGAATCGTGCCACCTGTTTGTCATTATTCCTCCGATCCCGCATGGTGCACTCCATCTCAGTACCACGCTGCTTCCCGGCCTGCTCACGCTTTCGCAAAAGATGAATGGCGCTGTAGCCAAGAGCCTCGTCCAGACTCCCCCCGCAAATTCCGGCGTGGACACCTTCGCATTCTGGCTTCCGGACCGCAGGCCTGCCGCGCGAAATCTTGCCGTGCGTTTCACCCCGTCTCTTGATGTCTACGCTCCCTACCTGGTCACCAATGGATTCGCGCGCCCTTGGTCTGGCACGAATGCCTGGGTTCCCAGCGCAGATGATCCCACTCCCAACCTTCATATCTCCTGGGATAAACCACAGACCTTGCATGAGATCGATATGACCTTCGATACAGACTTCGATCATCCGATGGAATCTGTCTTGATGACTCACCCTGAGCACGTCATGCCTGCATGCATTCGTAGCTATAAGATCACCACAGAGGAAGGGCAGCTTCTAAGCGAGGTTGCAGAAAATCACCAAACTCGTCAAAACTTGCGCCTCGAAAAACCTGTGGTTACCTCTGGAATAATCATTACTATTCTTAAACAGGGCCCTTCCCTGTCGGCTATCTACGACGTTCGCTGCTATTGAGGTCAGGACTTGTCAAATCAGAGCGACGCCAGCGATCAATCGACACCCTCCTCTGCACGCAGCCTTCTTCCTAATCCATGGATTGTGGTTGCGCTGCTGTTTGTTGTCGCGCTCATCAACTACTTCGACCGTCAAAGCCTCTCTGTTGTAGCTCCCAGATTCCAGGCCGAACTACATATGTCCGATGTTGGCTACGGTCACATCGTCAGCCTGTTTCTGCTGGCTTCAGCGTTTGCCTATGCGCTTTCCGGCTTTGTCAGCGATGCATTGGGCACGCGCAAAAGCATGGCGCTCTTTGTGGGCTGGTGGTCTATCGCTGAAGCAGCAACCGCATTTATCACCTCAACTTTTCAACTCGGTTTGACGCGATTTTGTCTGGGCCTTGGAGAACCAGGGCTCTGGGTTGCGGCCCCCAAGGCAGTTGCAGAGACTGTCGAAAAGCCAAAACAGAGCCTGGCCATTGGCATCTATACCATGGGCGCAACCGTCGGCGCCGTTGTTGCCATTCCAGCTATAGCCACGATCACATCGCATCTTCCCTGGAAATCAATCTTCCTTATCGACGGCGCCGCGGGCCTGATCTGGTTACCAATCTGGCTCTTCTTCTACCGCACCAAACGTAAGCCTGCAGAAGAAGCTGTCCCCGTAATTAGCCAAGAGCAACGAAATATTGAGAAAGCGCACCGGAAAGCTGCACTCCACGAAGTTCTCTCCAGCAGCAAGACTTGGCGTCTGTTGATCGCTCGAGGCATCACGGATCCTGTCTGGTACTTCTATCTCTTCTGGTTCCCTAAATATCTTCTTTCCGCACGGCATCTCTCGTTACCGCAGTTGGCTCATATCGGTTGGGAAGTCTATTTTGCCGCCGGTGTTGGTACACTTCTAGGCGGACTACTCTCCGGCTGGTATATCCGCAGGGGAGTGCCCCCCGGGCTTGCTTATCGTCGCACCATGCTCTTCTCCGCGATACTGGTTCCATTAAGCCCCTTGGCAAGCATCGTCCATAGCTCAACCGTCGCAGTTGGGATCGCCTCAATCATCGCGTTTGCCCATATGGCATGGCTGGTCAATCTCACGTCCACAGTCGTAGAACTCTTCCCCTCGGACCAGGTCGGCAGAGCGTCCGGTCTCATCGCTGCAGGGAGCGGATTCGGTGGAATGATATCCAGTGAGATCATTGCATATTTTGTAGCTCATCAAGGCTATGGTCCGGTGTTTCTTATTATGGCGGTGCTGCACCCAATCGCGCTGGCAATTCTCTGGAAAACCTTCCACAATCGCTCTCAATCTCCGGACCTGACGGCTCCTTCATTCCAAACCGTTTAATCGAAAGAACCTCGTAGCACATGTCCACTGGATATCAACTCTCTGCCTTCCAAATTTCCTAAATGCGTCCTCCCTTCATTGTGAGTGCTACCGCGAATCCAGATATGCTTGACTATCCCAGCGCCGGGTGGAAGGGCATAGGCGCTCCTGCTCGTGCAGGAGCAACGCCCAGAGCGGGAAGGCGGGCGCAAGAATTGGGCCTGCATGTTTTCGCAGACCCCAAAATGATCGTCTTTGCTTAGGCCGTCTTCTTCATCTTCGTTGGTGCTGCCTTCGCGGTCGGTCTCTTCGTGAGCTTCGCTTTCTCCTTCGCCGCGAACTCCTGCCTGACCTTCGCAGCTATGGCATCGATATCCACCTTATAGACAGCAGCAGCGTCGCGTAGCACCTGCATTCCATTCTGCCGGACAGGGTAGTTGGTCACCCATTCGTTAAGCAGTTCTTTTCTTCTAACGAGTGCGCCCGCCGGCGTCTTAGCTTTTTGGAGGTACCCGCGCTGAGTTAGGTCCTTGAGAACAGGCCCAATCGTACCGAGGCCCACTTGGGCAAACTTGGCAATTTCGCGGTATTGGGCACCGGCCAGTGTGGGCAGCACAGAATGGGTGGCTCCAATGCGACAAGGATGACTCTCGCGGTCTCCGGTATGACTTCCAAGCTCTCGGCCAGCAACGAAGCATAGCCGTGGTAAACAAGTTCCCGAAGGAATAGTTATGAAATCGATTCATGGCAGTGAGGTAGCTGGCAAGGGCTTCGGAGTGTCCGTCTTCCAACTGCTCTATCAGCAGCTTGATGTTGGGTTTCTTGCTGTCGGTGGTGGCGCTGGTCTTCATGGTGTTTGCTCCTTGGTTTTTGGCTTTTGCACTTCGCGTTGAAACGCGGCATGTACATGCAGGGGGATGGGCGTCAAGATATCAGGGGGGTGGTCCGGCCTTGCCGGGGCTCGACCGGTATGAGAGCATGGCGGGGATGCGCAGAGGCACGGGAGGCTGTTGATGAATTTGCTTCGAGTCTGGGTTATGGTTGGATTGGTTGGCGCGGGTGTGATGTGCGGCGCGCAGGAACGGCGGATGGTGACCGAAAGGGTGGAGTAGACGATGTCGTCGGCTCCGGATAAGGTCGATGCTGCGTTGCCGAATGTGCTTCTGATCGGTGACTCGATTACGCGGGCTTACTACCCGGAGGTGGTGAAGGATCTGGCGGGGAAGGCGAACTGCTATTACTTTGCGACGTCAGCGGGGAGTGGGGATGAGCGTCTGCCAGGGCAGATTGCTGCGACATTCCGTATGTTTCATATGAAGTGGGCGGTGGTTCATTTTAATAACGGGATGCATGGGTGGGGTTATACGGAGGAGGAGTATGGGCGCTACCTGCCGGAGATGCTCGATGCGGTGAAGGCGGGCGCGTCGGAGGCTGGGCTGATTTGGGCGACGACGACTCCGGTGCGCAAGGAACAGGCTTCCGGGGCGAGCAATGCGCGGATCGTGGCGCGGAATACGCTTGCGGTCAAGGCGATTGCGGGGCAGGGGATCGCGGTCGATGACCAGTATGGTTTGATGATCGCGCACCAGGACCTGCATGCTGATGGCGTGCACTTCAACGCGGCCGGGAGCGCGCTGCAGGCACAGCAGGTGGCGGAGAGCGTGGCGGCGGTGCTGAAAGGGCAGGCGGTTGCAGCGCGTGCTGCGGGCGGGTCGCCGGAGTAGGTTGGTCGAAGGCGCGTTCTCGCGCCATATCGATTTCGGTCGTCTTGAGCGAAACCGTCTTGCTCTCCGTCTCGCAGGGTATAATTTGTATCGAAGCGGGAGTAGCTCAATGGTAGAGTAGCGGCTTCCCAAGCCGTTGGTTGCGGGTTCGATCCCCGTCTCCCGCTCCAGATTTAGCAGATATTCTGCATGGGTTCCACCGCTGAAAAACCCCCTACATTCTGACAAATGCCTTACTGTCCATACTGTCCACATTTCACGGAAATGGTGGACAGTATATGCAATTTAGAACAAAATATGCGCGCCCTATACTCTTACTTCATATCCATGAGAATAAATGACTTATTGCCGAAGTCTAGATTTTTGAATAATTTGTCTTAAAGTGCTAAATGGCAACGTCACCTTCCCAAGCTGAATGTCGCCGGTTCGATCCCGGTCTCCCGCTCCACTTCCGCCATTCGCTGCATCACCCAGCACACCAGCAAATCACTAGCTATCTTTGCGATAGAGCATGTCGCGCATCACGCGGCGGCGCTCTGCATTGGCTTCCGCGGCAACTTTGCGCTCGTCGGCATCCATGCGCGGCTTCTCCGCGGGTGCTTCCTCTTCCGGCATGCTGCACTCCGGGCAGCGATTGGCGAAGCCGGGCTTATCCGGCCTCAATTCGAACTCCTCAGAGCAGACAATGCAAACTTTAATAGGAAAAGCCATTTGACTTAAATAATACGATGTCCGGAATCGCTTCGGATGGCTCAACCAGCCGCCTCCGCGCTTTCCCTTAGACTCCCGCGCGATGAAGGACTATCCTGTGGACATTCCCGACATCGCCGGAGTTCCTGTGACTTTTGCCGCCATCGCCTCCTCGTCACGCGCTCATAAAGTCCGCTCAATGGCCCTACGCCGTAGGCGATCCCCCGATTCAGCGCCATTTGCCGTTCTCGCCATGATCGGCCTGCTCCTCTTATGTGGATGGAGCCCAAAAGTCTGGGCCAGCCCAGCCGCCACCACAACGGCTCTGGCGGTCACCAGCGGCGGAGGTGCCGTAACGACGGTCGCATCAGGAAGCGTGATTACGCTGACGGCGACCGTGCAGGCCAGCGGTGTCGCTGTTTCCCCAGGCCAGGTGAATTTTTGTGATGCCCCAGCGACATACTGCACCGATTCTCATCTCCTCGGCCTTGCCCAACTGACGTCGGCTGGAACCGCGACATGGAAGTTCATTCCAGGTCAAGGCGTTCATAGCTATAAAGCTGTTTTCGTCGGCACCAACACATTTGCAAGTAGTGCCTCTTTGCCGAAACCGCTCACGGTGACGCCGGCAAGCGGCAGTACAACGGCAACTTCGACCGCGCTTTCGTATAGCGGCAGCCAGGGAGCCTACAGCCTTACCGCCTTTGTGCCTGCGGCCAGCAGCGTGTCCCCGACCGGAACGGTCTCTTTCGTTGACACCAGCAATGCCAACTATGTTCTTGCCGCATCCTCGCTTGCGGCAACCGGCGCGAATGCAATCAGCTTTCTCAACTCCTACAACTACCTGACGGCAGCCACGCCTACCAGCATTGATTCGGACAGCTACCTTGCCGTTGGCGATTTCAATGGAGACGGTATTCCGGATATTGCGGTCACCACGCCAGGTTCAAACCAATTAGGCATTTTAAGCATTTTATTGGGCAATGGAGATGGCACCTTTCGCAGCTCCGTGCTCCAGTTCCCAGGGCCCGGGGAAGCCCCTTACTATATCGTCACCGCCGACTTCAACAACGACGGGAAACTGGACCTTGTAACCGCTTCGGAAACGGGCCTCAAGATTATGCTCGGGAACGGCGATGGGACCTTTCAGCCGGCGCAAACCATCACCAATGCAATAGCGGTTATTGCAGCCGCAGATGTAAATGGCGACGGAAACATCGACATCGTCCAGGTGGCAGGCGGAGCGGTTACGGTTCTGCTGGGAAATGGGGATGGAACCTTCACTCCAGCATCTCGAACCTCCCCAGTTAGCGGCGGCACGTCTTTGGTTGTTGCGGATTTCAACGGAGATGGGAAGCCGGACATCGCTGTTACTGACTACATGGACGGGAACACCTATCTTGGGATTGATGTACTCCTCGGAAACGGAGATGGCACGTTTGGCCCCCAGACGGTCATTGCGAAGAATGCATCGGTGTATGGATTGGCGGCGGCAGATCTAAGCGGCAACGGTAAAATAGACCTTGTTGCCACAAACAATAGCAACCTTCCACTAACTATCCTCATGGGAAACGGAGATGGCACATTCACGCAGCTTCCGTCCGATCCCGCGACAGCATTTCTCGCTTCTGCAGTCGCCGTTGCTGATTTCAATGGAGATGGAATCCCGGACCTGGCAGTCCCAGACGCTATTAGCGGCAATGTCTACGTGTTGCTCGGCAAAGGAGATGGGACATTCACGGTGGACACATTCAGTCCCTCGATCCCCTATTTCATCAGTGATTCGATCGTCACGGGAGACTTCAACGGCGACGGCCAGTCAGACATGGCAGCCGGCTTCTACGACGATAATCTCCCGAACATCAATGACGACCAGGTAAAAGTCTGGCTCGGCCAGGCGGCGAATACCTCCATCGCTACAGTGGCGAACATCTCACCCGTTGGCACGGGGACACATTACGTCGATGCTATTTATGCGGGCGACTCGGTCTACACCGGCAGCACCTCAAACCTGGTACCTCTGCTCGCTCAACAGGTCCCCACCGCGTTGACGCTCACCGCCACTCCCAGCGCCGGAAGCAGCGCAGGCCAGTCTGTGACGCTGACCGCGACTCTCACCCCATTCCTCGCGCAGGACCATTCCGCCAGCGGAGCAGTCAAGTTCACCACCGGCAGCATAAATCTCGGCAGCCCTAACGTCAGCAATGGAATTGCAACGCTCACAACCACTGCACTGCCCACCGGTGCAAACTCGCTGAAGGCCGCCTACGCTGGCGATACTAACTTCACCACAAGCACGTCCAGCATACTGGCTTATCCTGTTTCTCTCGCACTACAGACGATTACCTTTCCGCCGCCCGGGGGACCTATATTGGGGCTGGCATATGTAGGTACCTCTGCTTTGTTGACTGCGAGTGCCAGTTCGGGACTCCCTGTTTCCTACACGGTTGTCAGTGGTCCAGCTTACATATCCGATTTGACCCAATTCAATGACGCAGTACTGACGTACACCGGGGTCGGGTCTGTGGTGGTAGAAGCCGACCAGGCGGGCGGAGGTGCGTACGCAGCGGCAGCTCCCGTGCAGGTCACGATACCTACATACATGCTTACTGCACCTGTCGGCGAAGAAATCGTATTTACGACAACCCTAGTATTTTCTGCTTCTGGAAGGCCATATTACCTGGACCCGTTGATGCAGGGAGCAATACAGGGAGGAATACAGTATGGAGAGCTTCGTGTAGCAGGCCCTGCGCAACCGTGGGTAGGATGTAGTTCTATGGAGCGTATTGTGGGGGCCACCTGCACTTTAGAATTTAGTTTTGTACCGATGGTGCCCGGGCTACGCAATGGTGCAGTGGTCCTAAGGGATGCGGCCGGAGCCGTTCTGGCAACCAGCTACATCTTTGGCCTGGGCGTTGGACCACAGGTGAACTACCTGCCGGGGGCGAGGAGCACCCTTGTCAGTGGCCTGACGCAGCCAGCGGGAATCGCCTTCGATGGTGCGGGCAATCTCTTCATCGCGGATGGACGATCTGGACTCGTGCTGGAAGCGTTAGCGTCGAATAACTACGCCACTGTAAAAACGATAGGAACGGGGTTCAACTCACCGGTAAGCGTTGCCATCGACGGGGCGGGAAATATTTTCGTAGCGGACACCGGCGCGAGCACTGTGGATGAGGTGCTTGCGGCAGGCGGCTATACAACGACCATTGCGCTCGGCAGCGGTTTTAACCATCCCACGGACGTGAAAGTAGACGGTTTCGGCAATGTCTTTGTCGCCGACACAGACAACGGCGCTGTAAAGGAGATCACCGTTGCCAGCGGCTACAAAACGGTGGTGACGCTGAGCAACGCTTTCTCTTCCCCCGGCGGACTTGGCCTGGATACGGACCAGAACCTGTTTGTGGCTGGATACGGAGACGGGACGGTGAAGGAACTTTCCGCGGCTGCGGACTACACGACTGTGCAGACGGTTGCGACCGGGCTGCAATTCCCGGTCGGTCTGGCAGTGAACACAAACGGTGACATCTTTGTAGCCAGTCAGAGCAGCGGTAGCATCACCGAACTCTTTCACGCGGGCGGATACCAAACGAACAGGATCGTGACGACATCGATTCAACCAGCCGGCATTGCGCTGGACGGCAGTGGCAATCTCTACGTTTCGGATTACCTCGCACGCACCATCGTCAAGTTCGACTATGCTGATCCGCCGTCTCTTACCTTCATGGCGACGCCGGTGGGTTCAACGAGCATTGACAGCCCGCAAACGGTGACCATCACCAACAGTGGCAATGCCGACCTGATCTTCGCCATGCCGGGCAGCGGGAACAATCCCTCCATCTCGTCGGGCTTTACCATCGGCAGCACCTCTACCTGCCCGCAACTCGCGGCAGGCTCTTCAGCCATCACGCTCGCGGCAGGCGCATCCTGTACCGACGTGATCAGCTTTACCCCGGTGACGCAAGGAACTATCAACGGCCAGTTGATTACCACTGACGACAATCTAAATGCAGCCAATGCAACGCAGACCGTGCTGCTCAACGGCATCGCACTAAGCCCACCAGTCCCAACCGTTACCGGTGTATCGCCGAACACTGGACCAGTTACGGGTGGAACCGTTGTGACCATCACAGGAACAAACTTCACAGGCACTACGTCCGTCTTGTTTGGCACTCATGCGGCGACCTTCACCGTAGTAAGCGCAACCCAGATCACGGCTACTGCGCCATCAGGATCGGGTTCGATCGATGTGACGGTTACAGCTCCTGCCGGGACCTCAGCCATCAGCGTGCTGGATCAGTTCACCTACATCCCTGCGCAGGCGCAGACCATCACCTTCCCCCAGCCCGCCTCGCCCGCCTACGCAGGCACCTCGGTCACCCTCACCGCATCCTCAACCTCCGGCCTGCCCGTCACCTACACCGTCGTCAGCGGCCCTGCAACCGTGAGCGGCACCACGCTGACCTACACCGGCCCCGGCACGGTCGTTGTCCAGGCCGATCAGGCGGGGGATGCAGCCTACTTTGCCGCGGCTTCCGTGCAGGCAACCGTAACCGCCACGCTGCTGACGGAGCCACTCACCACCACCAGCCCCGCAATCTCCACGGTGATTACCTTCACCGCATCCGGCACGCTGTCGTCCATCGGCGTCTTTACACGAGGCGCTGCGAATCTTGACTTCAACTTCGTCTCCGGTGGAACCTGCACGGTCGGCGCAGCCTACACCGCTGGCCAGACCTGCACGGTCGCCTTCACCTTCACACCAACGCGACCCGGCCTGCGCTATGGCGGCATCGCCCTCGCCGACAGCGCGGGCGTTCTGCTCGCCAACAGCTATATCTACGGCAAGGGCAATGGGCCGCAAGTGATCTATAGCCCGGTCACCACCAGCATGCTGGGCAGCGGCTTCAACTTTCCCAGTGGTGTCGCGCTGGATGGCAACGGCAACCTCTTCGTCTCAGACAATCTGACCACCACGTCTGGACTAGCCGAGATATTCGCCAACGGTTCATCCAGGGTCATCGGCTCCTTCCCCGCCGCACAGGATGTGGCGGTTGACGGCAGCGGAAACGTCTTCATCGCCAACAACCGCACGACTGTGAGCGAAGTCCTCGCCGTCAACGGCACCATTCCGGCAACACCCACCATCCGGACCATCTCCACCGCATTCGTCGCGCTCAATGGCATGAAGGTAGACGCGAACGGAAACATCTTTCTCGCCAGCGGCTCCGCTGCCGGA
>DASWOP010000044.1:0-5063 GCA_036404255.1 Acidobacteriaceae bacterium | reverse complement strand
CATGAACGATGCATCGAAGCTCGCGGTGGGACAGGCGCAGTACTCCGCGATGCTCTATCCGAATGGCACTTTTGTGGACGATGTCGTAGTTCACAAGCTGAGTGAGAACGACTATCTGCTGGTCATCAACGCGGGAACGCGTGAGAAGGATATTCGCTGGGTGCGCGACACCGTGGGTGCAATGCCGGGAACGCACATCAACGATTACTCCGACCACTACACTCAACTCGCCATCCAGGGGCCGCGCGCCGCGCAGGTGCTGCAGAAGCTGACGGATACGGACCTGAGCACGATCAAGAATTACTGGTTCGCGTGGGGCAAAGTCTGCGGGCTCTATAACGTGCTGATCGCGCGTACGGGATACACGGGCGAGGATGGGTTCGAGATTTATATTCCATCGGACGAGCCGACTTCGGCGCGGGTGTGGGGCGAGGTGCTGGCGGCTGGTGCTGAGTTTGGCATTGTGCCGTGTGGGCTGGGCGCGCGCAATACGTTGCGGCTGGAGTCTGCCATGGCGCTCTATGGGCATGAGATTTCGGACAGCGTGAATGTGTTTGAGGCCAACCTGGGGCGCTATGCAAAGCTGGATAAGGGCGACTTTGTAGGGCGCGATGCTCTGCTCGCCGTACAGGCTGCGAGCGGGCCGCAGCGCAGACTGGTGGGGCTGGAAATGCTAGAGCGCGGCATTGGCCGGGATGGCTATCCGGTGCTGGCGCCGGATGGGCGCGCGATTGGCGTGGTTACGAGCGGATCGCCTGCGCCGTTCCTGAAGAAGAACATCGCGCTGGCGTTTGTGCCGATGGAGTTTAGCGCGCTGGATACGGAAGTGGCGGTGGAGATTCGCGGGCAGGCGGTGAAGGCGAAGGTTGTACCGACGCCGTTCTATAAACGCGTAAAAACATAGGATTTGCGCGGCTTTCCATCAAATTTCTGAAGTTTTGCACCGATGGAAGTTTCCGAAACACTACAATCAAACTGGAAAACGGAGAAGAGTAAGCCATGGCGTATCCTACCGAGTACCTCTACACCAAAGAGCATGAGTGGATCCAGATTGACGGCGCGAATGGCACCGTCGGCATCACTGACTATGCGCAGAGTTCGCTGGGCGACATCGTGTTTGTCGACCTGCCCAAGGTTGGGGCAACCGTGGAAGCGCACAAGGTCTTCGGCAACGTGGAATCCGTGAAGGCCGTGAGCGATCTGTATGCTCCGGTGAGCGGTACGGTCACCGCAGTGAACGAAGAGCTGACCGGAGCGCCGGAGAAGATTAATACCGATGCGAACACGACGTGGATGATCAAGCTCACGTTGAGCGCGCCGGATGAGGCGGCCTCCCTGCTCTCTGCAGCAGACTACGAAAAATTTGTCAGCGAAGAGACCGGGCACTAATTCTGCCTCAACATCTTCGATGAAACAGCAATAGCTCTAAAATGATTCCGAGGTGGAATGCGATACCTTCCTAAGTCGCCCGCTGATCGCAAGGAGATGCTCGCCGCCATCGGCGTGGCGGCTATTGACGATCTTTTTACTACCATTCCTGCTGAATACCAACTGCATCGCGATCTGAATATTCCGCGGCAGCATGCTGAGTCTGAGATCATTGAACGCTTCAAGGCTTTTGCCGCGAACAGCGCGTCGGGCGAGATCGGCTCGGGCGCGAATGGGGCGGGCTATACCAGTTTTCTGGGCGCGGGCGCGTACCGGCACTATCGGCCGGTCATCATCGACAGCCTGATCCAGCGCGGCGAATTCCTGACCAGCTATACCCCCTACCAGCCGGAGATCGCTCAGGGCACGCTGATGGCGATGTTTGAGTTTCAGACGATGATCTGCGAGCTGACGGGCATGGAGATCGCGAACGCGTCGATGTATGACGGTTCGACCGGCGCAGCGGAGGCGGTGATGATGTCCGTGCGCGTGACCGGGCGCAATGCCGCGGTGCTGGCGCGGACGGTGCATCCAGAGTATCGCGAGGTGATCCACACGGCGCTGCAGCACCAGGGGATTCCGCTGAGCGAGGTTGGCTATCTGCCGACCGGGCGTGTAGACCTGACGGCGATAGACGCTGCCATTACAAGCGATACGGCGTGCGTGCTGATCCAGTCGCCAAACTTCTTTGGCACGATTGAAGATGTGGCAGCCGTGGCGGAGATCGCGCATAAGAAAGGCGCTCTGCTGATTGTGTCTATCGCGGAGGCAATCTCGCTTGGCATTGTGAAGCCGCCGGCAGAGGCGGACATTGTTTCGCTGGAGGCGCAGAGCTTTGGCGTGGCCGTGGGATATGGCGGGCCGTACTGCGGCGTGATCGCGTGCAAGGAAAAGTTTGTGCGGCAGATGCCGGGACGGCTGGTAGGCGAGACGAAAGACAAGAACGGCGTGCGCGGATTTGTGCTGACGCTCTCGACGCGCGAGCAGCATATCCGCCGCGAGAAGGCGACATCGAACATCTGCACCAATCAGGCACTGGTGGCGCTGATGGCGACGATCTTCCTGACGGTATACGGCAAGGAAGGTATGAAGGAGCTTGCCGAACAGAATCTGGCGAAGGCGCATTACGCTGCTGACGCGCTGGCGAAGGCGAGCGGGGCGAAGCTACTGTTTGAGGGCGCGCCACGCTTCCATGAGTTTGTGCTGGATCTGCCGAAGTCTGCTGCGCAGACGAACGACGCACTGCTAGGGAAGAAGATCATCGGCGGGCTGGCGCTGAGCAAGTGGTATCCAGAGCTGGGAGAGAATGCGACGCTGTGGTGCTGCACGGAGTTGACGGCGAAGACGCAGATTGATGCGGCGGCTAAAGCGCTGCAAGGAGTGAAGTGATGGCTGAGTTCAGCGACATCATTGGCGAAGAGCTTACATCGGTCGCGTTCGTGCAGGACTATCTTGTGCTCGAGTTCGAGGGGCCGCTGGTGACGCTGTATGCGTGGCCTTCGGTGCTATTGGAAGACGGTTCCTTCTCCTTCGGCGAGCCGGGCTATCGCGATGTGCTGTGCGCGCAGATTGGAGATACGGTGGTGCAGGCGCAACTGGAAGAGTTTGCCGCGCTGACGATTGAGTTTGAAAACGGCATTGTGTTTGCCGTGTCGCTGCGCGAAGAGGATGTGACCGGACCGCAGGCGGGCAGCTTTATGATTGACGACGAGATGGTGGAGTTCTAGGAGATGCTCATGGCAAAACGACTCTCATTACGACACTTTACGATGCTGTTGACCGCCCAATTTCTTGGGCAGCTCCTCATACTTTTTTTGTGTACATACTTTTTTTTAAATCGTTTACATCGGCTGGAAGCTGAAATTTTACTGCTTACCTCAAATATCGGGGTCATTAGCTGTGCCATGTGGGTGATGGCTCTTCCAGATTCTTCGAATCCGAACGGAGTTCAGTAGTGCCAGATAAATTCATAGCAACCCCGCGTAAAGCGACCACGCACGTGAATCAGAATGAAGACCTCATCTTTGAGAAGTCTTCGCCGGGTAAGCGCGGCTACAAGCTGCCGCCGCTGGATGTGCCTGCGGTGGATGCTGCGGCGTTGCTGGGCGCGAGCGAACGCGCGGACCTGGGTGTGATGCCGGAGCTCTCTGAGATTGAGATCATCCGCCACTTCACGCGGCTGAGTACGTGGAACTACGCCATCGACCTGGGCATGTATCCGCTTGGCAGTTGCACGATGAAGTACAACCCGCGGGTGAACGAATTCGTGGCGCGGCTGGAAGGGCTGGCTGAAGCGCATCCGTATCAGCCGGAGTCGCTCTCGCAGGGCGCGCTGGGCATTATGAAGCTGCTCTCCGAGTGTCTGCTGGAGATCACGGGCATGGACGCGGTAACGCTACAGCCCGCGGCGGGCGCGCATGGGGAGTTCACCGGCATTCTGCTGGTGCGTGCTTATCACGAGTCGAAGGGCAACGCGCGCAGCAAGATTTTGATTCCCGACTCTGCCCACGGCACCAATCCGGCGACGGCGGCGATGTGCGGCTACACCATTGCGAATCTGAAATCGAATGCACAGGGCATGGTCGATCTCGCGGAGTTGGAGAGGATGGTGGATGAAGATACTGCCGCGCTGATGCTCACCAATCCATCGACCATTGGCGTGTTTGAATCGGACATTCACAAGATCGCGGAGATTCTGCACGCGAAGGGCGCGCTGCTCTACATGGATGGCGCGAACATGAATGCGCTGTGCGGTAAGACGCGGCCCGGCGACTTTGGTGCGGACGTGATGCACCTGAATCTGCACAAGACATTTTCTACGCCGCATGGCGGTGGTGGGCCCGGCTCTGGACCGGTGGCGTGCAAGAAATTTCTGGAGCCGTTTCTGCCGACACCAGTCGTCCGCACGAATGCGAATGGCACGCTGGCACTGGACTATAACCGTCCGCAGAGCGTGGGACGGGTGCGCGCGTGGTACGGCAACTTCGGCATGTTCATCCGCGCTCTGGCTTACATTCTGGCCAATGGACCGGACGGCCTGCGCCAGACGACGGAGGACGCCGTGCTGAATGCGAACTATGTGCGCGCACGCCTAGAGGATACTTTTGAGTTGCCATTCAAGACGCGGACGCTGCATGAAGTGGTCTTCTCTGACCGGCGGCAGAACAAGACGGGCGTAAAGACCGGCGACATGGCGAAGCGACTGATCGACTTCGGCTTCCATCCCTATACGGTTTCGTTCCCGATGATCGTGCATGGCGCCATGATGATTGAGCCGACGGAGAGTGAATCGAAGGAAGAGCTCGATCTGTTTGTGGGTGCGATGAAGCAGATCGCACGCGAAGCGGAAGACAATCCTGAACACCTGCTGAATGCGCCATATACGACGCGACTCTCGCGGCTGGATGAGACTGCGGCGGCGCGGAAGCCGGTGTTGCGGTGGAAGGGGCCGGCGGAGAGTGTACAGGTGGATAGTGCGGTCAAGGAGTGGTAGACGGGTACCTGGAATTTGTGGCGCAATAGGCGTCTGAGATTCTCCGCTACGCTCAGAGTGACACTCTTTTATTTTTCCCGACTAACAAGCTATTAGATTGTGATGGTTTCTTTATACTCGCCGAAGACCTGGCGCAATACTG
>DASWOP010000043.1:0-25127 GCA_036404255.1 Acidobacteriaceae bacterium | reverse complement strand
CTGCTCTCCGCCGCAATCGCCGCCAGCTCGCTCTCCGGTATAGGACTCTCAATTGTCGCCGAATCTGCCGTTGTCGTCTTCGATTTAACGTTCGCCGTGCGCGCAGCACCCCACGGATGCGGCGCGTCACTGAACAGCGCCCCGCCCTTCGGACTCGCGCCCTCGTGCAGCAGCGCCTTCACAATGCGGTGAATAATCAGGTCCGGATACCGCCGGATGGGCGACGTGAAGTGCGTGTAGCTTGGTGCAGCCAGCGCAAAATGCCCTTCGTTCTGCTCGCTGTATCGTGCCTGCTTTAGCGAACGCAGCATCATGAACGCGATAATGCGCTCCTCCGGTTTGCCCGCGATCTTCGCCGTCAGCTTCTGATACATCCGCGGAGTCACCGGAATCGCGCCCACAATCTCCTGCTGCTGCGGCTTGCGTCCCGTGCCCTGCGCCGCCCGGCGATCGCCACGCAACGTCAGCTTCTTCACCGGCAGGGAACTCAGCCCCAGCGTATAGCCGAACCCCGCCGCCATGTCCTCAAACTCCACAATCCGCTTCGGCTCAGGCTGCTCGTGGATGCGGTAGATGCTCGCCACGCCCTGGTGCTCGATCCACGTCGACACGCACTCGTTTGCCGCCAGCATGAACTCTTCAATCAGCCGGTTCGCCCACTTCCGCTCCGACCGCACAATGCTCATCATGTTGCCTTCGGGATCGAAGTTGATGATCGGCTCCGGCAGATCGAAATCGATCGACCCTCTCCGTTTGCGCTTGGTGTTCAACAACAGCGAGAGCTTCTCCATCCGTTCAAACTCCGGCACCAGCGGTGCAAACTCCGCCCTCGCCGCCTCATCCTTGTCCAGGATCGATTGCACCTGCGTATACGTCATCCGCTGCGCCGACTGGATAATCCCCTCGCACACCTCGTACCCCAGCACCTCGCCCTTGCCATCGATCTCCATCAGGCAGCTCAGCACCAGACGGTCTTCATGCGGTCTCAGGCTGCAGATATCCGTCGAAAGCTCCTGCGGCAGCATCGGAATTGCCCTGTCAGGGAAGTACACCGAATTCCCGCGCAGTCGCGCCTCCAGGTCAAGATCCGTCCCCGGCTTCACATAGTTCGACACATCCGCAATGTGCACCTGAAGCTGCTGATTGCCATTCGGCAGATCCACCACCATCACCGCATCGTCAAAATCTTTTGCTGTCTCACCGTCGATGGTCACAATCGGCAGCCCGCGGAAATCCCGCCGCGCCGCAACCTCTTCCGGCGTCAGCGTCGCCACCGTATGCGTTGAAGCCTCACGCGCCTCCGCCAGCACATTTTCTGGGAACAGATGCGGCAGATGGTGCTTGCGGATGATGATCTCCACATCCACGCCAAATGCATTCTGGTCGCCCAGCACCTCGATCACGCGTCCGCGCGCTGGCTGTGTCATCGTCGGCCAGTGCGTAATCTCCACATCCACGGCCAGCCCTTCCAGCGAATCGCCGTGGACCTCCTGCGCCAGCGCCTCTTCGCCCAGCACCCGGTGCGGAGTAGCGCGGTCCGTCGCCACAATCTCCATCCCATCCGGGATCAAAATCGGCTGCGCAATCCGCTCATCCAGTGGCGTCACATAGTTGCCCCGCCGCAGCACGATGCCGTCGCGCCCTTCGCGGTCATGGCTTGAGTAGTGGAAGACGCCCACCATCGTCGGATTCCGTCGCGTCATCACCCGCGCAATGCGGCCGGAGAGCCGTCCATCGCGTCCCGGCGGCCCAACCTCCACCAGCACCTGGTCGCCCTGCATCGCGCCGTTCAGCTCATTCGGCGGAATAAAGATGTCCAGGTCAGAATGCGCCCCGCGCTGGCCTTTATCTGGCCGTACAAAACCGTAGCCATCGCGGTGCAGATCCAACTGCCCCGCCGTCAGATTCTCGCGGCTCGGATCGCGTGGTTGAATATTCCCCGGCCCGGATCGCGCGCGTTTATCGGCCGAATTCTCCGCCGCGCCAATCGTCCACACATCGCGATCCAACTTAGTTAACACCCCGCGCGCCGTCAGCCGGGCAAGCTGCTCCAGCAGCAAACGCCGCTCGCGCCCACCGCCCAGACTGAATTCCGTGATGAGCTGTTTATATCCAGCACGATGCCCGGGGGCGCGCTCAATACGGCGCAGCAGGTCCTTATCCGAGCGTTCATGCGACGTAGTGTGGCGTTTAGGGGCAGGCACATCTCAATCCTAAGCTAATGCGGCAAAGAACAGGGATTAGCGCCCTAACCCCTGCTTTTCAACCTTTCCACAGCCCCTCACTCCGCAGGGCAATCTAACATGGGAAAAGCCGCTTGCCGGCGCAATAAAGCTGCAGTCCGGCAGAGTAAGATGAAGTGAAGCTCGCGCAGCCGGCAGGCATATGCGAAAGGAATTGAAGTCTCATGTGGAAACCTAATACCCCGCAAACAGGAACGCCCTCGCCGGAGCCGGTACGGCCCGTTGCCTCTACCCCCAGCGTCTCCGCCTACGAATCAGCGCCAGTTCGCCCCGCCGCACCTACTCCCACCGCACCCGCGGGCGATCAGGCCACCATCGGCAAATCGCTCATCGTCAAGGGTGAAGTCAGCGGTTCCGAGTCACTCTACATCGACGGCAAGGTCGAGGGAGCCATCAACCTTCCCGGCAACCGCGTCACCGTCGGCCGCAACGGCCAGGTGGCAGCCAGCATCTCCGCCCGCGAAGTCGTTGTGCTCGGCAAGGTGAAGGGAAATGTCTCCGCCAGCGACCGCGTAGACATCCGCAGCGAAGGCTCGCTCACCGGCGACGTCATCGCCCAGCGCATCAGCATCGAAGACGGCGCATTCTTCAAGGGCGGCATCGATATTCGCAAGCCCGGCAAAGAAGGCGAACCTGCACTCCCGCTTCACGTGGAAGAGCACGCCCAGTAGCTCTCAACCCGAATCAAAAATGGCCCCGGCGATTGATATCAGCCGGGGCCATCTCTTTTGCGCAGAGCTTATGCCGATTGCGGAGCGGAGCGTTTGCGGAACCGCCCCAGTACCGTCTGTGGCAGTTGCGATCCCATCGCCATCAGTAGCCCTGCACTGATCGCAACCCACACCAGCGTGCCCAGCGTGAGCGATATCGTATCCGCGATCATACCGCCATGCTGTGGCAGATAGCGCATCATGGCTCGCAGTGCAACCAGCGCCACCATCGCGGCCAGCAGCGTGCGAGCCAGTTCCTTCCATTCGATTCCGCCCAGCCTCGCCAGCCGGCAACGATGCAGCAGAAACGCCATCACCACCGTCTGCACAAAGATTCCGAGATTCGAGGCCCACACCAGCCCGATCGTGCCGTGCGTGCGGTAGAGCAGCTTGTACATCGGATACGACGCAATCGTAATGATCGTGCCCGCCACCATTGGCGTCAGCGTATTGCCCGCCGCATAGAATGCGCGCGCGTAAATCGACTGTGCTGACCAGAAACACAGTGAGATGGCAAAGAGCGAAAAGTAAAGCGCAATCGCCAGCGCATTGCGCTGCTGTAGTGCTCCATGGTGCAGCATCAGATCAATCGCCGGCCGCGCCAGCCCAATCATCCAAGCAGACCCCAGCAGCGAAACCGCAATGATGCGCGTCACCGAGCTGTTCACCAGCCGCGCAAACTCTTCGCGTTTCCCCTGGCCAATCAGCGCGGCAAAAAACGGCATCGACGCTGCTCCCGCAGCCATGCCCAGGATCGCCATGGGCGCCGTGAAAAACTTCTTGGCGTAATTCAGTTGCGCTATCTGCCCATCGCCTGCCGAAGCAATGCGGTTGATGATCCACGTATCGAATGTCACCAGCGAAACGCCCAGGATCAGCGGCAGCGACAGGCGCACCCACTCCTTCACCCCAGGATGATTCCATGCCAGCGATAGCCGCAGCCGGAAACCCGTGCGGTACACACCGATGGCGTTGATGAGGAACGGCCCCAGAATTACGCCGATCAGCGCACCCACTGAGAGTCCAGAGATGCCCATGCGGTGCGCCAGCGTTACGCCGCCAAAGACGATGCCGAGGTTATAGATCAACGGGCCGATGGCCTGATACGCAAACTGCTTGCGCACAATCAAGACGGAACCGAGCACGCCGCCCGCAAAGAAGAAGAGCTGCACCGGCAGCAGAATCCGCGTCATGTGCGTCGTCAGGTCGATCTTCTCCGGCGTGAACTTGTCGAACCACCACGCCACGAAGTAGCGCGCAAAGACCTCGCCCAGCACAATGCCCGCGCCCAGCACCACCAGCATCATCGTGAGAATGGCAGAGAGCGCATCCTCGCCGTCCTTCTCCTTACCCTGTTCCCGGTAGCGTCCCAGTATGCTGACGAACGCGATCGAAGCCACGCCGCCGACGAGGAAGTAATTGATCATGTCCGGCAGTTGAAACGCCGCCGTGTAGGAGTCCACATCGCCGCCTGCGCCAAAACGCCAGGCCGTATAGGTGTCGCGCAGCAGCCCGATCACCCGCGACAGGATGGTGGAAGCCATCAGCAGCAGCGTGGCCGAGAGCGCCGTATGTTGGTGCGAAAGCCGCAGCCACCCCGGCCGTTTTGCGGACGCATCCGTTACGGCGTCGGCAGAATCAGGTTCCAGCGGTGCAGGCGAAGGGGAGAGGTCAGCAGACATGGGCAGTGCGTTGATTTTATCCTGCGGCGAGCCGCATGGAGCTCAATTCAGGGTAAGGGGCTCATCCTGAATTACTCTTTGGGATCGTTTGCTCTTCGGGATTAAGCCCCCGGCTTCAGCCTGCACGGTAAAACCTATTGGTTTGTCATTCCGAAGCGCAGCGCGCGGAATCTGCTTCTCGCCTTTGTCTTTCCTCCCCCTTCCAAAAACTCTGTCATTCCGACCGAAGCATCGCGGCACCATGCGATGCGCAGCGGAGGAACCTGCTGTGCACCGTCCATATCACCAACACTCTCAACCCCTCCTCAACCAAGGGTCGGCAAGGGCAATCAGCGAAAAGCGTATCTCTCCCCCTCGCACAAAAGCTACCCCTAAACCCTGTCATTCTGAGCACAGCGAAGAATCTGCTTTTCAAAGATTTCCAACCCGGCAGACCCGGCTGATCTGTTCAACGAACTGCTCTAAGCCCTCCGCCTTGCATCTCGGGGACAAACACTTCAGCTTTTGCTTTTCGGGATTAAGCCCCCGGCTTTAGCCGGGGGAGTGCAGGCTTCAGCCTGCACGGCAAGCCGCATGGATGAAAGAGGGGCTTTAGCCCCGGAGCTCCGCTGAGGCAATGCCGGTTCAGACCTGGTGGCCTACAGCTTTCTGAATATTGGCCTGCTGAATGCTCGTCGCGGAATATCCCGATCACCAATCCATCTAGCCAGAAGATTACGCCTTCCCTCGCATTTTGAACTAAACCTTCTTTTGCTTTTCGGGATTAAGCCCCCGGCTTCAGCCGGGGGAGTGCAGGCTTCAGCCTGCACGGCAAGCCGCATCGATGAAAGATGGGCTTTAGCCCCGGAGCTCCAGCCCTCCGAGCGGCCCCATCAATCGTCGCGCTTCTTGTCCCATGCATCCAGCACCTCGCGGTCTGTGCCGCTCGTCCACGTTTCCCACGTTGTGCGTGTTTTGGAATGCATCATGCTGCGGTTTGCGGCGGAGAGAGCCATGCTTGCCGTCAGAAAATCTGTGTACTGCCGCTCGCTGCAGCGCCGGCAGCGCACCGGATAGCGCAGCAGCAGAATCGCCATCAGGTCAGCGCGGCCACGCACACCGGAGCGAACAAACTTCCGGCCAGAGCAAAACTGGCAGCCGCCGCGTTTGCCTTTGGACTGCTTTTCCGTAGCATCGGGCGAGCGTGTTTCAGCGGAAGTAGGAGCAACCGCCTGCCACGGAGGAACTATCGGGCCTTCGGTGGAGGTGGAACCGGTCGTGCTCGGCATATCTGTGATTTTGAGACACTCCCTCTGGAACCATCAAATGTTTGCGCTTTAAAACAATTCGCGCTCAGGACCCTGCGCCGCCTGCGGCTTCAATCGTGGGCGAAACCGCGAAGCCGTCAGCTGCGTCACCGGTGCGGGCGCAGAGAGCATGTTTAGAATCTCATGCAGCTCCTTGCGCAGCTTCTGCACCCGGATATCGGCTTGCAGGCTGCTTGCGCCGCGCGGCTCAAAGGGCAGTTCAGGCGATTTCTGCTTCTGCTGCTCTTTGAAGACCTGCCGTGCGCCGGGAATGGTGTAGCCCTCGTCGTAGAGCAGGCGCTTGATATGCAGCGCACTCTCCACGTCGCGCCGTCGGTACAGCCGCTGGCCGGTACCGCCCTTGTTGGGCTTCAACTGCGGAAACTCACTCTCCCAGAAGCGCAGCACATACGCAGGCACATCGCACAGCTTCGCTACTTCGCCAATGCGGAAGTAGAGCTTGTCCGGAATCTGCGCTGGCGGCTTTGGCGCCGCTGCGCTCCGTTTTCGAGTTGGCTGCTGCGAGGGCATAGTGATAAACCGCTGCAAAGGCGCATCAGGACGCATCTTCTCCCGGGCATCGTCCTGCCATGCAGTATACGGCCAACGCCGCGCGGAAAAGACGCCTTTTGTTAGATTCTCACCCCTGTTTGCTGTGTGGCGCAATGGGTTCGCGATGTGGCACCTTGCCGCTCGCAGCGCGCTCATACTGCACCGGCCAGCTGATCGCCTGGCCCAGCGCCTGCGCCGCATGCGTCGGCCAATACGGGTCGCGCAGCAGCTCCCGTGCCAGCAGCACAAGGTCAGCCTCACCGCTGCGGACAATCGCGTCCGCTTGTTCCGGCTCCGTGATCAGCCCCACAGCCGCCGTCGGAACTTGTGCCTCCCGGCGGACACGCTCTGCGAACGGCACCTGAAATCCGGGTCCTACCGGAATCTTTGCACCATGCAGATTGCCACCCGTTGAAACATCCACCAGGTCAACGCCCTCGGCCCGCAGCAGCCTGGCCAGCGCAACCGACTGCTCCGCATCCCACGATGGCCCAGAGCCTTCCGCAGCCCATTCCGTGGCCGATATACGGACAAATACCGGTAAATTCTCCGGCCACACCCCGCGAACTGCACGGACGACCTCCAGCAGCAGCCGGGTGCGGTTTTCAAAGCTGCCGCCGTACTCATCCGTCCTCTGGTTGCTCCGGGGAGAGAGAAACTGGTGCAGCAGGTAGCCATGTGCGGCGTGGATCTCCGCCACGTCGAACCCCGCCTGGAGCGCCCGTGCCGCGGCCGTGCCAAACGCCCTCACTACCCCTCGAATCGCCGTCGTATCCACCGCCTGGGGAAGGGGATAATTATCTGCAAAACGCACTGGCGACGGGGCCAAAACGTTCGTCCAGCCCCCCTCTCCCTCGCCCACCGCCTCCTGCACCGCCGCCCATGGCACCGCCATGCTGGCCTTCCGCCCCGCATGCGCCAGCTGGATGCCCGCATAGGCGCCATGTTCATGCAGAAACGCCGTAATCCGCTGCAGTGGCGCAATCTGCTCGTCGTTCCATATACCCAGGTCCGCCGGCGTAATGCGCCCCTCCGGTGAGACAGCCGCCGCCTCAGTAATCACCAGCCCCGCCCCCCCAATAGCCCTGCTCCCCAGGTGGACCAGGTGCCAGTCGTTCGGCAGCCCATCCACCGAGCTGTATTCGCACATGGGTGAAACCGCAATGCGGTTAGGCAGCGTAATGCCGCGCAGCGTGAGCGGAGAAAACAGGTGGTTCGCCGAATCAGTCATACCTAGAAAGATGCAGCAATCGCCCATAGGATGCCAAAACAGGGAGCAGGGCAGGGAAACACACAAACCTCAAAAACCGAGGCATTCTAAACGCAGCCGAAAGACTCCAGACGAACCCAACGTCTATGGCTTCCACCCGTGTAGCACCGTGTAGCCCGTCATGTTCACCGTCTTGGACCCGCGAAACGCGCATAAGCTCACACGGGTGGCTCTCTGCTCCTTGCTACTCGGAGTCCACTGGTTTAGCTTCGAGAAAGATGCAAGCTGATCAAAAAATCTGTCACCGCTGTTCTTCCGTGTTCCCAGCGGACAGCCTCTTCTGCCCCCAATGCGGTGCGCCCCAGTTGGTGCTTACCGAGGCGGACGTAGAGCGCGTTGCCGCCGAACATGCGATAAGCGCCAGCACGACCGGCCCCATGCCGCGTATCTCCGGCGCAGAACGCATCCGCTGGCGCCCTGTGCTGCAGATCGTAGCGGCGCTTGCGCTGATCGCTGCCTTGGCCGTAGCGTTGGGTGCCGCCGTGCCCCTGTTCAGCCTGCTCGGCTGGTTTTTCGTCTTCTCAGCCCCCATGCTTACCCTCAATCTCTACCAGCGGCGCGTTCCTGGAGCGCCCATGGGTGCAGCCATTGGCGCCCGCATCGGCATCGCTCTCGGCCTTCTGATGGCCTTCGTCCTGACGGCAGAAAACGCTATCGGCGAGCTCATCTACCGCTACCCCATGCACAATGCCGCCAAGATGGACCTCGCCCTGAGCACCGCGTTGCAGAGCATGAGTGATCGCATGGCAACCTATCCCTCATTTGCCGGCAATGCAGCAGAAAACCAGCGTCTGCTGCACTTCTTTGCCACGCCAGACGGCCACGCCGCCATGGCCCTGGCGGGCGGCGCCATGTTGGCCGGTGGCCTCCTGATCTACTGTTTCTTATCGGGAATGGTGCTTGGCTGGCTGCGTCCTGTGCCCACCCGCCGCAACGCAGTTTAGTACGGTACCGGTTCTCCACAGCGGGGGCATTTGCCCCACACCCGGCGCAGAACGTATCATCACCACAATCCTATGAGTGAAAACGGCAAACCTGTTTTGCGTGAAAAGGCTCGCTTGATGTCCGCCTCCGAGATTGAGCGGACGCTGGTTCGTCTGGCGCACGAGGTCACGGAGAAGAGCAATGGCAGCAGCAACCTTGCGCTGGTCGGCATCAAGCGCCGCGGCGTTCCGCTTGCCAACCGCATTGCCGCCCACATCCAGCAGATTGAAAAGCGCCCTGTAGATACCGGCGTGCTCGATATCAGCTTCTATCGCGACGATCTCACTACGTATGACGTCCGTCCCGTGGTCCACAAGGGCGCAATAGGTTTCGATGTGACCGGCCGCGATATTCTGCTCATGGACGACGTGCTCTACACTGGCCGCACCATTCGCGCCGCCATGGATGCGCTCTTCGATCATGGCCGTCCACGCAGCGTGCAGTTGCTTGTGCTCATTGACCGTGGTCACCGTGAACTGCCCATTGAAGCCACCTACGTTGGCCGCACGGTTCAGACGTCAGACAAAGAGATCATCGAAGTAAAGTTTCAGGAGATCGACGGCTCCGAACAGGTCCTTCTCGTCGAGCGGGACTAAGCAGCACACACGAAGCAACTGGGACGAACGCAACACACTCCAGGCCGGTGCATGGCAGGCAAGAAAACAGCATCCCGAGTCTCGCGGCAAGCGACCGCATCCCAACCGGGCACTCCCGTTTCCATTCGTTCCTATCCTGCCGGCTCTCTTCTCTCCATCAACGATCTCTCGCTGGACGACATCTCCGGTATCCTTGCCGCGGCGACCGAGCTTGAGGTAGCCTCCCCCCGCGAGCGCGCCACGTTGCTCGAAAACCGCAAGGTTGCGCTGCTCTTCTACGAATCCAGCACCCGCACCCGCACCTCGTTTGAGCTTGCGGCCAAATCCCTAGGCGTGGTCACCACGCTGGTCAGCGACAAATCCTCCAGCATCGAAAAGGGCGAATCGCTCAAAGACACTGGCATTACCCTGCGCGCACTCGGCGCGGAGTGCATCATCCTGCGGCATGTCTGCTCCGGAGCGCCCTGGCTGCTGGCGCAGTCCACCGGTCTGCCCGTGCTCAACGCCGGAGACGGCATGCACGAGCATCCATCGCAGGCGCTGCTCGATCTGCGCACCATGCTCGCCCGTCTGCGCCTCGCTCCCGTTGCTCGCAACACGACTGGCATCAGCAAGGCCACTCTGCGCGGCATCACCGTGCTCATCACCGGAGACATTCTCCATAGCCGGGTCGCCCGCTCCAACGCTCTTCTGCTGCCGCGGTTGGGCGCGCGCGTCATCTACTGCGGCCCACCGGAGCTGCTGCCGGAGCACGCCGTTACCATCGGGCCGGGCGTCACCATTGAGCGCGATTTCGACAAAGCCCTCGCCCAGGCGGATGTGGTGATGATGCTTCGCATTCAGAAGGAACGCCTCGCCGGTCTGCAGCTTGATCTGGCGCAATACATTGACGATTACCAGCTCACCGTCGACCGCCTGGCGCTCTACGCGCCGAAGTCCGTTATCCTGCACCCCGGCCCCATCAATCGCGGACTGGAGATCAGCAGCGAAGCCGCAGACGGTCCGCAGTCGATGATCGCCGAACAGGTCCGCCACGGCGTAGCCATCCGCATGGCGCTGCTGGTCCGCGCCCTGCAGGGAGGCACCGTATGAGCGTGAAGCCCATGATCATTCGAGGCGGTCATCTGGTCGATCCCGCCACTGGAACAGACGCCCCACGCGACCTCCTGCTGCGCGATGGCGTAGTCGTTGCGGTAGAGAAACCCGGCCAGCTTGGCAAGGTACAGGGCGCAACAGTTGTAGATGCTGCGGGCCTCGTCGTCGCACCCGGTCTGGTCGATATCCACGTACACCTGCGCGAACCCGGCCAGGGCTACAAAGAGACCATCGCCACGGGTACTGCCGCTGCGGCTGCAGGCGGATTCACCAGCGTCTGCTGCATGCCCAACACCATCCCGGTGAACGATACCCCGGAGATTACCCGCTGGATGCTCGCGCCCGAGCGCAAAGCCGTCGTGAACGTCTTTCCCATCGGCGCGGCGACGGTTGGCAGCATGGGCGAAGCGCTCACAAACTATGGCGAACTGCGCGATGCCGGAGCAGTGGGCGTCTCTGATGACGGCAAGCCCATCCTTGGCGATGAGATTATGCGCCAGACGCTCATCGCTGCGGCCAAAGCCGGCCTGCCCGTCATCCAGCACGCTGAAGACACGCGGCTGACCGGAGGCTGCTCCATGAACGCCGGCCCCGTCGCCTTCCGTCTCGGCCTGCGCGGCATGACGGTAGAAGCCGAAGCCGCCATCGTTGAGCGCGACATCAAGCTGATCCGCGAGATCGTAGCGCGAGACAAGCACGTGCGTCCGCACCTGCACGTGGCCCATCTCTCCACCGCGCGCGCGCTGGAGGCGGTGAAGCAGGCCCGCAAAGAGGGTCTGCACGTCACCTGCGAGGTTGCGCCGCACCACTTCACCCTCACCGACGAAGCCATTGGCGACTACGACACCCACCACAAGATGAATCCGCCGCTACGCGCTGAGATTGACCGCGAGGCCATGATTGCCGGTCTGCTCGACGGCTCCATCGATGCTATTGCGACCGACCACGCCCCCCATGCCGCGCATGAGAAGCAGGTGGAGTTTGAGCGCGCGGCCAACGGCATTACGGGCCTGGAGACCGCGCTCGGCCTTACCCTGCGGCTGCTGCATCGCCAGCACGGCATGAAGCTGGACCGCATCATCCATCTGCTTGCACTCGGCCCGGCGCAGGTGCTCAATCTGCATGGCCGTGGCGCGCTGGCCACCGGCGCTGCAGCGGATGTTGTGCTCTTCGATCCCGGCACGGATTGGACCTTCCACGCTGCCGAATCGCGTTCTCGCTCGAAGAACACGCCGTTTGATGGCTGGAGCCTTCCCGGCCGCATCGCACTCACCATTCGCAACGGCCAGATCGCCTATCGCCGCTAATCTTGCCTTGCGCTGTCCGGTCCCCAAAAAATAAAGACTGAAATTTCTTTCTCACTTCCATTCTTTTTCGCATCGTACTGAGTTGACGCCTGTATGGCGCACACACTCCCCGTACGCGAAAGAGAGAACGACCATGAACCAGACACTTCGGTACTCCCGCAATCTGATATGCATTGCCGCAATGGCGCTCACTCTGGCCGGTTGCAAGTCCAAAGAGCAGAAGGCCATTGACCAGGCGACGCAGCAGGCGATCGCTACCGGCCAGCCGCAGCAGGTCGTCACTACAGACAAGAACGGCAATACCACCACCACCATCGTGCAGCCGCCAGCCGCGCCCGGACAGGCTCCCTTGGTCACCACCACGACGACCACAACGCAGGGCGGCGCTCCAGTTCCGAATGAGCCCACTGGCACGGCTGCAAACAGTGCACCCCCGGCCGGAACCCCGGTCGTCACGCCTGTCTCCGTGCATGTCTCCGCCGGCACGAAGCTCACCATCCGCATCGATCAGCACATCAGCGTAAAGACCACACCAGCCGGCGCGCGCTTCACCGGTGAGATTGTGGAGCCGGTCATGGACGAGAACAACCACCTCGCCATCGCCAAGGGCTCTGCCGTCGAAGGCCGGGTCGTCGCATCGCACAAACGCGGCCACTTCAAGGGCGCGTCCATCCTCCAGTTGGAGCTGACAGCGGTCAACATCAATGGCACCAGCTATCCGCTGGATACCAATAACCTGACTCGCACCAAGAAGGGCAAGGGCAAGCGTTCTGCCGCAATGATTGGTGGCGGTGCGGGTGCAGGCATGCTGATTGGCGGCCTGGCTACCGGCGGTGTTGGCCTGGTGGTGGGCGGCCTCATTGGCGGCGGTGCAGGTACGGCGGCAGCCGGTTTGACCGGCAACCGCGATATCGACATCCCCGCGGAATCCATCGTCAGCTTCCGCCTCGCGGATCCACTCATAATTTCCTGATCTCTCTGCGATCAGGGCCGCGGCACATTCATGTGCCGCGGCTTTTCTTTTAACAAGCCCTGTCATTCTGAGCGCGCTTTTGCGCGAAGAATCTGCTTTTGCTTTCCTGACAACTCACAACTAGAGACTGAAAACTCTAAACCCGCTTCTCCGCCAGCTTCAGCGCTGCCTTCGCAATCCCCGCCTCATCGCCGCAACCCTTCAGCCAATGGACTTCGGGTTCGCGCCGGAACCACGTCATCTGGCGCTTCGCATAGTTGCGATGCCCCTGCTGTGCGCGCACAATGGCCTCGTCGCGCGACATCTCGCCGCGCAGCACCGCCATCGCCTGCGCGTAGCCCAGCGACTGCAACGGGCGGCACTCGAATCCGTAGCGCTCCACCAACAGCCGTGTCTCCTCCACAAGTCCACCCTCAAACATCGCCGCTGCCCGCAGGTTAATGCGTTCGTAGAGCTGCGCCCGTGGCGGCTCCAGCCCAATCCGCAGAATGCGGTACCCGGTCAGCGGATCGCGCCCATCCTTCCATGCATCGGTCATGGTGCGCCGCGTCAGCAGCGGAACCTCCAGCGCGCGGATGATCTTCGGCAGATCGTTGGCGTGCATCTGCGCGGCGGCAGCAGGGTCGAGCTTCGTCAGCAGACGGTGCAGCGTGCCCGCGCCGTGGCGTGTTTCTTTGGCTTGAAGCCGTGCCCGTAGCGTGTCCGAACGCGGCGGCCCGGCAAACAGCCCATCCAGCAGCGCGCGCAGGTACAGGCCGGTTCCCCCGGTCACAATGGGCACGCGTCCTCGCCCGCTGATGCCCGCCAGCGCCTCGCGTGCCTCGCGGCCGTAGTCGCCCGCGGTATACGGCTCATCCGGGCTGCGAACGTCGATCAGGTGGTGCGGCACGCGCTCCCGTTCCGCGCGCGTGGGCTTCGCCGTGCCAATCTCCATCTCGCGGAAGATGGCGACCGAGTCGCAACTCACAATCTCACCTGACAGCTTTTCGGCGAGTTGCAGCGAGAGCGCAGTCTTGCCGCTGGCCGTCGGGCCGAGCAGTACCACCAGCAGCGGCTCCAGCACCTCGATAGATTTTGTCTTGACCCCAGCCTCGGGCGCTACCATAGCCGCCACCATCCCGCCGGAAACGCCGTGTGCAGCCCGGCGCGGGCCGCGGCAAACACCATCACCAGCAGAGCAAGCCAGAGCAGGCCGCGCACCTGGATGCGGCGGTGCCGTTGCGTCGGCGGTGGTGGGTCGCGATGCGCCATAGCAGCAGCTTACTCGTCTCGCTCATTCACCATGTAGCGAATCAGCAGGGTCAGGTTCGGGTCTTTCATGCCCTTGGGCAGTACGCCAAACGATGTGCCTGTAATGGAGCCCCAGGCCGCGCGGTTGATTGCGTTGTCATGCGTGGAGTCAACCAGTTGCATGCCGAGCACCTTGCCGTCCGGGGCGATGGTGAATCGGATCAGCGTCTCCCCCTGTTTGGTCAGCGGCGGATACGTCTCTTCCGGCAGCAGCGGCAGCCACGTCTGTTTCACGTCATGCAGCAGCCGCTTCAGATAGGCGTTGAGCTGGTTCTCGTCCACGCCGGTAGTATCGCTCAACACCTCGACCGGAGCCTGCAGGCCGGAGTGATGCGGCACGCCTGCATCGCCGAAGCGACCGCCAAATCCGGGGCGCGTGGGAATGGCGTTATTCGCCAGATTGCGCAGATTATCTCCCGCGGACCGCGGCTGGTTGAAGCTGGGCTTCGACGGCTGCGGCTTCGGTGCATCCAGCATAGACTGCTGGTTCGGCTGCGGATGCATCGGTGGAGGCTGTGGCTGGGGCGAGGGCGGAAGCTGTGCCTGCTGCGTCGGCTGCGGTGCCGGTGCAGGCGGTTCCTGCTCCTGCAGATGCTTCAACGTCTTCTTGTCCAGCGTCGGTTTCACCGTCTGCTCGGTGCGATCCTTGTCGGAGAGGGTCTTCGGCGGAGTCTTCGGTTTGAGCTGCTTCAGCGCGTCCGGTGGCAGATCCAGGTACGTCAGATTCTTCTGCTTCAGTATGTCCGCCGGGTTCACCATGTGCGGCTGGTGCCACAGCACGCTGGGGCCGTAGAAGATGAACCACGCCAGCAGCAGGTAGACGATGGTGGAGAGGTAGAAGGCTTCCCGGCGGCGTGCGCGTGCGCGCTCGTCGTCCATATCGTCCAGCAACTGCCAGAGCTCATGCTGCTCCAGGTCGCTATAGCGTGAGCCCGCAGCAACAAATTTCGGTGCGGCGGAGGCGAATGTGGAGAGAGAAGCTGTCTCCGAAGGTGGAGGCTGAACGGTCCGTTGCGCTGAGAGATTCTCGAAGATACGGACCGGTGGCGCGATACTGATTGGCCCAGATTCAGCTTCGGGCTCCAGCCCGTACTTCATCAGGTGGTACTGGAAGTAAATGCTGGAGAAAAAGAACGTCATCACCGGCCCCAGCCTGATACCGATGGCCGGATGCTGGAGTGTGCTGCGCAGCGTGTAGATGGTTGCGAGATAAAGGATGAATTGGGCGAGCGCAACGAGGATATAGACGAAAGCTGTAGCGGTAGCCAGTGCGCTGCCACGGAACAACAGCATCCCGAAGTACGCGATAAGGGCGGTAATCCACGCGATCAGCAGGCCGATAGAGAGCGGAAGCGCCTTACTCTCCTTGAACTTCTTCGCCCAGTCCGCCTGCATCAAGAGCCAGAAAAAGCTGAAGAGGCCGCCAGTGACGATGGCGAGTCCAAGCACCCAGCCCCAGTGCAGACGCGGCGGTATGGGGGCAGAATTCGGCTGCTGGGTCTGGTTGTCGGGATCTTCGGCTGGCATCGGCTATGGAATACGGACGCATGCACGCGGTCAAAGTTGCATGCGTGCACTGCAAGTAATCTTCTCTCTCTTATTCTCGCATCTTCCTTACTTAGACGGTGAAAGCCGGTTTTCAGTTCACAGTTGCCGGAAAGCGGGCAGTTCATACTCCGCTGGACCACTGAAACTGAAAACTAACAACTAAAAACGGAAGACCCGCATCTTCTCCAACGTAGAATCATAGGGATGGACAAACTCTTCCAGGTCGCAGTCATTACCATCAGCGACGGCTGTTTCCACGGCCAGCGGCAGGACCTTTCCGGTCCTGCGGTGGCCCAGGTGCTGCAGGAGGCAGGCTTCGCCGTCACCGCCGGGGCGGTCGTGGCAGACGACACAATGGCCATTGCTGCCTCTCTGCGGGCCCACGCCGCGATGGTGGACCTCGTGGTTACCACCGGGGGCACCGGGCTGGCAGCGCGCGATGTGACGCCAGAGGCGACCCTTCTGGTGTGCGAGCGTACCCTTGATGGCCTCTCCGAGCGAATGCGCGCCGAAGGGGCGAAAGAAACCCCCCTGGCCGCCCTCAGCCGTGGCGTCTGCGGTTCTCTGGGGCGCACGCTCATCATCAATCTTCCCGGCAGCCCCCGCGGAGCCGTGACCTCCCTCCGTGCCATTCTGGGCATCCTGCCCCACGCTCTGAACCTGCTGGCTGGCCAAACTGCACACGAAGCCGTCACGCTACCGGGCGTCGACGGGTAAAATGAGTGACTGCTGTGAAAATTGGACCCCTAGCTGCCCTGCATAAGTTCTCCGCCCTCCTCTTCCTCGTTCTCAAGCCGCTTGGCATATGGGGACTCGGCGGACTGGCGCTGATTGACTCTGCCCTCTTTCCCATCCCGGTTTCGATGGACGCCGTGCTCATTGGCTACGTAGTCAGCGCACACAGCAAGTTTTTGCTCTATTGCCTCATGGCGGCGGTCGCCTCTGCCCTGGGTAGCCTGGTTCCGTACTACGTGGGCCGCGCCGGGGGCGAGCTCTTCCTGCTTAAACGCATCAACCGTGAGCGCTACGAGCGCATGCGCGACCGTTTTGAGAGCCAGGAATTCCTCGCGATCATGATTCCCACCATGCTGCCGCCGCCCACCCCGGTCAAGCTGTTTGAGTTCGCCGCCGGCGTCTTTGAGATGCGCCCTTTGCTCTATGTGCTGGCGGTCTTCACCGGCAAGTTCATCCAGTTCATGGTGTGCGCTCTACTCACCATCTACTTTGGCCCCACGCTCTTCCGCAGCATTATGTATGAGTTTCACAACCACCTGGGGATGGTCCTGCTGGCGGTGGCGCTCCTCATTCTGGCGATTGCCTTCTTCGTGGTGCGCAAGACCTTCGCCCGCCGCAGCCGCCTGCGTTTTCCGGCAGAGGATACAGATGAAGGATGCGACGAGGAAGAGACTATTCCGTAGCCGGTTCCAACAAACAGAGCAGCAAAAAGGCACTCCCGAAGGAGTGCCTTTTTGCTGAACCAAAATAACTTACACAGCGGCAGAATCGTTGCCGTGGCGATGCATAGCATCCGCCAGCTTCCTGCCGAGCACCGGCAGCCCAAACAGCGCACCCGCGATAATGCCGGTGGAAACCAGGTCATTGCCGTAGAAAGGAAGCGCTACCGTATAGCATTCGAGCAATCCGGCTGCAGAATGTGGGTAGAGTCCCGAGCCCATCCCGATCCACACCACAAAGTTGCTGATCAGGAAGAACGATGTGGCCGAGGTAAATACGGCGGCGCCCACGCGCAGTGCGCTCGCATTGCGACTCAGCAGTCCGTTGCCCAGCAGGCAAACGCCCGCATACCAGGCCCAGGTCACCAGGTAGTCCTGCATGTGGAATGGGTAGCCATAGGCAAAGCGGGTCAGATAGAAATCCGTCGCTGCGAGCGCCACCATTGCGATCCCGGCCTGCCAGCGGCTGCGGCGTGCGCCAAAGAAGAGCAGGCTCCCACCCACTGCCGTCAGGTTCACAGTGTGGGGAACAACGCGGCCAACGATGGCCAGCAGAAGAATGAGATACGCGATCATAAGGAGCCTCAGCAGTTTGGGATCGAAGGTTGCCGGGGAAGGTCTACCGGTTCAAACAGTATAGCGTCAGCCACGTTCCGCCGTAGAAACGTCTAGCGCTGGATGCTTTCGCCCATCTGCATCTGCACCACCTGGTTCGATGCATTTACATAGGCTGAAGCGCCCAGCGGGTTCTTCGAGAGCCTGCCAAACAGCGCATTGTCGTAGTGAAACCGCAGATCGTGGAATGTGACCACAGTTGCAGTCTCGCCATTCTCCGTCACGCCATTGCCCTCTTCGCGCACCAGCGGGAAGTGGGACCAGTCCAGGTACGCGCGGCCCAGTCGCGACTGCTTGGCTGCAAGCGTTGCCGGGGTCTCCGCCGGCTTGTAGAAGATGTCGGTCTGCGCATCGCTGACCACGGAGCCATTCCGTACGTTCACGGTGGCCACGCGGTAGTAGTCCGGCGTCTCCACCACGGCCTGCCACATATACGGATTGACGGGATACGGGCTCAACGCCACCTTCTTCACCTGTACCGGGCCGCCATCCTGCGCCGCCTCGTCATTCAGCACCATGCGCTTGGCGCTCTGCTGTTCCAGGTATCGCCAACTCCACAGGCTCACCATCACAATCAGTGCAAAGCTCGCCCACTTGCGGCCGCGGAAGACCGGTCCGCGCGCGCCGATCTCGCGGTCCGTCAGTCCAAGCAGCGCCGGCACCACCAGCGCCAGCAACAGCACCACAAACAGCACCGGCTCAAAGATGAAGACGATGCCGCCCGCATACCAGTGCGGGTTGAAGGGGAAGAATGGACGGACCCCATAGTTATTGGTGAAATCCAGCAGAATGTGGCTGAGCGCGGCAATCCACGCGCAGAGCCAGAGCATCCCCCAGCGCACCGGCAGCGCTGCTTTGGCGTTCATAGAGCGTTGGCGCCGCCAGCGGTCAAACGCAAAGATGACGAGCACCACTGCTGTGGCTACCACTGGCGTGCCGATCAGCGTATGCGTCCATCCGCGATGATGTTGAAAGGCTGCAATTGGTCCGGCGACGGACCAGAACACATCGAGATCGGGTGCCTCGGCAGCCAGCGTCATGGCGACAGTTGCATACGCCGTGGTCCGGTTGAATCCAGCGCGGCCCAGGCAGGCGCCGGTCATAAAGTGCGTTACAGGTTCCATCTGCTACAAGGATACAGGGAATGCAGAACAGGGATCAGGGAATAGAAAATAGAAAAAGGAACAGGGGAAAGTTAAGAGAACAGAAAAAAGATTGTCATTCTGAGTGCAGGAAGAACCTGGTTCTGTAATTGTTTGTCATTCCGAAGCGCAGCGCGCGGAATCTGCTTCTGGCTCACACCGGCAACAATCTCCTCCTTCATCAGCTACTTTTAGAAGTGTCATTCTGAGCGAGCACTTGCGCGAAAAATCCCGGCGAACCCTGGCGTCACCCATACACCCCCATGCTTCCGCCGCACGAACGCGCGCGGCTTCCACCCGTGTAGCACCGTGTAGTCCGTCCAGTTCACCGTCTTGGGTCCGTGAAACGCAAATAAGTTTACACGGGTCATTCCTCGCGTACTTCCTAACCCCTGACCCCTGTTTCCTCTCTCCCTCATATAATTCTTCCAATGGCCGGCGCACAAAACACAACCGAAAAGATGGAAGCATTACGCGAGCAGTTGCGCCACCACGAGCACCTGTACTACGTGCAGGATGCGCCCGAGATCACGGACGCGCAGTACGACGCGCTGATGAACGAATTGAAGCGCCTGGAGGCCGAATCCGGCGAGCCCGTGCCCGCCGATTCTCCCACGCAGCGCGTCGGCGGCAAGCCCGCAGAAGGCTTCCGCAAGGTCGCGCACTCGCGCTCCATGCTCTCGCTCGATAACGCCTACAACGAAGACGAACTGCGCGAATGGGACCGCCGCGTCCACGACCTGCTCGGCCCGGACGAGGCCGTGCAGTACACTTGCGAGCTGAAGATGGACGGCCTCTCCTTGGCGCTGCAGTACGCGCCGCAGGGCCTCAGCGCTCACCTCGTCAGCGGTATCACCCGCGGCGATGGCAGCGTCGGCGAAGACGTGACCACCAACGTGCGCACCATCCGCTCCGTGCCGCTCAGTATCTCTGCTGCCAAGCTGAAGGCTGCTGGCCTGCCCGCAAACTTTGAGGTGCGCGGCGAAGTGGTCATGCCCAACGCCGCCTTCATCCGCCTGAATGAAGAGCGTGAAGCCGCCGGCCTGGCGCGTGCCGCCAATCCGCGCAACGCTGCAGCCGGCACGATCCGTACGCTGGAGCCCAACATCGTCGTGCAGCGGCGGCTGGATTTCTACGCCTACTTCCTTCTGCAGAATGGTGACTCGTTGCTTCCGTTGCAGAGCGTATCTCTGGACGCGCTGGCCACCGCTGGCTTCCGCGTCAATCTGCATCGCGACCGCGCGAAGACCATCGACGCCGTGCTCGCCTTCCTCGCCAAAGCAGAGACCCTGCGCGAGACCCTGCCCTACGAGATCGATGGCGTCGTGGTGAAGGTGGACGCAGTTGCGCAGCAGCAGCGCCTCGGCTTCACCGGCAAAGCGCCGCGCTGGGCCATCGCCTACAAATTTGCCGCTCGCGCCGCCGTCACGCAACTGCTTGGCGTCGCATTTCAGGTGGGCCGCACCGGCAAGGTTACGCCGGTAGCGGAGCTTGCGCCGGTTGCAATCGGCGGAACCACCGTCAGCCGCGCCACGCTGCACAACGCAGACGAGATCGCCCGCCTCGGCCTGTTGATTGGCGATTACGTCCTCGCCGAGCGCGGCGGCGACGTGATTCCCAAGGTTGTGGAGGTCGTTGACGATGCAAAGCATCCCCGCGGCACGGAAGCAATTGTCTTCCCCGCGCAATGCCCCATCTGCAAGAGCGATCTGGTGCGTGAAGAAGATGAAGTCGATTGGCGCTGCATCAACATCAGCTGCCCCGCTCGTGTGCGCGAAGAGCTGCTGCACTTTGCCGCGCGCGGCGTGATGAACATTGAAGGCCTTGGCGATGCGATGGTCGATCAACTGCTTGCCGCCGGTTTGGTCAGAGATATCGCCGATCTTTACACCCTGCATGAGCGGCGCGCGCAACTGCTGGAGCTGGACCGCATCGGCGAAAAATCAGCCGATACCCTGTTGCAGGAGATTGAGAAATCCAAAAAATCGCCGCTGGCCCGCGTCATCTTCGGACTTGGCATTCGCTTCGTTGGCGAGCGCACGGCACAGCTCCTCTCAGACGCCTTCGGCTCCATGCTGGAGTTACAGAACGCAGAAAAAGAAGACCTGGAGCGCGTCAATGAAGTCGGCCCCCGCGTGGCCGAGGCAGTCTACGATTTCTTCCGCAACGAGAAGAATCTGCTGGTGCTGGCTAAATTGAAGGCTGCGGGCGTTGACCCGGTCGCGGAGAAGAAGGCCATCTCCAACCTGCTCGGTGGCCGAACCTTCGTACTCACCGGCACCCTCCCCGGCATGACCCGCGAAGAAGCGAAAGAGAAGATTGAGGCTGCAGGCGGCCGCGTCTCCGGCTCCGTCAGCAAGAAGACGAGCTTCGTAGTCGCCGGAGAAGACGCCGGCTCAAAGCTGGATAAAGCGAAGCATCTGGGTATTGCTGTGATGGACGAAGACGCCCTGCGCAAATTGCTCGCGGGTGAATAGCTGTAAATAAAAAGTTATGTACAGCTATTCGTCATCGCAGAACTGCCACGCGAAGCAATTCGCCGTGCGCGCAGCTCTACTGCGGAGCCTTCTGAGCGAAGTAGCCCTTGCGCACATGCACCACGTAGCGCGGATCAATCGCCTGCAGATAGATCGTCCGGAACGCGCCATCCATCTTGAAATCTGTCGGCTGGTAGACCAGCGAATACTGGCTGCGCAGCTCATCGCGAATGCTGTTGAAGCCAAGCGCCACATCTTCAATGCGCTTGGGGAAGAACGTCTGGCCGCCGGTCTCCTCAGACATCCGCTTCAGCACGTCGTCGCCCTTGTCTTTGGATGGGCCCACATTGGTGCTGATGGCGTAGATGATCGTCTCCGCTCGCTGGCACATTTTCACGGCGTCAGACTCCAGCGCGTGGCTGTAGATGTCGTCGCCGTCAGAGACCAGGATGATGGCACGCCGCGTTGCTTCCTGCGATTGCAGCGGCAGTAGTTGGTCGCGGCAGGTCTTGTAGATGGCGTCGTACAGCGCCGTACCGCCGCCGGGCCGCAGCTTCTGGATGCCCTGGTTCAGCTTGTCGATGTTGCCCGTAAAGTCCTGCGAAATATCCACGCCTACATCAAAGCCTTCCACGAAAGCGCGATCCTGGTGGCCAAGTATCTCCAGCAAAAACTCCGTCGCCGCCTCCTGCTCGAAGTGGAAGCGTGTGCGTACCGAGCTGCTCGTATCCAGCAGAATGCCCACGCGCAGCGGCAGATTCGTCTGCTGCTTGAAGTTGAGCACGCGCAGCGGCGGCTTGCCGTCATCCAGCAGCCCAAAGTTGTGCTGCTGCAGGTTCTTGATCGATTTGTTCGTGTGCTTGTCCGTCACCGTGAAGATCAGGTTCACTTCGCTGGTGCGCACCTTGATCACGACGTTTGACGAATCGCCGGACGCCGGTAGCTGAGCGACTGGCGGGGTGGGCGGATTCTGTGGCGTCGTTTGCGCGTACACGCTGAAGGGAAACAATGACAGGGCGAGCAGGGCACAAAGGCTGGATGTGGCTTTCACGGGTTTCACTTGGACAATTCTAGCAAGTTGGCAGCCATCGCGGCAGTTATGCCTCAGCTTTTCAGCAGCTCCAGAAATGCCGTCAACTCCGGCGCCAGCGGAGCCTCCAGCGCCAGTTGCTCCCCCGTCTGCGGATGCGCGAACCGCAGCCGTGCCGCGTGCAGAAAATTCCGCTCCAGCGTCAGCGGTTCCACCTTCTCCGCCAGAGGCGCAGGTTCCTTCTTTACCGCGCCCTTGGCCTTCAAGTCGGGCTGCAGCAGGATAGAGGGGATGGTTGCTCCCCGGGCACTCTTCGATTGCGCTGCCAGGCCAATCTTCAGTGGCGCCCCATAGAGCGTATCGCCAACCACCGGATGCCCAATGGAAGCCATATGGACGCGAATCTGGTGGGTTCGCCCGGTCTCAATGCGGACCTCGATCAGCGTGAACCAGCCGCGCGTGGTCTCCAGCCGTTCCAGCACGGTGTAGTGCGAGACGGCAGAGCGTCCACCGGCCCGGCGCGTGGTCATGCGCGTACGGCGCACCACATCGCGGTGGATGGGCGCATCAATGGTGCCCTTGGCCTTCTCCACCCGGCCATGCACCAGAGCCACGTAAGTCTTCTCCAGTTGGTGCCGCGCAAACATCTCCGAAAGCTTGCGGTGGGTGCTGTCATTTTTCACCACCACGATCAGCCCGCTCGTCTGCTTGTCCAGCCGGTGCACAATGCCCGGACGCATCTCGCCGCCCACGCCAGAGAGCTGTTGGAAGTGGAACAGAATCGCATTCACCAGCGTGCCGCGGTTGCGGATATCGTCTGTCGCGCCTGCGCCCGCGTGCACCATCATCCCGGCAGGCTTGTTCACCACGGCCAGGTCGTCGTCTTCGTAGACGATCTCCAGCGGAATATCCTCCGCGATGGCGTGCAGCGGCTCGGGCCGGGGCTCACCCTCAATCTCAATCGCCTGCCCGCCGCGCACCTTCTGCTTGGCAGACGCTGCCTTGCCGTCCACCCGCACCTGCGAGTTGTCGATGAGCAACTGCACCCGCGCGCGGCTGATATCCGGCAGGCACTTCGACAGATACATATCCAGCCGCATGCCGCTGGCGGCGGAGTCGGCCGTGAAGCTGCGGATGCCGTCTTCGAGGTCATCGCCCTCGATCACCGGGATTACGGTCTCTTCTTCCTGTGCGGCGGAGCGTGCTGCGATGTACTGCGGTCGAACGCTGCGCCGCCGCTGACCCTTGGGAAGCATGTTCTTAGATGGCATAGTTTCGGGTCTCTCGTGAATCCAGGTGCATCCACAGGATACCGCCCGCAGCGATCATCGCGAGCGCGGCCACCTGCGTCAGGTCCAGCAGCCCGCCAAAAAACTCCACCCCACGGTTGCCGCGGTAAAACTCCAGCACAAACCGGGCAATTCCCGCCAGAAACAGCCATGCTCCGAAGACCTCGCCGTCGCGATGGCGCATTCGCAGCAGAATCAGTAGAAATCCGCACAGCAGCAGATCAATCGCCGCCTGGTAGAGCTGAACCGGGTGCAGCGGCATATTCAGCGGCGTACCCGCCCACATCAGCGCATAGCGGCTATGGAACGTCACCGCCCACGGCACCGTGGTCGCCGTGCCATACTCCGCCCCTCCGCCAAACGCGCCCACGCAGCCCATAGCGGCTGCCAGCGCAGCCGGTGCGGCCAGGGCATCCAGCGTGCGCCGAAGGGGTAGCGGATGTCTCCACAGGCTCACAGCGGTCACCGCCAGCGCCACGCCAATGCCGCCGTACAGTACGGCGGGCGAGTGGGAATTCACCACCAGCAGCAGCGCCGGATACTGCACCAGCTCGCGCCAGTGCGTCACAAACAGCACCACCCGTCCGCCCACAATGTAGCTGGCAATCGCGAGAAAAACCACGCTCCATATCGCATCGGCATCCAGCCCCAGCCGTCGCGATGTGCGTACGGCGAGCAGCATCCCCAGCACCAGCCCAAACGCGATCAGGGCGCTGTAGGTCGGAATGGTGAGTGAGCCGAACTGGGCGAGGCGTGGAAACATGTGTGGAGTTTGGTAGGGAAGTGCCGGGGAGGAAAATAAGAAACCGACCCGCTTGGCCGTGCGATGGAGCGCCGGTGAACCCGTCCTAAGACGACGGAACTCTGCCGCGGCTCTTTAGGCGTTCCTGACTGGAGGACAGCACACCGAGCTGAATACGCGAGACAAAATCCCTGGTTCAATGAATGTTGGTTCAACCAGCGTAGACCATTGCACCTGCTTTGCAGGCCGGTTCTGTCTTGGATGCTAACCGCGCCGCGCCAGATTCGCAAGTTCACCAGTTTGCATGTCTTAGAAGTAAAGAAAACAGCACATTCTGGCGTAGCAGATTATTCGCTCTTGCCTTTGCTGTCTGTTGCGATCGCCTTGCCCGCCGCCAGGTCCTTCAGGTCGCTGCGAATGTCCAGCATGCCCCCGGTTGCTTTGCGTCGAACCACGCCGTCGCGGTCGATCAGGATATAGGTCGGTATCGCCGCCACGCCAAAGGTCTGCCCTAGCATGCCGTCGGTATCGCGATACTGCGGCCACGTCATCCTCTTCCCCTTGATGTACTGCTCCCACGTGTCCAGCTCCTTATCCCAGCTCACGCTCAGAATCACCACGTCCTTCTTGTCGAAGTCGCTGGCCATCTCTTTCACGTATGACAATTCTTCCTGGCACGGCCCGCACCATGTTGCCCAGAAGTCGATCAGCACCACCCTGCCGATCGCCTGCTCCGTGGAAAACTTCTGGCCATCGTGCGTCGTCACCGTAAACTCCGGTGCCAGCCGCTTGCGCGCCAGTTGCGGATTCTCTGCAAAGTGCTGCGCTTGCTTTGCCAGCGG
>DASWOP010000042.1:0-12514 GCA_036404255.1 Acidobacteriaceae bacterium | reverse complement strand
CTTCGAACTTATGTAAGACAAACGATTGTCTTGCAGTAATTACGGGATAAACCGAAGTAGCCATGGTTTCGCGGTATTTCTCAGGAGGTTTCAAATGAAAGGCAAGTTTTTGACAAGGTTCGCTGCTCTGATGGTGCTGCTCTTCGCAGTTGCCGCAGCCCATGCGCAACTCAGCACGGCCACAATGTTTGGCACGATTACCGACCCCACGGGCGCGGCGATTCCCAATGCGACCGTCACGCTCACACAGACAGACACCAACTTCACCCGTGTCTCCAAAACGAATGACAATGGCGCATACCGCGACGAGTTCCTTCCGATCGGCCCCTATAAGGTTGCAGTAACCGCTCCGGGCTTCAAGACCCTGCAGCGAACCGGTGTTGTCCTCTCGGTAATGCAGGTGGCCGAATTGAGCCTGAAACTCGATCTGGGCGATGTTGGTGAAACGGTCCAAGTAACCGCAGACGTTCCGCTAGTCAATCTCGGCAGCGCTACCCTCGGCGACACCGTCGACAATCTCCAAATCGACAACCTTCCGCTCATCAACCGCGATGTGTCCCGTCTGCTTCAGCTTGTCCCTGGCGTACAGTCCGTAAGCCCTAGTGTCAATAATCTCGGCTACCAGGAAGTCAAGGTTCTGGTAAATGGCTCAACCGACGGTTTCGTTGGCCAGGTATCGTACTACCTCGACGGCGGTCTCAATATGACCGGCCTTCGCAACAGCGGCAATCAGGTTCCCAACCCCGACGCAATCAACCAGTTCAATGTTGTGACGAACAACTACAGCGCGCAGCTTGGACGTTACTCATCGGCGGTCGTCAGCGTAGTGACCAAGAGCGGAACCAACAATTTTCACGGGTCTATCTTCGAGTTCTTCCGTGATAGAAATTTCAATGCAACCACTCCTCTTCAGGGCGTGAAGAATCCTTACAATCAGCATCGCTTCGGTGCCACACTAGGTGGCCCAATTCGCCATGATAAGGACTTTTTCTTTGGTAGTTTCGCCGGCTTCCGTTTTATAAGCGCTACTGCCCACAGCGGTAGTATGCCTACCCCTGCACAAATTACAGGTAACTTCTCTGAAAATACCCCACTTCCCGGGGAGCAAGATGATCCTCTTACCCATCTGCCGTCGTGCAGCGCGGCTCCAACTACAGCAGCAAACAATGCGGTTCACTTCCTCGTCTGCAATCCAGTGACCCACACTCCATATGCCAACAATACCCTTCCCACTGTCGATCCAACGGCTGTGAATATTCTGAATTACTTGGTAAACAACATGCCGGCAAAGCTTCCGGCTCAGTTCAGCGACACGCGATATCTGTACCGCACGCTTTCGCCGACCCCGCAATCTAACGAGGAATACCTCATCAAGACGGATCACCAACTAACGGCTGCGCATCGCCTGACCTTGAGTTACTTCCTGTTGAACTACCAAAACCGTCAGGACCTCGGCGGATTCACGCAGGCATGGTCATACTCGAACTACGCCAATAAACAGCAGAACGCTAACCTCAGCGATGTCTGGAGCATTAGCCCCCGCACCATCAACCAGTTCTGGGTCAACTACACCCGGCAGAATGGCGGTCGTAATCCGGTTCCCGGAAACAGCACACTGGCCGACTTCGGATCAGACTTTGGCGTTGCGGGAACTCCTTCACGTCCCCATATCGCTGTGGGCGGAGTCGAAGCCTTCACTCTCACCCAAGCCATCACTGGTCCTAAAGCCGGTACTAACCTCTATGGCATCCGGGATGTATTTAGTACCACCCGCGGCCAGCACTCGCTCTACCTCGGCGGTGAAGCCGGACTGGAGAAGGACTTCCAGCTCACTTCTCTCAGCAACTATGGCATCTTCACCTTCTCCTCGACGGTTGGCGCGCGCACAAACAACGCCCTGTCGGATTTCCTTGCAGGAACTCCCGTTAGCATGCAGCAGGATACCGGCCTCTATGCGAATGCCAATTACTTCAACTATGGCTTCTTCGCACAGGACGACTGGAGAATCCGTCACAATCTGACGATCAACCTCGGCGTCCGCTACGACTGGCAGCAGGCACCGACTGATCCTCAACACATGCAGACAAACTTCAAACCGGGCGTCCAATCCCATGCATTCCCGAATGTCTCGATCATCGGGAAGCCCACCCAGACGCTTGCTCCCATCGGCATGCTCTTCCCTGGCGATCCGGGAGTGCCAACCGGAGGCGCATTCACTCCAAAGAACCATTTCTCACCTCGCGTTGGTTTTGCCTGGGACGCCTTCAGCAACGGCAAGACTGTTGTACATGGTGCAGCTGGCCTCTTCTTCGGCGGCATCTCCGGCAACCAGTGGGAGTTCCCCTCGAACTTTGCGCCCTACGCAGTGCGCAATACTTACACGAAGGTACTCTCGCTCACTCACCCGTACACCGGTGATCCGACGGAGTTCCCTTCCGGCACAAATCCCTATCCATCTCTGACCTTCAAGGGAGGATCGGGTAACGCTACGTTCCTGCCCAAAAACCAGGTCGTTGCATTCGATCCAAACTATCGCTGGCCATACTCCATTCAGATCAACTTCGGAATACAGCAGCAGTTGACCAACAGCCTTGCGGTAACCATCAACTATGTGGGTGCTCTTAACCGTAAGACGCCTTTCTATAACGATATCAACGGGCCTCAGTTCAACGTCAATGCAGCAGGCGCCAGCGGTGCAAGCTGCGCAGATCTAACCAAAGCCTGCGGCTATGCCAACACCAGCAACACGATTGATAACCGTCGCCCATTGAATTCGAGCGATGGTGCTTCGGCAGCATACGGTGTTTCTGCAGCGGCTCCGATTTACACCAATGTGTTCATCATCCGCTCTAACCAGAACTCTAACTACAACGGTCTCCAGGTAAGCGTGGAGCAGCGCATCACGCATCACATCAGCGCCAAGGGTTATTACTCCTGGAGCCATACCCTGCAAAGCAACACGCTCGATTCCTCAGGTAATATGACCGGCGTCTTCCTGGACGCAAATTACCCTCAGCTCGAATACCGTCAGCGTTCAGATCAGGACCGTCATCATATGATGACCATGTCCTTCGTCTGGAAACCCGACTACTTCGATCATTTCAACCGTTACGTCCGGCAGGCCCTGAACGGTTGGTCAGTTAGCGCCATCTGGACAGCAAATAGTGGTCAGCCCTTTACGGTTACCACGGGCAACGACAACTATTTCTCTGGTTGGGGAAATAACAGGCCGAGCATCGTACCCGGAAAATCTCCTCACACGTTGCCACAGAGTTCACGTCTTGCGGAAAGGAATCAGTGGTTTGATACGTCAGCTTATTGCATTCCTGGCCCAACCAATCCCAGCTGCCCGGGAATTGGTCCACTAAATCTCCTCGGCAACGAACGCCCAGCTCAGCTTGATGTTCCAGGCTATCGGAATGTCGATGCTTCTCTGTTCCGCGACTTCAAAATCTATCGCGAACTGCGCTTCCAACTTCGTGGCGAAATCGTCAACGTATTCAACCTCGTCAATCTCGGAACACCTACCGCGACTATGAATAATGCAAACTATGGAAAGATTACTGGCAGCAGTAATGACATGCGCATTATCCAGGTTGGCGGTCGAATCTTGTTCTAAAATTCTTGGCTCCCGGGGTGCCGCTATTCTTGCGGCACCCCGGATTTTTTTGTCTTAAAAACCATCCCCCGTCCTCTCCGAATCCATCTCTCCCCTCACCACAAACTCCTCCACGCCGTCATCCTGAGCGAAGCCACTCGCAGCCTCATCGCGAGTGGCGCAGTCGAAGGATCTCAGTATTTCGCGGCTGCTCCTCCACCACCAAAATCCACGGCATGTCATCCTAAGCACGCCGGTGCCCCCTCGCTCGCCCGCATCCGCAGCCCAGACTCCGTCTCATTTTCTTAAAGAATCAGCATGCCTATCTTCCCTGTTTTGCTATACCATGGTTGCAAGATAATCGTTTGTCTAAAGGGTTTTTGTAATCCTCAACATTTCAACGCACGCATTCGGCACGTGAAGGAGCTGCACCAATGAATCAATTTCGCAGGGGAGACGGTGCCCGTCGGCGCGTTCTTCTTGCACTGCAATTTGTTCTTTTGTCATCCCTGGCAGGTCTAGCCCAGACTGCCCCTGCTCCGAACACCGCCGCTCCAATCGCCACACCGCAGCCATTTGTAGAGAGCCTCCTGCACCGCATGACGCTGCAGGAAAAGATCGGCCAGCTCTCGCAATCCTCGCGCAAAGACATCGCACAAAACATCATCGATGCACGCATCCGCAAAGGCGAAGTCGGCTCCATCCTCTTTGCCACCGATCCCGTCGAAGTGAATCGCCTCCAGCATCTCGCCGTCGCCGAATCCCGCCTGCACATTCCTCTGCTCTTCGGCTATGACATTGTCCACGGCTTCCGCACCATCAATCCCATCCCTCTCGCCATGGCCGCGTCGTGGGATCCCACACTGGTGGAGCACACCCAATCCATGGCCGCCAAAGAAGCCCGCGCAGTAGGCCAGCACTGGGCCTTCGCCCCTATGGTAGACATCGCCCGCGACGCACGCTGGGGCCGCATCATGGAAGGCGCCGGCGAAGACCCCGTCCTCGGCTCCGCCATGGCCGCCGCCCAGGTCCGCGGCCTGCAAGGTCCCTACGTCGGCAGCCCCGAACACGTCCTCGCCTGCGTCAAACACTTTGCCGGATACGGCGCTGCCGTCGGCGGTCGCGACTACGAAGAGTCAGACATCTCGGAGATGAATCTGCGCAACGTCTATCTCCCCCCGTTTCACGCCGCCATCAACGCCGGTGCCGCCACCATCATGAGCGCCTATGAAGATCTCAACGGCGTTCCCGCCACCGCCAACGCCTCTCTTCTCCACGACGTTCTTCGCGGCGAATGGGGCTTCCGCGGCTTCGTCGTCAGCGACTGGTACTCCGTCCACGACCTCACCACCCACGGCTACGCAGCCGACTCACTCGATGCCGCCGTCCGCGCCATCAACGCCGGCGTCGACATGGAGATGACCAGCGAAGACTACCGCGATCATCTCGCCGAAGCCCTCCGTCGTGGCCTCGTCACCATGCAGACCATCGACAACGCCGTCCGCCCCATCCTCGCCATGAAGTATCGTCTCGGCCTCTTCACGAATCCCTACATCTCCGTCGAAGCCGCCCAGCAGACGCTCTCCGCGCCCGAGTTCCACACCGCCTCGCGCCTTGCCGCAGAGCGCAGCGCCGTCTTATTGCGCAACACCGCGTCACTCCTCCCGCTCAGCAAGAGCATCGCCAAACTCGCCGTCATCGGCCCGCTCGCCGACTCCAGGCCTGACACCCTCGGCTCCTGGAGCCTCGCCAGCCATCCCGCCGAAACTATCACTGTGCTCGAAGGCCTGCGCCGCACCCTCAGCCCCTCCACGCAGATCCTCAGCACCGTCGGCGTCGAGATCGATCGCGGCACCCCGTCCATCTTCGATGAGCAGATGCCCAGCCCGAAGCCCACTCTTCACACCGCGCAGCAGCGCGACGCCGAGTTCCACCACGCCATCGACCTCGTGCAGCAGTCTGACGTTGCCATCCTCGTCCTCGGCGAAGCGCAGAACATGAGCGGCGAACACTCCTCCCGCGCCACGCTCACCCTTCCCGGCCGCCAGCAGGAGCTTCTCGAAGCCGCCGTCGCCACCGGCAAACCCGTCGTCCTTCTTCTCCTCAACGGCCGCCCGCTCGATATCAACTGGGCCAGCGAGCACGTCCCCGCTATCCTCGAACTCTGGTATCCCGGCTCAGACGGTGGTCTCGCTGCCGCCAATCTTCTCTTCGGCGCCTCCAACCCTGGCGGCAAACTCCCCATCTCCTGGCCCCGTAGCGCCGGGCAGGAGCCGCTCTTCTACAACCACACCCTCTCGCAGGCTCCGCAAGACGCAGACGCCCGCTACTGGGACATGCCCAGCTCTCCGCTCTACCCCTTCGGCGACGGCCTCAGCTACACCACCTTCACCATCAGCAACCTGCGTCTGAACCACGGCACCATGGCCGCCAACGCTCCACTTTCCGTCACCGTCGATCTGCAAAACACAGGCCACCTCGCCGGCGACGAAGTCGTTCAGCTCTACACGCACCAGCGCGCCGGCAGCGCCTCCCGCCCCGTCCGTGAACTCAAAGCCTTCCGTAGAGTATCGTTACAGCCGGGAGAAAAGCAGACCGTCACCCTTGCTCTCACCCCCGCCGATCTCGCCTTCTGGAGCCCCGCAACCCGCCGTCAGCAATCCGAGCCCGGCACCTTCGATCTCTGGGTCGGCTCCGATTCATCCGCCCCGCTGCACACCACCTTTGTCCTCGGAGACAACCATGCACGCCAAGCCGCCAAATAGCTCCATCACCCCCAAGCCAACCCTCCGCGCTCTCCTCTTCCTCTGCGCGACTCTCTGCACACTCTTCTGCGCCACCACCCTTGCCAATGCGCAGACCGGCTTCGTCCACACCCAGGGCAAGTCTCTGGTCGATGGCTCCGGCAAGCCGCTGCATCTGCGCGGCACCAACCTCGGCGACTGGCTCGTCCCCGAAGGCTACATGCTGAAGTTTGAAGGTGGCCCGCAGTCGCCCCAGCAGATTGAAGCTCTCGTGCAGACGATCCTCGGCCCCGAAGAGTCCCAGCACTTCTGGCAGCGTTATCGTGCCAACTACGTCACCCGCGACGACATCCAGTTCCTCAAGCAGGCCGGATTCAACTCCATCCGCATTCCCTTCCACTACAAGTTCTTCGCCCACGGCAGCACCGAAGGCTTCGCCCTCATCGACCCCGTCGTCGCCTGGGCGCATGAAGCCGGCCTCTACGTTGTGCTCGACATGCACTGCGCCCCCGGCGGCCAGACCGGCGCCAACATCGACGACAGCGCCAACTACCCGTGGCTCTTCCAGTCGCAGCCCAGCCAGGCCGAGTTCCTCGATATCTGGACGCGCATCGCCGCCCACTACAGCACCAATCCCACCATCCTCGGTTACGACCTGCTCAACGAGCCTCTTCCCGCCATCGCCACGCTCGCGCCTCTCCACTCTCTGCTGGAGCCTCTCTACAAGCGCGCCACCGCCGCCGTCCGTACCGTCGATCCCAACCACGTCATCATCCTCGGCGGCGCAAACTGGGACGGCGACTTCACCGTCTTCGGCCCGCCCTTTGACAAGAACGTGATGTACACCTTCCACAAATACTGGATGCCATCCAAGAAGGAGGCCATCCAGCCTTACCTCGACTTCCGCGAAAAATACAACGTCCCCCTCTGGCTCGGCGAATCCGGCGAGAACACCGACGAGTGGGTACAAGACTTCCGCGAGCTGCTCGAGAAGGATCACATCGACTGGGCCTTCTGGCCCTACAAGAAAATGGACAGCGGCTCGTCCCCCGTCACCTTCGCCGCCCCGCCCCAGTGGGAAAAGATCACGTACTACGCCTCCCACGGCTGGGCAAAGGACGAGAAACATTCTGTACTGAAAGAGCGCCCCACCCCCGAAGAGATTCAAGCCGCCTTCGATGGTCTGCTGCACAACATCCAGTTCGCCCACAGCAAACCCAACCCCGGCTACCTCAAAGCCCTCGGCCTCACCGCCCCATAACCTCCACCCAAATCTCAACCGAGTCATTCTCAGCGCAGCCGCAGGCGGAGTCGAAGAATCCAGAAGGCCTACTCGTCACCTATACCGCCAAAAAGCTTCCGCTGTACAGAAACCCACGCCCACCACTGCCGTCATCCTGAGCGAAGCCACTCGCAGCCTCATCGCGAGTGGCGCAGTCGAAGGATCTCAGTATTTCGCGGCTGCCCCATCGGCCTCATGAAATTTATGGACTGCCACCTGCGAGAACCTCGACGCATCCGTCTTCCCTGGTTACTTGGGCGCAGAGATTAACCCAGGTCAAACCGAGACAGACCATCAAAATGCATACAGCTTGCATATGCTCTCCTCGCCTTTCTGCAAATCCTCTTCGTTTCTAGATCCGTACTGATCCCTAAAATCCGTGGTTAATTGTCTTTTTCTGTTGTTGTCGTTTTGTCCTTAATCTTGTTGTTTTTTAGATCCGTGCTGATCCGTGAAATCCGTGGTTAATTGTTCTTGCACTTCCATCTGCCGGGGATGACTCCCATGAATTAAGAATACCAACTACCCTACTCCCACTACGCCATCGCGCAGAGAGAAATATCCCCAGCAAAATCAACCACTTTCGCACGGCACCGCCTTCCGTACCCCTTGACAGAGTGAATCTGTCACCTTCTGAACCACCTAGTGCAACCCCACGGTGGCAACGCCTCAACTAACCTATACATATGAGCAAGTTTCCGTCTCAACTTCTCGCACTCCTTGCCGTCTCGCTCTTCTGCCTTCCGGCCCATGCCGACGGGGCTAACTTCGATCTCACCGGCCCCCGGCTCCAGATCAAGGTCACCCGCGGCAGCAAGGAACTCCCCATCGCGCAGGTTCCCAACCTCGCCCCCGGCGACCACCTCTGGGTCCACGTCGATTTCCCCGCCTCCCAGTCCGAGCACTATCTCCTCATCGTCTGTTTCCTCCGCGGCACCACCAACCCACCGCCAGACAAATGGTTCACCCACGCCGAAGTATGGAACAAGCACATCACGCAGGAAGGCCTCACCCTCTCCGTGCCCGATGGCGCGCAACAGGCCGTGCTCTTCCTCGCGCCCAGCACCGGCGGAGACTTCTCTACCCTGCGCAACGCCGTCCAGGGCCGCCCCGGAGCCTTCATCCGCGCCGTGCAGGATCTCAACGCCGCCGCCTATGACCGCATCCGCTACGAAAAATTTGTCGCCGCCATTGAGAAGATTCCCAGCTCAGATACCAAACAGCTCAAGGAGCGCTCTGACCTCCTCGCCCGCAGTCTCAACCTCAAGATCAATCAGGACTGCTTTCTCCGCGGCAGCGGCCAGCAAATCGTCTGCCTCACCGCCGGTGAAAACGCCGTCGTCATGGACGACGGACACAGCTCGCTGGTCACCCAGCTCACCTCCGGCCCCGCCACAGACCTCGTAGCCAACGCCAGCGCCACCCAGGCTCTCGGCTCCGGCTACTACTCCGCCTACGTCGGCGCCATCGTCGATGTCGTCCGCATCATGGGCAGCATCCACAGTGCCAAGTATCAGTACATCCCCGCTCTCGGCCTCCCGGAGAACGACGCGCTCAACCTCAAGCTGAACAACCCGCCCTCCTTCCACAATCCCAAATCCGTACTCGTCATCGGCCTGCCCGCTGTGCAATCTGCACTGCTGCCGCCCCTGCGGGCCGTCGACCCTAAACAGGTCCTCTGCCTGCGCAAGACGGACCTCGTGCTCCCCGTCGAAGGCGCTCCGCTCATCTTCGCCACCACCTTCGCCCACCATCTCACGCTGGAGATTGACGGCGACCATCCCGTCTCCCTTCCGCTCGTCGCAGATGCCCTGCACGGAGGCTTCACCGTCGACCTCAGCGCTGCCAAAGACCTCACCAGCACCAAAGACGTTACCGGCACCGTCAAAGGCATGTGGGGATTTGACGCCTACACCGGCCCCGCATTCCTTCTCCAGCTCGTGCCCGCCTCGCAGTGGAAGGTAGACTCCGCCGATGCCACCCGCTTGGTAGTTGGCCGCGAAGACCACATCCAGCTCAGCTCCACCGGCACCGCCTGCGTCGATACCATTCAGGCGCACACTTCAGATGGCACTCTCATCCCCGCCACCTGGAAACCCGGCACCACCGACAAGCCCAACCTGCTGCAGGTCAACATGAAGCTGAAAGATATCCAGCCCGGCGAGCTTGCCCTGCAGGTCAAGCAGTTCGGCCAGGACAAGCCCGACACCATCAAGGTCAGCGCCTACGCCGATCCACCCACTCCGCAGAAGCTCACTCTCTACGCTGGTGACGCCACCGCGACCCTCTCCGGGAAAGGTCTGGAGCAGGTCGCCACCGTCGAGATCGCCGGCACGCAATACACACCCGGCGATATCACCTCCGAGGGCGACTCCGAATCCCTCACCCTCACGCCGCAGTCGGCCACCACACCGCCAAAAGACCAACCAGCACCTGCAACACCAGCCGTGCCAGCAGCAAAGCCTGCTCCGCCCACTTCAGCCTTGAAGCCCGGCGCGCAGCAGACCGCGCACATCACCCTGAAAGATGGTCGCAAGCTGGACTTCTCCTTCACCGTGCAGCCTCCGCGCCCGCACCTCACCCTCATCAAGAAGAGCGTGCAGCCTGCCGCATCCCACGGAGCATCCATCGAATTCGCCAACCCAGACGACCTGCCTCTCAACGCCAAACTCACCTTCATCGTGAAATCAGACAGCGCCCGGGGCTTCGGCCGCAGCGAGAAGCTTGAGGTCGCCACGTCAGATAACTCCCTGCACACCACACTCTCACTTGACGATGGTTCACTGGTCCTCGAAGACCGCCAGACCGCCCTCGCCACCCTCGACCCGGCCAAAGCCTTCGGCGTTTCAGCCTTCGGCGACCTTCGCTTCCGCGCCATCACTACAGGCGGCATCGCCAGCGACTGGCAACCCCTCGCCCATCTCGTCCGCGTCCCAGAGCTCACCGACGTCCACTGCCCCTATCAGTTCGACTCCCGCTGCACCCTGGCCGGCGCCAACCTCTACCTCGTCGACTCCATCTCCAACGACCCTGCCTTCCCCTCAACAAACACCCTGAACATCCCCTCGGACTTCACCTCGAATACCGTGCAGGTTCCCCGTCCCAGCGGCACCATTCTGTACTTAAAGCTGCGCGATAGCCCCGGTTCTACCGACCTCGTCTCCCTCCCCGTCCTTCCCCAGTAAGCCATCTCCCCCCACCATCATCCTGAGCGAAGCCACTCGCAGCCTCATTGCGAGTGGCGCAGTCGAAGTATCTCAGTATTTCGCGGCTGTCTCACCCGCCACAATACTTAATGGAGTGTGGTCAGAATCCACACATTCCAAACGCCTCGCGACCCACCTCTCCCGGCAGCATCCAATAAATAGACAGGAATCGTACAATAGAGAGAGAACCTTATGAAGAATCACGTACAGGATGATCAGGAAGCCGTGACCGAAGAAGTGTTGAACCCCGTGGAAGGCGCTGCCGCCGCCGCTGAAACCGAAGCCGCGCCGCAAACCTCCGAGCTTGAAACCGTGAAAGCCGAGCGCGATCAACTATTTGACCGCCTCGCCCGCCTGCAGGCCGAGTTCGATAACGCCCGCAAGCGCGCCGCCAAAGAAGGCGCCGAGTTCCGCGACTACGCCGTAGCCGGCGCCGTCGAGCAGTTCCTCCCCGTGCTGGATAACTTCCAGCTCGCCCTCGCCCACGGGGGCACCGTGGAGCAGTTGCGCTCCGGCGTAGAGCTGATCATCAAGCAGATGGAAGACGCCCTGCGCAACCTCGGCGTGCAGCCGGTGGAGACCGTGGGCTCGCAGTTTGACCCGCGCCTGCACGAGGCGATTGAGTTTGTTGAAACCAGCGAGCATCCCGATCATCAAATCCTGGATGAAGTTCGCCGCGGCTACCGCATCAAGGAGCGTCTCCTGCGCCCAGCCATGGTCCGCGTAGCCAACAACCCCAACACCCACGACGCATAGTTCACTTTGAGCCAATGGCTCGAGCAGCGTCGTAGATTTTGCTTTGAAAGAGCGCGGCATCAGCCGCATCGCTAACCATCTCTCCTCCGGGCTTTAGCTCCCGAGGGAATGCATCGGATACAAATAAAATGGGATCAACCGCCAACGTGAAGATCGACTACTACGAAGTTCTGAGTGTATCGCGCGACTGCTCCGACCAGGAGTTGAAGGCCGCCTATCGCAAGCTCGCTATGGAGTTCCACCCCGACCGCAATTCCGACCCGGGCGCCGAGGACAAGTTCAAAGAAGCCAGCGAAGCCTACCAGGTTCTGAGCGACGCCGATAAGCGCGCCGCCTATGATCGCTATGGTCACGCAGGCGTCAGCGGCGGCGGTCCGCAGGCTGGCAATCCCTTCAACCAGGCCGTCGATCTCGGCGACATCTTCGGCGATATCTTCGGTGAGATGTTCAACATGGGGGGGGGCGGCGGTGGCCGTAAAGCCACGCGCATGCAGCGCGGGCGCGACCTGCAGTATGACATGTCCCTCGAATTCGAGGAGTCCGTCTTCGGCAAGGAAACCGAAATCACCCTTCGCCGCATGGAGGCCTGCGAGACCTGCAACGGCACCGGGGCAGCCAAGGGCAAGCAGCCCATCACCTGCCCCGCCTGCAACGGCCGCGGCCAGATGCGCTTCCAACAGGGCTTCTTCCAGATGCAGCGCACATGCACCAGTTGCGGCGGCACCGGCACGCTTATTGTGGATCCATGCAGTGCTTGCAAGGGGGATGGGCGGCAGCAGAAGGAGCACGTCATCGTGGTGAAGGTGCCGGCTGGCGTAGAAGACGGCACCCGCATTCGCTATTCTGGCGAAGGGGATGCTGGGCGCTATGGCGGCCCGGCGGGCGACCTCTACATCATGCTCTCGGTGAAGCAGCACAAGTACATGGA
>DASWOP010000041.1:0-6308 GCA_036404255.1 Acidobacteriaceae bacterium | reverse complement strand
ATGTGCATGGCGATGTCGGTCAGCAGGCCCTTGAAGTCGTCTGTGCGGGCGACGAAATCGCTCTCGCAGTTGATCTCGACCATGACGCCGATCTTGCCGCCGGCGTGGATGTAGTTGCCCACCGCGCCCTCGTTGGTGGTGCGGGAAGCCTTCTTGGCGGCGGAGGCCATGCCGCGCTTGCGCAGCACGACGAAGGCATTCTCCATGTCTCCCTTCGCCTCCTGCAGCGCCTTGAGGCAGTCGCCCATGGGGGCGCCGGACTTCTCGCGGAGTTCCTTCACCAATGCTGCACTAATCTTTGTATCCGTTGCGGTTGCCATCTCAATTCCCTTCGATAACTTCAGTTTTTGTTCTGCGCGCAGCAAAGCTGCGCTAATGCACAAAAGAGCGTGGTGCCCGTAGATCGAGGCAGCCACGCTCATCGTGCTGAGTCTTCGTGAACTGCTTAGGAGCCGGCTTCGACTGCGACCGGAAGCTCTTCGGCTGTGGCTGCTGCGGGAGCTTTGCGGATTCCGCCGCCCAGTGCAGCTTCCAGATCGATCGTCTCTTCGGCTTCGGCAACTGGTTCGGCTGCTGCGGTCTCTGCGGCAACTTCAGGAGCGGCTTCGCCCTCGGCTACTTCGCCGACCATGTTGGCATCCTGCTCGGTGGCAACCACATCAGCGGTTGCATCCTCAAAGGCCTTGTCATGAACCATCTGCACGCCCTCGGCCGCCGAATCGGCGATCTTGGTGGTGAAGAGGCGAATGGCGCGGAGCGCATCGTCGTTACCGGGAATGACGTAGTCGACCACGGTCGGATCGCAGTTGGTATCAACCACGGCCACAACCGGGATGCCCAGCTTGCGGGCTTCGGCAACGGCAATCGCCTCATTGTTGGAGTCGACGATGAAGAGCGCATCGGGCAGGCGCTTCATGTTCTTGATGCCGACGAGGTTGGCATTGAGATGCTTGCGCTCGCGCTCCAGCTTGATGACTTCCTTCTTGGTCAGCAGCTCGTAGCGGCCATCCGTGGACATTTCGTCCAGTTCCTGGAGGCGCTTGACCGACTTCTGCACAGTGACCCAGTTGGTGAGCAAACCACCCAGCCAGCGGTTGTTGATGTAGTACATGCCGCAGCGGTTCGCTTCTTCAGCGATGGCATCCTGCGCCTGGCGCTTGGTACCGACGAAGAGAATGACCTTGCCGGAGGCGGTGAGGTCAGTCACGAACTTGGACGCTTCCTTGAACATCTTCAGCGTCTTCTGCAGGTCGATGATGTAAATGCCGTTGCGCTCGCCGAAGATGTATTCCTTCATCTTGGGGTTCCAGCGCTTGGTCTGATGCCCGAAGTGTACGCCTGCTTCGAGCAGTTCCTTCATTGTGATCGTTGCCATAGTGGCTCCTTATATCCAGGTCATCCTCGGCCGGTCACGCGCCGGGATTCGTCCCAGTCAAAACGGGAAATTTAACTCCATTTGCTGCTTCACTGCCAAAACATTGCCTGCAGCGAAGCCAAAGCCTCGCTGCAGACAAAATCCGATTAGCGCTTCGAGAACTGGAAGCGTGCGCGTGCACCCTTCTGTCCGTACTTCTTGCGTTCCTTGATGCGGGCGTCGCGGGAGACCAGGCCCTCGGCCTTGAGTCCCTTGCGGAGTTCCGCATTGAAGAGCATGAGAGCGCGTGCAATGCCGAGCTTGACCGAATCGGCCTGGCCCATGATGCCGCCGCCACGAACCGTGGTGACCACATCAAACTGGCTGCCGGTCTCCGAGACCACCAACGGGCGCATGGCTGCGACGCGCTGCTGAGCGGTGACGAAGTAGGTTTCAAACGGCTTGCCGTTCACCGTAAACTTGCCGCTGCCTGGGCGCAGGAAAACGCGCGCCACGCTGGCCTTGCGACGTCCGGTGCCATAGTACTGTACGAGTTCTGCCATGTAGCTCCTCAAACCTTCTGCTCCGGTTTCGTACCGGGCATCCAACAAAATTTGCTGCGCCAGGCGTGCCTGGATGGTGCAAAAAGCTTACTTACTTCGTTGCGAGCGCAACCGGGGCCTGCGCCTGGTGCGGATGCTCGTTGCCACGGTAGACCTTGAGCTTGGTGCCCATCTGGCGGCCCATCTTGCTCTTGGGCAGCATACCCTTGATCGCCTGCTCGATGATGGCCTCAGGACGGCGGGCCAGCAGCTTGGTGAAGGACTCCTCGCGCAGACCACCGGGGAAACCGGTGTAACGGCGATAGAGCTTCTGGTGAGCCTTGAGGCCGGTGAGCTGGATCTTCTCAGCATTCACCACGATGATGTGATCGCCGGTATCAATATACGGCGTGTACATCGGATTGTTTTTGCCGGCCAAAATGCTGGCAGCCTGCGTGGCCAGACGGCCCAGCGTCTTGCCGCTGGCGTCAATCACGAACCACTTACGCTCGAAGTTCTGTGCGGTCGGAACAAATGTAGACATACTGCTCTCCTGCTTCTCTGGAACTCAAATCTCTTCGCGCGGCAGCCATCATGCGCACCCCGGTCCGTTTTTCCGCAGGCAAAAGCCGGAAGACGGCGGGTCATGAACTGACAGTGTGTGAGGTGGGTGCTTCCGGAGCCCCTAAGACTCTCGAGTGGATCCACATCGCTCGCCGGCCCGCCCAATCCGTGGTGCTACATACGGACGTGCAGGCGCGATACTGCGCGAGATTTAAGAATAGCCGAATCCGTAAGTTGCGTCAACGAAAAGTGGTGCAAAACCAACATATCGGGACCTGAGCGGTTTCCGGCTTACTCCGCTCTTCGGCCATGGCACAAATAAGCGGAATTGAAGTGCAGTTCCCCGGCTCCGGCTATTCATATGCCAAAGCGTCAATGGGGTCTTTCCGAGCAGCTTTGAGGGCGGGATAAAGCGCACCCAGAAGAGCTCCTGCCAGGGCAATCCCTATTGCTTTCAACACCCAGTCCGCTGTGATGACAAAATCGACGGTCGGCTGCCAGTGGTGGAAGACAAACTGAAGAACGAAGGAGGCTATGATTCCGACCACAATACCTGCCACGGCCAGCAATCCGGTCTCACGCAGCACCAAGCCCACGATGTATCCGCGGGAGGCGCCCATGGATTTGAGAATGCCGATCTCGCGGGTGCGTTCCATGACGGCGGTATACATGGATTGGAAGATCACCAAAAAGCCGATGACGACCGAGATCCCAATAACCAAGTGGAGCGCGATGTTGAAGCCCGGCATCTTTTCCGGGGTCAACTGGCTGATGAGCTCATCCAGCGTCTCCACGTCATATTTCTCCAGGCCGGGCTGGGCAAGGATCGCCTGCTTTACCTGCTCCTGGAAGTGCGGCGGATTCTCTGTGCGGATGTAGAAGGCGCTGGCCCCTACATCTCCGTCCAACTCGTCCAGCGTGGTGATGGGAACGAACTTGCGGCCACCCTTGCCGTGCTCCACAATGCCGGAGATGCGGAAGTCGTTGTTCATGATATTGATGGTGTCGCCTACGTGCAGGGCGGTCTTGCCGCTGCCGGCTGCGTAGTCATCGATGATGGCGTCGCGTGGCCCCTGAAACGGCCCACCTGCCAGAAAGTGAAAGGGGCGCAGCGCATTGAAGCTCTCAAAATCGATGCCGTAGATGTTCTCCAGCTTGGCGCCGCCGCTCAGGTGGATATTTACCGGTGCGACCACGGCCACGTGCGGCATTTTACGGAGAATGGTTGCGATGCCAAGCGGCGCGGGCGCACCGCTGACGCTTACCAGATTGCTGCTGGTACCGGGGCGGGCGGCGATGTCCATGCCGATGCCGCTGGTTCGGGTCTTGGTGCCATTCAGCATACCCATCAAGGCAGCCGAAATGGAGAGGATCATCACCACTTCAATGGCGATAGCAAACACGCTGATGAGGGAGCGCAGCGGGCGATATACGAGGTTACCGAAGACAAGCTTATTCATGCTCTTCCAGTGTATGGCTTGGGGCCGCTGACGCAAAGGAACCAGACACTTCCAGAGCATTTTTCCTGTTGGTGTCATGATTTGCGGCGGTGACAAGAAAAGCAGATTCCGCGCGCTACGCTTCGGAATGACAAACAATAAATGGGTTTAGCTAAACCGATACCCCAACAAAAAATTGGCCCTAGCGCGCGAGGCGGTTGCCTATATAGACGGCGGGAGTCATGAGAAGGATGGCGATGATCTGGAGCCAGTGTTCGCGGCCCGGAGATTGCCAGAGCGACCAGCAGGCGCAGGCGAGGATGAAAAAGATGATTGCATCGGCTACCCCATGGGAGCTCTGCGGGGCGATGCGCGCGGCTACGAAGCCGCCGAGCAGCGAGAAAACCACGCCCAGAACGGCTGCGATGGCGATGTAGCCCACCGGCGCGGGGTCCAATGCATTGTGGTGGGTATAGCGAACAAACTTCATCGCCGGAGCGAGAGCCAGCGTGGAACCAGCGAGAAAAGCGAGGATGGCGCGAAAAATCTTCATGATGGGGCGGCAAATACAGCTACAACGAGTAGCAGGCCAGCGAGTCAGCCAAGGCCGCTGCGGGATGAATCAGCCTGCGTTTGCAGTGTACATCTTTCAATCTTCGATCTTGTACGTAAACTCTTCAATGACTGGATTTACCAGCACATCGTGGATGATTCGTTCGACTTCAGCGGGGGCGGTGGTGGCGTCCAGGGTGCCGTCCAGCGTGAGCAGAAAATACTTGCCCTGGCGGACATCGGCGACTCCACGGTAGTGCATGCGGGCAAGTGCATCGCGAACGGTCTGGCCCTGCGCGTCGAGCACGGAGGTTTTCAAAGTGACGTAGACATGTGCCTTCATTGTGCTTGATTATAGATGGTGGTGCCGTGAGTTGCGCGCCACCCCGGCTTCCCCGCCCCCAACTGAATGATAATCGGCGGATTTTTAACTGATAGCACTCCCCCCTCGGAACCCGAGAGGTGCATCTGTAATAAGGCTGCGCAAGTATAGATTTTCATTCTGAAAGCAAGAAAGCAGAAAGGTACTATGACGAATTATCTGGAGCTGCCGACTGGCGACAAAACGCCTGAGGTTGTAAATGCAGTGATCGAGATTCCCGGCGAAGGTATCAACAAATATGAGTACGACAAAAAGCTGCATGTCTTCCGGCTGGACCGCAACCTGTATTCACCGGTGCATTATCCGGGCGACTACGGATTCATCCCAAGCACTCTGAGCGAAGACGGCGATCCGCTGGACGTGCTGGTACTGGTGGACGCGCCGAGCTTTCCGGGATGCGTGATGGAAGTGCGTCCGATCGGCGTGCTGCACATGCTGGACCAGGGCGTGCCTGACGAGAAGATCCTGGCCGTGGGCAAGAATAATCCGCGATACCATGACGTTTGGAACTTCAGCGAGATCTATCCTCACATGCTGAAGGAAGTCACCCACTTCTTCTCCATCTACAAGGATCTGGAAGGCAAACGAGTGGAGGTCAAGGGATGGCATGATGCCGCCATGGCGCGCCAGGTGGTGATGGACTCCATCAAGCGGTATGAGGAGAACAAAGCGGCGGTCGCGGTGAAGAAGTAACGCGGCGAAGAGATAAAGAGGCGGGCTGTGCGGAGAGTTTTCCGTGCAGCCCGATTTGCTTTGTGGAGGTGGACGATGAGGATTCTACTTTTTGGCGCGTCGGGAATGGTTGGACAGGGCGTGTTACGCGAGTGTCTGCTGGACGCGGGAGTGACTGAGGTCACCTCTGTGGTGCGCAAGCCGATGGAGGAGCCGAACGCCAAACTAAGGGAGATCGTGCATGAAAATCTGTTTGACCTGTCTGCAATCCAGGGCGAGTTGGCGGGATTTGATGCATGCTTCTTCTGCGTTGGGGTGTCGTCTGTCGGCATGAAAGAAGACGAGTACCGGCGGCTGACCTACGAGATGACGATGGCTGTGGCACGGACGCTGGTTACGCTGAATCCGCAGATGACCTTTGTGTATGTATCCGGCGCGGGGACGGATAGCACGGAACATGGAAAGACCATGTGGGCGCGAGTCAAGGGACGCACCGAAAATGAGTTGCTGCGGCTGCCGTTCAAGGCGGCGTATATGTTTCGCCCCGGTGCGATTGAGCCAATGGATGGAATCCGGTCCAAGACAAAGATCTATAACTTGCTCTATCAGTTTATTCGGCCTTTCGTTCCAATGTTCCGAGGACGTTTTCCGAAGTATTTGACGACGACGCGACAGGTGGGACAAGCGATGCTGCATGTGGCGAAGGTGGGATTCGCGAGGCCGGTGTTGGAAAGCGAAGATATCAATCGGGTGTAAGACACCAGGGCATAGCGCAGGGGCGAAGCCCGCAACCGGATTGGGAC
>DASWOP010000040.1:0-1586 GCA_036404255.1 Acidobacteriaceae bacterium | reverse complement strand
CGTAGCCCTTATTGCCGGTGGCGGATATTTCGCTGTGATCGTGTTGATGGCGCTCCAGTCGGCTTGCATTCCGATTCCATCGGAGATCATTATGCCGCTGGCGGGGTATGCGCTGGCGCATACGCAGTTTCAGTTGATTCTGCTCGCTACGGTGGCTTCGCTGGCGTCGAACCTAGGGTCGATTCCGGCTTACTGGGTGGGGGCGCGGGGCGGGCGGCCCATGGTGGAGCGCTATGGCAGCTACGTGCTGCTGAGCAAGCGCGACTTGGCGCTGGTAGACCATTTTTTCGCAAAATATGGTTCGATTACCGTGCTGGTGGGCAGAATGTTACCGATCGTGCGGACGTTTATCGCATTTCCTGCGGGAATTGCGAAGATGAACCAAGTTCGGTTCCACATCTATACTTTTATCGGTTCATGGCCATGGTGCTACGCACTGGCGTACATTGGCATGAAGCTGGGGGCAGCGTGGAATACAGATCCGCGCTTTCAGCTGGAGTTTCATCGTTTTCATCTTGCCGTTGAGGGGCTTTTGCTCGCGGCAATCATCTGGTTCTTCTGGACGCATTGGAAGAACCGCACACGAGTTTCCTAAGCTGCAGTTTGCGCAGGCCGATTGCGGTTTGCGATACTAGATTTTCGGCTTCAGGAGATTCCCGTAACACGAGAAAGGTCGCACCCGTAATGTCTACACCCGCAGCCGCCAAGAACAGCGCGGCGAGCATCAAGCCAGCAACAGGAAAACTAGGAATTATGACTGTCGGCATGGGCGCCGTTTCCACTACGCTCATCGCCGGCGTAGAGGCAGTCCGCAGAGGATTGGCCAAGCCGATCGGCTCCCTGACACAGATGGGCACCATCCGCCTGGGCAAGCGCACGGACAACCGTACACCGCTCATCAAGGACTTTGTGCCACTGGCCAACCTGGACGATGTGGTCTTCACCGGCTGGGATATCTTCGGCGGCAACCTGTACGACGCGGCGAAGACCGCCTCGGTGCTGGACCGCGATCAACTGGAGGAGATTCGTCCGTATCTCGAGAGCATTGAGCCGATGCCGGCTGTCTTCAACCAGCACTATGTGAAGCGTCTGACACCGAAGAACTTCAAGACAGGCCGCTCCAAGTGCGACCTGGCGAACAAGGTTCGTGAGGACATCCAGGAGTTCAAGCAGAAGACGGACCGCCAGGTGATCATCTGGACGGGATCGACTGAGATCTTCATGAAGCCGACTGCCGTTCACGAGACGCTGGAGGCTTTCGAGAAGGGCCTGGTAGACGACGATCCGGGCATTGCGCCATCGCAGATCTACGCATGGGCAGCGCTGAAGGAAGGCATTCCGTTCATCAACGGCGCTCCAAACCTTACGGTGGATATCCCGGCGATGCGGGAGCTTTCGCGCAAGATGAATGCACCCATCTGCGGCAGGGACTTCAAGACCGGCCAGACGATGATCAAGAGCGTGCTGGCACCAGCCTTCAAGACGCGCATGCTGGGCGTGAGCGGCTGGTACTCCACCAACATCCTGGGCAACCGGGACGGCGAAGTGCTGGACGATCCGGAGTCTTTCAAGACGAAGGAAGAGTC
>DASWOP010000039.1:0-5457 GCA_036404255.1 Acidobacteriaceae bacterium | reverse complement strand
TTGATCTATGCGGAACACTCGGGCACGAACCTGGCACCCTATCAGAATTATCTGTACCTGCGGGACAGGCCGACGGATGCGGTTCTGAATGTGGGGCTGAATGGAAATAACCCGAGCACACCGTACTATGTGTTCCGGGATACATCGGTGTTTGGCGGGCTATCTTTCAACCCGGCCCTGAACCGGTTTGGGATGACACAACTGGATGCACAGCTGGATTTCACCGTAGGGAATATGCCGCCTCGAGATTACCTGCATTTTTATGGAGACGGCTTTGGCCCAATAGCGGGGGTCACAATCGCTGCTGTGGCTGGAGGGCTCTATGGGCCGGACGTGCCGATCTACCTGGCTCCGGCAGGGGCGGGTTCCGTGGATGTAAGCAAGGCAAAGATCACGAACGTGGGAAATGGAAGTGCGGCGACTGATGCGGTGGCTTACGGACAGGTATCGGCTGTGGGACGAAGCGGATCTGCGAACGATATTGCAACTGGAACGCTGGCGGATGCGCGACTCTCGACGAACGTGGACCTGCTGAATGCTGCACAGACGATCACTGGAGCGAAGAGCTTTAGCGGAACGACTTACTTTGGCAGCAGCTCACAAGCGTCTATTGATGCGAGTGGGAATATTGCTACCTCGGGACGCGTTGCTCCGCAGCAGGGTACGCCGGGGAGTTCTTCGGATGCATGCAATGCGGGACAGATGTGGTCTGACGGGAGCTACATCTACGTTTGCACGGCGAAGAATACGATCAAGCGGGCGGCGCTGAGTAGCTTCTAAAGGCAGGGATTAGGGCCTCGTGCGGTATGGGTGGGACCTGGTGAGGCTTTCGCTGTGTGAATGCTGGAGATTTTCGTGCAGCGGAAACTTTTTGGCGGCGGGGATGACGCGAGAACCTTCTGGATTCTTCGACTTCGCTCAGAATGACTCGATTGAGAGTGATGGTGAGCCGGGAAGATGGGCGGGAGCGTTCGCGCTTCGGAATGACAAATAGAGACGGGATGGGGCTGGGCACTGGGTGCCTGGCCCCATTTTCATGAACGGGATTGGGTGGGCAAGTGTTTACAGGGCGAATGCTGGAGGGAGATGCCGGCGAACTGGTGGAGCTAGGCCGGATGCTGGATGAGAGGCCGCCCATGCTGCATGGCGAGAGCATGATGCAGTTTCTGGCGGAGACGCTGCTGATGGTGCGGACGAGGAATGGCAACCTGAGGCCGCTGCGGGCGAATGCGGCACAGAGGATGTTTGAAGAGCAGAGGGCGCAACACAATATTGTGCTGAAGGCGCGGCAGATGGGCATCAGCACGTGGGTGAGCGCACGATTTTTTTTGAAGACGATCATGGTGCCGGGAACGATGACGGTGCAGGTGGCGCATACGCGGGAGGCGGCGGAGGCGATCTTCCGGATGGTGCAGAGGTTCTGGGCGAACCTGCCGGAGCCGATGCGCGAGGGGGCGGCGCGGCGTTCGCGGGCGAATGCGGGACAGATGGCGTTCCCCGAGATGGACAGCGAGTTTCGCGTGGTGAGTGCGGGAGATGAAAATGCGGGGCGTGGATTGACGATCCAGAATCTGCACTGCAGCGAGGTGGCGAGGTGGCCGGAGGATGCGGCGGCGACGCTGGCGGGGTTACGTGCGGCGCTGGTGCCAGGGGGCGAGTGCGTGCTGGAGTCAACGCCGAATGGAGCGTGGGGATGTTTCTACGACGAGTGGCAGAGGGCGGAGGAGACGGGAACGGCGCGGCACTTTATGCCCTGGTGGATGGAGGAGGCGTATCGTTCGCGAGCGGTGGAGGCGGATTCGCTGCGAGACGATGAGCGGGAGCTGATGCTGGCGCATGATTTGACGCTGGAGCAGATCGCGTTTCGGCGCGGGATTGAGGCGAGCCATCGCGGGCTGGCGGCGCAGGAGTATGCAGAGGATGCGGAACGGTGCTTCCGGCAGAGTGGCGAGTGCGTGTTTGATGTGGAGGCGATTGAGGGGCGGATGCGAGAGCTGGAAGAACAGGGAGTAGGGAGTAGGGATCAGGGAACAGGAAAGACTTTGACCTGGTTGCCGGTGCTGGTTGGGAAGAGATATTTGGTGGCGGTGGATACGGCGGGTGGTGGATCAGACGGAGATTATGCGGCGGCGCAGGTGATTGAACTGAAGACTGGCGTGCAGTGCGCGGAGTTGCGCGGGAGGCTGGGAACGCGGGAGTTGGCACACGAGGTGGCGGTGCTGGCGAGGCGCTATAACGACGCGCTAGTGGTGGTGGAGAGGAACAATCATGGAGCGGGCGTGATTGCGTATCTGGATGCGGTGGAGCACTACCGGAATCTGTATGAGCAGGGTGGGCAGACGGGTTGGCTGACGACGGCGGTGACACGGCCGGCGATGCTGGCGGAGTTTGGCGCGATGCTGGTGGAGAGGCCGGAGCTCTTCCAGAGCAGGCGATTGCTGGCGGAGTGCAGGACGTTTGTGCGGACGAAGAGTGGACGGGCGGAGGCGGCGAGCGGCGAGCATGACGATTGCGTGATGGCAATGGCCATGGCGCATGCGGTGCGCGCGGAGGTGATGTAGTCTGGTGCTACTTCCCTCAGACAGATACAAACCACGGATTTCGCGGATGGGCACGGATAAGACTTTTAAAGAAAAGGCGAAAGATGTAGGCGTTGCGGTACGGGCATCAAGTGCCAGGTATCAGAAGCGAGACCTGGGCACCCGGGCCGGAGCGGGTGGAAGTGAAGTTGTGAGATTGGGAATCCTGCGAAGGTTCGCGCTTCGCGCGAATGCCCACCTTAGCCACGATAAAACTGTGGCGAAGATGGGGCACCCGGTGTATGGGTGGTCCTTGAACAGCATGGGTGTAGAGATTCTTCGCTGCGCTCAGAATGACAAAATTTGGGTGGCTATCGAAAGGCTTTGGGTATAGATGAGCGGAAAGCAATAGCAACGGCTCCGAGTTTGGAATAGCAGGCGGAGAACAAGAGCGGCAAAGGCAACGAGTTTAGGTAGCAACGAGGTTCGAGTGGCGGTTTTGGCGGTGCAGGGAATCCGGCGGATGAGAGGGGGCGCGCAATCGCACCTGATGCTGGCGTCGGATGGAAATTTTTATGTGGTGAAGTTCAAGAACAATCCGCAACACCTCAGGGTGCTGGCGAATGAACTGATCGCGAGCAAGCTGGCGGAGCGGGTGGGGTTGACGGTGCCTCCAACCGACGTGGTGGAGGTGACGGAGTGGCTGATTGCAAACTCTCCGGAGCTGCGGATTGAAGGACACGGCGAACGCATGCGGTGTGCGCCGGGGTTGAACTTTGGATCGCGCTACATTGGCGGGTTGATGCCGGGACAGACGGTGGATTATCTGCCGGAGGACAGGCTGCGCGAGGTGAGGAACATCGCGGAGTTTGCCGGGATGCTGGTGATTGATAAGTGGACGTGCAACTCGAATGGGCGGCAGGCGATCTTTGACCGGCGGCAGAGGGAGCGGAAGTACCGGGCGACGTTTGTGGACCAGGGATTCTGCTTCCATGCGGGCGAGTGGACGTTTCCGGATGGGGCGCTGCGTGGGGTGTACGCTCGCAACGCGGTGTATGCGGGCGTGACAGGGTGGAACAGCTTTGAGCCGTGGCTGACGCAGGTGGAGGAGATGCCGGCGGAGGTACTGTGGACGATCGCGGAGGGCGTGCCGCCGGAGTGGTACGGTGGCGACACGGTGGTGATCGAGCGGCTGATGGAACAGTTGATGGCGCGACGCAACAGAGTGCGAGAGTTGATCGTGGCATTTCGGGATTCGGCGCGGCGGCCGTTTCCAAATTGGAAAATGGGTGGGGCGAAGATGACGTTGCGGCAGTTTGGCGAGGCGACGGTGGTATAGGATGATGCAACCTTGTTGATGTAGAAGAGGCATACCTCAGGGGCTAAAGCCCGGTTCGTGGCGAGAGGATTATTGTGCGGGCTAAAGCCCGCACCTACCTCAGAAGCAAGAGCAAAGGCAAAGGCAAGAACAAAGCAAGAGCAAGAACAAGGCAAGAGCAAAAACGAAAAGCAGATTCCGCGCGCTGCGCTTCGGAATGACAAATTATAAAGTGAGAGTGAAAGCGCGGAGCGAGAGGCGTGGCAGAGATTGAGTGAACGGCTACAGTGCGAGTTCTTCCTGATCCGGTATGTGCCGGATGCGGTGAAGAATGAGTTCGTGAACATCGGCGTGCTGCTGCGCGAGCAGGGGCAGAACGAGACGGCACGGGTGCGCTTTACGCGCGACTGGAGTCGCGTGCGCTGCATGGATCCGGATGCCGACGTGGAGATGCTGGAGGCGCTGGAGGGTGAGATACAGCAGCGGCTGGAACTGGGCGCGCGGGATGTGAAGCCGGTAATGCAGGTGCTGGAGGATACGCTTTCGAATTCGCTGCAGATTACGGAGGCTAAGGGGTGCCTGGCAGAGTCGGTTGCGGCAGAGCTGGAACAACTGGCGACGATCTATGTGGAGTCGCTGAAGGTGAAGACGGCGCGGCGGCGGACAGGGCGGGCAGCGATATTGGCGACGATGCGGACGGAGTTTGAGCGGGCGCGGGTGTGGGAGATGATGCGGAAGCGGATCGACGCATCGGCGTATACGCGGGCGGGCGATCCGATGCGAATCGATTGCGGGTACAGACCGAATGGCGTGATCCGGATGTTCCAGGCGGTGTCGCTGGAGAGTGATTTGGAGATGGCGAAGGGGCTGGCTTACTCAGCGCCGCGGTTGAGCGAAGGTGTGTTGCGGGTGGAGCAGGCGAAGCTGGAGTTGACGGCGATTGTGGAGCCTCTGCGGGCGATGGCGGCGGGGGAGAGTGAGGACCGGTACAGGTTTGGCGTGGAGACGATGGAGCAGGCGAATATCCGGGTGTTGACGGTGGGGGATTTGGGGAGAGTGGCGGAGACGGCGCGGGTGGAGTTGAAGCTGTAGTGCTGGGAGGAGGACTGCGGCTTCCGTGCAGCGGAAACTTTTTGGCTGCATGGGTGACGCGCAGACCTTCTGGATTCTTCGGCTTCGCTCAGAATGACTCGATTAAGAGTATGGGTGAGCCATAGATGTGGGCAGGAGCGGTCGGGCTACACGCGCGATGCATGAGTGACGCGAGCGGTGCGGCGAGAGAAACAAGTCCTTCCCCTTCGCTTCGCTCAAGGGTCAGGATGACAAGTATTAAAGATGTGAGAAGACATTAGAAGTATGGGTTGGATTGAAAGGTGCGGCTTCGGCTGCACCTTTTTTATTTGCGGTGAACTTTTGAAGGAGAGTGCGCGTGGGCATGAGAGAGCGGTTGCGGCAGATGTGGGCGGGAACGGCGAAGATGGACGGCGGAGAGGCAGTGCAGCGGAAGACGGCTTTGCTGCCTTCGGTGCTGACACCGTATGGCGGTGGGATGCGGCCAGGGAGCGAGGTGCTACCGAAGCCTACGCCGATGAATCTGCGGAAGTTTGCGGAGACGCCGGC
>DASWOP010000038.1:0-1729 GCA_036404255.1 Acidobacteriaceae bacterium | reverse complement strand
GCCATTCAGGCGCCTGCCGTCGCCTTCGCTACCACGCAGCAGCGCGCCATGATCGCCACCGCGCACCAGCAGCTCAACCAGATTCCGCCGCCGTCGAAGAACCTCTACATGTCGGTCCACACGCTCAGCGACTGGCAGAACCCCTACATCACCGTACAGCCCGATATGGTCACGCTGCATGTCCTGCTGGCAGACGCCAACCCCAGCACCTTCGATCAGGGCGGCGTCCTGCGCCCCGTCGGAGCACGCCGCCAGGACCTCGATGTCCGCATCGGCGACCTGCCCGCCGCGCTGAATGCCGTTCCCGCCGCGTCCTGGCCCTATGGCCGCGTTATCGCAGTGGAAGAAGCCCATAACACTCCCGCCGCCGGACGGCCGCAGGTGCGCCGCAATATGGAGGCTGCCATGCAGATGTTGAATGATCTTGGCATTGTGATCGACGATCGCACCGAGAACGGCACACTTCAGAATCGCTAAGGTAGTTTGCATTTGTGTTGTTTGCCGTTAGTTCTTTCGTTAAGGGCACGCCTTCAGCTGTGCCGTAAAATCGCATTTCCACGCCGGAGAATGCGACCGCGAATACTGACTGCCAGTGCCATATCCGGCAAGGATGGAATAGACCGATGAACAGCAAGGACACAGCACGTCTCGTTGAAGCTCTCTCCAGTAACTGGCAGGCGGAGATGCGCGGCTACCACACCTACAACACCCTCTCGAAGCAGGCGACGGATACCTACCGCAGCCGCACCCTGCGCAACATGGCTCTGGCAGAGAAGCACCACGCCGATCTATGGGCCAGCCGCCTGACCGCCCTCGGCCTGCCCCTGCCGCAGTACAACGGCTCAGAGACCGGCGAAGCAGATACCCTCGCCAACCGCGTCGGCGGCCCAGAGCTCGCCCTGCGCCGCCTGGAGCTTGACGAGAGCCGCGACATCGCCCGCTACGGCAAGCAGATCACCGATCTTGGCGACGAAGGCAGCATCGCTATTCTCCATGAAGTCCTGGACGACGAGCGCGAGCACTACGTCACGCTCGGCAATCTCATCCACCACGGCCTGCCATCTTCCGACCAGCATGAACCCGAACTGGCGCAGAAGGCGCTGGACGATCTTGTGGCCGAGCGCGAAAAGGGCCAGCCCCGCGCAGCCAGTTGGATTGGCGATGCCATCTACGGCGTCAACGACGGCTTGGGCGCCATCTTCGGCATCGTCTCTGGTGTCTCCGGCGCCACCCAGGGCAGCGCCCACTTCGTCCTCATCGCCGGACTCGCCGGCATGATCGCCTCTGCACTCTCCATGGGCTCCGGCGCCTATCTTGCCGCCAAGAGCGAAAAAGAGATCTACGAAGCTGAGTACGCCCGCGAGCGCGAAGCCGTCGAGTACAACGAAGCCGAAGCCCGCGAGATGCTCTCCCTCACCTACCAGGTCCGCGGTCTCACCGCGGAAGATGCTGACCACTTTGTCAGCCGCATCGCCGAGAACAAAGAGCAGCTCATCCAGATTCTGGCACGTGAGCGCTTGCACATGAGCGAAGAAGGCCTCAGCAACCCTTGGGTCTCGGCGACCTCCGGCGCACTCTCTACCGCCGTTGGCGCATTCATCCCGGTGATCCCGTTCTTCTTCATGGCGGGTCTGCCGGCGATCATCGTGGCAGCCATCATCTCGCTCATCGCCCACTTCGCCGTGGGTGCAGCCAAGTCGCTCATCACCATCCGTTCGTGGTGGAGCAG
>DASWOP010000037.1:0-14057 GCA_036404255.1 Acidobacteriaceae bacterium | reverse complement strand
TCGCTACGGTATTGACGAAGTGGCACAGTGGTACTTCGAAGTGTGGAACGAGCCCAATCTGGATTTCTGGGCAGGTAAACCGCTGCAATCGACGTACTTTGAACTCTATGACCACACTGCGCGCGCCGTGAAGGCTGTCAGTCCGCGCCTGCGTGTCGGCGGCCCGGCAACTGCCCAGGCCGCATGGGTGCCGGAGTTTATTGAGCACTGTAAACAGAAGAACATTCCGGTCGACTTCATCACCACGCATGTATACGCCAACGACACGGCAAAGGACGTCTTCAAGACGGACGAGCAGATTCCGCGCGATGCGATGGTCTGCCGCTCCGTGCGCAAGGTGCATGACGAGATTGGCGCCTCGCCGCTGCCCACGCTTCCGCTCTTCTTCAGCGAGTACAACGCCAGTTATGCCAATGAACCCAACGTGACCGACTCCGTCTACATGGGCCCGTGGCTGGCAACGGCCATCAGCCAGTGCGACGGCATGGTGCAGATGATGAGCTACTGGGCGTTCTCCGATGTATTCGAAGAGCAGGGTGTGGTGAAGACGCCGTTTTACGGCGGCTTCGGCTTGATGGCGGAAGACAATATCGCCAAGCCTGTGCTCAACGCATTCGCCTTGCTGCACCGCCTCGGCGATGTGCGCCTGCCTGTGGCCTCCAGCGCTGCGCTGGCTACGAAGCACAAGGACGGCTCACTTGCCGTTGCGCTATGGAACTATGCGACTCCCTCCGGAGCTGGACCGCAGTACACATCGGATGGCCCAGAGCCGCCACCTGCGAACTTCACGCTCAACGTCAGCGGCGTTGCGCCCAGTGCACGCGCAACCGTGTGGCGGGTCGATACGGACCATGGCAACGTGGTGAAAGCATTCGACTCGATGGGCCGTCCATCCTTTCCCAGCCGCGAGCAGATCAAGCAGCTACAGGCAGCAGGCAAGATGGCTCCGCCGCAGACACGTGCGCTGCACAACGGCAAACTCAGCATCGCAATTCCGCGCTATGGTCTCGTACTGGTGGAGATTCGCTAGCACTTAGAATCCTTTACGCGTGGAGAGAGTCCATATAAGAAGCACGCGAGGGCCTTTGAACTTCATCTCCAACCCGAATCAAAAATATAGCCGGAGACACGCCCTGCGAATGCTGGGCGGAGTCTCCGCGTCTGCGGCACTGTGGAATGACTACGGGCTGCGGACAGCGTTCGCAGCGCCGGTACCTGCCGCTACGGTCACGCCGGCGCAGGATGCCTTCCTCGACGATATGGAACGGCGCGGCTGCCAGTTTTTCTGGGACCAGGCAAGCAGCAAGACGGGGCAGGTACGTGATCGCGCGGCTGCCGCAGGCAAAGAATCGCGGCCTGCAACCAGCGTTGCGGCTACGGGCTTTGGCCTATCGGCACTCTGCATCGCGCACATGCACGGCTATCTCCCGGCCAACGATGTCCGCGACCGTGTGCTGGCCACGCTGCGCTATCACTGGGAAAAACTGCCGCACAGCCACGGCTTCTTCTACCACTTCAACGATATCGAAAGCGGCAAGAGGCTATGGCAGTGCGAAGTCTCGTCTATTGATACAGCCATCTTTCTCTGCGGCGCGCTTACCTGTCGCGCCTACTTCACCGGTGAGGGCCCAGACTCGCAGATCCGCGAACTTGCCACCAAACTCTACGAACGCGTGGAGTGGCCATGGATGCTGAACAATGGCTCTACGTTTTCCATGGGCTGGCGGCCAGAGAGTGGATTCATCAACGCGCGCTGGGCGCAATACTCCGAGCTGATGATGCTCTATCTGCTCGCCATCGGCTCTCCCACGTACCCGGTGCCTCCGCAGATGTGGCAGAACTTCACACGCCCCTACGTTGAGTACGCCGGCTTTCGCTATATCTCCGGCAACGATCCACTTTTCATCCATCAGTACAGCCATGCATGGTTTGATTTTCGTTACCGGCAGGATAAGTTCGCCGACTATTTTGCCAACTCCATTCTGGCCACGCGCGCGCACAAAGCCTTCTGCCTCTCGTACAAAAAGATATACAGCGAAGACTTCTGGGGCATTACAGCATCAGACTCCGAACACGGATACACGGCGTGGGGAGGCCCGCCCGTGCTGCGGCCCATTGACGGCACCGTTGTGCCCTGCGCCGCAGCAGGCTCACTGCCATTCGTGCCGAAGGACTGCCTGCGCACTCTCATGGCGATGAAGGAGAAGTACAACAAATACGCATGGGGACGATACGGCTTCTGCGATGCCTTCCATCCCGACGCGCAATGGTATGACCCGGACGTCATCGGCATCGATCAGGGCATCACCGTGCTGATGGCGGAAAATCTCCGCAGCGGCTTTGTCTGGGACGTCTTCATGAAGAACCCAGACATGGTGAGCGCGATGCAGAAGGTGGAGTTCCGGCCTGTCTAGCCGATAGAAACTCCCATTGCGCCCGTTGTTCGTTCGCGGGGCTCCTGATGCAATGACTCACGATGTACCGTCAGCACTGGGCAATCCGCTTCCGCCAGAACCCGGAACGCTGCCGTGTCACGGAACGACCAGTGAAGCGGCCCGCTACTCACGCCCAGCACGATCCAGTCCGTATCGGCCGCTTTGGCGACTTTCAAAATCTCGTCTGCGAGCTTGCCCGTGCTGACGCAGGTCTGAATCGGTGGTATCTGCTTTTCGGCATCCGCGATCAAACGGTCCAGCCCGTCCTGCGCCCATTCCATGGCCATCTGGCTGCTGACCCAGGGGCCAGAGTGCGAATTGCGGCCCAGCACGTGCAGCAGCGTCAATTCAGCCTGATATTTACGTGCGATATCGCAGGCAACGCGAAAACTCTCTTTGGAGTTTCCCGTCAGCGATACGGGATGGAGGATTTTGCGCGGGGCCACGCGCTCCGCCGGGCGGGCATGCGGCCCCACCACGAAGACCGGCACATCCACACTCTGCACCAGTTCATGCGCAACCGAGCCCAGCACAAACTGCCCAAGCTTCCCGCGCCCGTGGGTTCCCATAATGAGCCGCGTCGCATCGCGATAGTGCAACTCCTCCAGGATCACTTCGCTGGCTGTTCCGGTATGCACTACGGCATCGCAGGGGATGCCATGGGCTTCCACCTCGCGCGTCTTCTCCAGCAACTTGGTACGCAGACCGTGAATCACTTCAGCCTGTTCGGCATAACGAATCACGGCTTCCTCACTGCTGGTGACGCACAATGGCGGGACTGCGTGAACCAATGTGAGCCGTGCAGCATAGGCTTTGGCCTGGGCTATCGCGTGCGGTATCACTAAATCGGTGTCAGTTAGATCGGTCGCGACTAGAATGCGGTCGGGCGTGGCCAGTAATCCTCTTGTCAGGTGCTGGTGATTGGGCGCTTCCATAGGATGGCTCCTTCCGAATCAAAAATGCTGCATGATCATCGTGGTTGAATGGCTTGCCCACCTGCCTCTGCACGGTTAGACGACACAGTGGGCAATGTTGGTCGATAGTGCGGCTGCCGGGCCCTGTAGCCAGCTCTGCAGATTCTTGGCGCTGGATGAATTTTCCAGGCGTCAGCGGCGATCGTTGTTTTAGCTTGCCGCACATTTCCTCGCAATTCCTGCGATTTGTGCAAAAATCCATGCCGGCCCGGCTGATTGGCCCCCCGGAGCATGGCCCCCGGGATGGCCGCCATTATTTGCCGAAAAACTTATGAAGTGATGTGATACGTGTCACATTCTTACCGGAAAATCTCGTTTATATATCTAAGTGCGTCCTGAATACAGCTAGATCGTGTTCAGCAGACGCCGACGGCGCGTCCACGGGGAAGGGACGCGCCGTGGACTTTTAAAGCACACTTCTTCCTCTCCCTCCTCTTTTGTGTTCATCCCAATGATTCCTCTGATGATCTTTTCTGCACATTCGCCGCCGCCTATTTGAGATAGTGTGGAGGCGAGAAATATTATGCTTTCAGATGGTGGAATCACCAGCGATAGATAATGCACTATATCTAGTGCTGGCGCTAATTCGTTGGTATCATTAGGTTTCACGTGTGACCGTCATCACAGCCAATGCTCAGAGCTCACATATAGTCTGAAAAAAATCGGCTTGACGGCAATATCGATCAAAGTCGTATACCGGATAACGATTCCGGTGCGGAAAAATTTGTAGGGGGCGTAATGAAACGCTGGCTCTTTAGTCTTTCGATGATTGCAATGCTCACGGTACTCTGTCGGCCGGTGCAGCTTATGGCTGCCGGTGCAGCCAAGCCCGCCGCTCAGGATGCCGCTGCACCCGCTGATCCAGCGGCTGACCAGTGCGGAACCTGCCACGCGGACGTGGTTAAGAACTTCTCCACCAATCCTCATTCGCGCATCGCAGAGATGCATACCGGTAAGGGTGTAACCTGCGAGAACTGCCACGGCAACGGCCAGGCACATATGGAGTCCGGTGGCGATCCTACCAAGATCATCAACCCCAAGAAGGCTACAGCCAAGCAGATCAATGCGACCTGCCTGACCTGCCACTCGGCCGCTCACCCGGATTTCGAGCACTCTCCGCACGGAAAAGCAGACCTGAGCTGCATCAGCTGCCATAGCGTTCATGAGTCCAAGACGCAGACCGGCCTGCTCAAGATGGAGCAGCCCAAGCTTTGCTACACCTGCCACTCTGACACCAAGGCCTCTTTCGCCCAGACATTCCACCACAAGGTGAACGAGGGCGTGGTCAAGTGCAATGACTGCCATGACCCGCACGGCACCTTCCTGGACAAGAACCTCAAGTCCACGGCGGATCAGAATGCCGTCTGCACCAAGTGCCATACGGAAACGGCTGGCCCCTTCGCCTACGAGCATCCCGTGGTCAAGACCGAGGGCTGCGTTAGCTGCCACTCGCCCCACGGCTCGCCGAATCCTCGCCTGCTCAATGTCGGCAACGTGAATACCCTCTGCCTTAGCTGCCATTCGGCTACCAATGGCGGTTCCATGGCTGTAACGACCGGTGGTGTTACCACGGGAGTTGTCCTGCCCGGCGCGTTCCCACATGCAGTTTCTCCGACAGGACCTGCGCATAATCAGAACGCCCAATACGTATCCTGCACAACCTGTCACACACAAATTCACGGCTCAAACGCCAGCGCTATTTACTTCAAATGATGAGGGGCACAGATCCCATGACTCGTAGTTCTCTTTATAGGATGGCTGTACAAACACAAACCCGTACGCTTACGGCTCGCCTTGCGGCTGGTCTTGGTGTTGCCCTTCTGTTCGCTACCGGCGCTTCTGCGCAGGATGCTAAACCGCCCGTGGTAAAGGGTGGCTACGCCATCCATAACACGGTCGACCTGGGCGGACATATCGCCAATCAGGCAGGCAGCACAGCAATGTATGACACGCTGGTGAATATCCAGTCGGGTCCACGCGTGCTGGGCGAAACGCTGGAGATGCATGCCGTTGCCGGCAAGAAGCACTCCCGCCTCTTTGACTCGCTGTATTCCAGCAGCAATGGCTTCGGCGGCGACCCGGACAACTACGTTAGTCTGCGGACCTCCAAAGGCAAGCTGTATGACTTCAATGGCAGCTTCCGCCGTAACCGCCAGTACTTCGACTACAACCTGCTGGACAATAACCTGATCCCCGGCGGTACCGCAGCGCCGACCTCCAACGGCTACGTCTTCCCGCAGCAGATGGATTCGCCGCACCTCTACAACACAGTGCGCCGCATGACGGATTTGAGCCTCAACCTGTTCCCGGTATCCAAGGTCAGCGTACGGCTTGCCTACTCCAAGAACATCGCCCAGGGCCCGAGCTATAGCTCGATCCACCTTGGTGCCGATGCCCAGCTCCTGCAGAACTGGCGCAACAGCACGGATGCTTACACTGCCGCCGTTGACTGGAAGCCGCTCAATCGTACCGTTGTCACCTTCCAGGAAGACATCACCCACTACAAGGGCGATACCTACTGGCAACTCGCGCCCAGTGCGCTCAACATGCAGTTGGCCAGCGGCACTCGCGTCAGCCTCGGGCTCGATAACGTGACGGTCCCTAGCTGTACCGGTGGCGCAGTTCTCAGCAACTCCACGAATCCGCCCACGGCAAATCCGCTTTGCAACGGCTATATCAGCTACACGCGCTCGCAGCCTATGCGCACTCTGATGCCCACTGAGCAGATTCGTTTCGTAAGCGCCAATATCCCGAAGCTGCACCTAAATGGAAACATTCGCTACACCAGTGGCAAAATGAACGTACCCAACTACTACGAGACCTTCAACGGTCTTGAGAGCCGGGTTACCACCCGCGGTTACACCATTACGGCCAGCCCGAGTGCGCAGCGCATCAACGTCGGTGCGGACATCGGTGCGGTATATGAACTCTCTCGCCGCTTCACGCTCTCCGAGCAGTTCAGCTTCTCCGCCTTCCGCCAGTCCTCACTGGACCCGGTCACGGAGACCGATGTGACGGGCACCAGCATGGCTGTCGCTGGAACCCCGGGAGCACCTACCTCTTCTGTCGCCGCGGGCTATCTTGGCCAACGGACAGCGACCAACAATCTGACCCTCGCCTTTCAGGCCTCACCCCGTGCTTCCATCGCGGTGGGCTATCGCTATCGCAGCCGTACTCTGGACCGCTCTATAACCGGTGCGGAAGGGCTTATGCCAGAGCAGATTCCCGATGGAGCTACGTACCGTATGAACTTCCATGAGAATGGCGGCACGCTCGGCGTGGAACTGCGTCCTACCCACGCACTCTCCATCGGCGGCAACGTCGAGGTCATGTACGCGGACAACAGCTACGTCCAGACCAGCCCGCGCGCGCTGCAGCATTACAAACTCCGCGCCAGCTACAAACCGAAGAGCTGGGCCAACTTCTACGGCACATTCAATGACCTGGAACGTCGCAATAACGTAGCTTATGTCAACCATCTGGACCACAACCGCGGCGTATCCTTCGGGGCCAGCATCGCCCCCACGGAGCGCTACAGCGTGGAAGCAAGCTACGGCTATCTCGATGTGTTCTCCCAGGGCCACCTCTGCTATGCCGATACCCCGGCCGGCTCCACTCCGGTCCCGGCAGGAACGGGTTGCGGCTCGAACCCCTACCTCGGCACTGGCTACTATTCCGCACCCACCCAGTCCGGCTCCCTTGGCTTCACCGTGGTCCCGGTCAAGAAGCTACGCACTGGCGCAGGCTACCGCGTCAACAGCACCTCCGGTCACACGGAGACGCTGGCAACTCTGCGTGGCGTACCCGGCGCCCTCCAGTCCCAGTTCATGACTCCTTACGCCAACGCCGCTGTAACCCTGGCTCCGGCATGGATCGTGAAAGCAGACTGGAACTACTACGACTACAATGAACAAGGGAACCCGGTCGGTCCGACGGCGCCCAGAACGTTCCATGGAAACGTCGTAACGCTCGGCATGCACTACGAGTTCTAAATGAATTGGCTGTAACCAATGCTTCCTCAAGGAGATTTACATTGAAAAATCAGATCAGGATCGCTATCGTAGGCATCGCCGTTCTATCCAGCTCGGCTGCTCTTCTGGCGCAGGCTGATGTCTACAAGACCAAGTGCGCAATGTGTCATGCTGCGGACGGCAAGGCAGAGACACCAGCTGGCAAGGCCATGAAGGTTCCATCGTTCATCGGGCTGAAGTCTACTGAAGCAGAGATGATTGCTATCACCAAGAACGGCAAAGGCAAGATGCCCGCCTACGCAGGCAAGCTGACCGATGCACAGATCAAAGGGACCGTGGACTACATCCGCACCCTCAAATAAACAACACCGCAACCCCGAGGTGAAAATTAGAAATGGCTGAATTCAAGAAAAATTGGCTTCGGCCATTTTTATTTTACGGAAACAATCCCCTTAGCCTGATCGGAGGGGCGCTAACCACCGCCTCCGCGGCTATCCTGATCGGCTTCTGGGTCGTGCAGTTCCTGGGCCACGCAGGCTCCAGCAACCCCTACCTGGGAATCATCTTTGATCTCATCCTGCCGGGCTTCTTCGTCCTCGGCCTCGCACTGATCCCCCTTGGTATCTGGCAGCGCCGCCGCAAGCTGATTGCCGCCGGAGAGATTCCGGCCGTCTTCCCGGAGATCGACATCCGTGAGCCGGCATTCCGCCACGGGATCGAAGTCGTCATCATCGCCACGGTGATCAATTTCGTCATCCTGGGCACGGCGAGCTATCGCGGCGTCTCCTACATGGACAAGCCCTCCTTCTGCGGACAGGCTTGCCACGTAATGTATCCGCAGTGGACTGCCTACCAGGTATCGCCCCATTCCCACGTAGAGTGCGTGCAGTGCCATATCGGCGCCGGTTTCAACGAGTTTGTACGCGCCAAGGTGAACGGCACCAAGCAACTCATCGAAGTCGTCTTCCATCACTACCCCACTCCGATTGAGCCGCCGCTCTCTGCCCTGCGCCCGTCGCGCATTACCTGCGAGCAGTGCCATGCGCCCACACGCTTTGTCGGTGAAAAGCTGCTGGTCAAGACGAACTATGCTGACGACGCAACCAACAGCATGACCCGTACCATGCTGGCCCTGCACCTGGGCGGCGTGGATTCGCTCTCGCACACCAGCGGCATCCACGGCCACCATCTCGCGAACTATGAGTATGTGGCCACTGACTCGACCTACCAGACCATCATCGCAGTCAACGCACCCAATCCTGATGGCTCCGTAACCCAGTATCTCAGCACCGACTGGAAGGGACCGGTGAAGGGTGTAACCCGCCATATGGATTGCATGGACTGCCATAACCAGGCCAGCCACGCCTTCCAGACGCCGGAAGACGCCATCAATCGTGCCATGGTAGACGGCAGTCCAAGCCCGTCACTTCCCTTCGTTCACAAGGAAGGACTGGACCTGATCAAGGCGACCTACTCCTCACAAGCGGACGCTGCCAAGAAGATCACTGCCGGACTGGAGAACTTCTACCAGACCCAGCATCCCGATGTATGGGCGAGCCAGCGCGGCAACGTAGAAGCCGCCGCGAAGACTCTGGTCGCGATCTACCAGCGCAACGTCTTCCCGGACATGAAGGTCACCTGGGGTACGTATCCTGACAACATCGGCCACACCGCCTTCCCCGGATGCTTCCGCTGCCACGACGGCAACCATACGTCCGCGGACGGCAAGACCATCAGCAACGATTGCACCGTCTGTCACAACCTGATCACGGTAGACGATCCTAACCCGAAGCAGCTCTCTGCCCTCGGCTTCCAATAACAGAAGCACCTTCCGCATTGCGGGAATCAAGAAAAAGGAGGATAAGCGATTAGCTTATCCTCCTTTTTTGTGTCTCGCCCGGCTGGACGGCAAATCCCCCAGCTCCTGAGACACGGTCATGCAAAAATGCCCGTATCTCGCCCGTGTAGCCCGTCAAGTTCACCGTTAGTGCCCGTCAAACCGAAATTTGCGATTCCACGGTGTTTAGCCAGTAATATCGCCCATTCCGCGCATCTTGTGGCCCAGCGAAGACCATCCCAATTCTACTTTCCTTCCGTCGGCGAAGCCTGTACCGGTGCGGTAGGAGCCGCGGAAACCGGCTCTCCCACCACATCCGGACCCAGCTCCACCTGCGTGCGAATCAGGTTGTCCGCCACCAGTCGTCCAAACACCTTCTGCCCATACGGGTTGAGGTGGGTGCGATCCACCGCCGGTTTGGCTTTATCTGAATTCTCAGCACTGGCGTCCGGGTGCCTGGCGGCATTAAACTTGTCCGCTTCTTCCTGCGTCATCTTGTCCAGCATGCCGGTTGAGATTGCGTTCAGATCTACCACCGTCACGCGCTCTTCCAGCGCAACCTGCTTGGCTGCCGCGGCGTAGGCCTTCAGATCCTGCACTACCTTGCCATCCTTGTACGTCCTGCGCGAGAGCGACGTCACGATGACCGGCACTGCGCCAATCGCCCGTGTCTCCGCGATATACCGCTGCATATTTGCCGCGAACGTTGTGCTCGGATCAGTCTCGCGCTCCGGCCCTTTGCCCGGCATATCGTTATGCCCAAACTGGATCAGGTAGTAGTCCCCCTTCTCGTCCAACGCCTTCTTCCAAAGCCCCTCGTCGTAGAAGCTCTTGGAACTACGCCCGTTCCGTGCATCGTTAATGCAGGTCACATTCTTCGTCAGCACCGCGCAAAATCCCGGCCCCCAGCCGCCGCCCACAGCCACCGTTGAATCGCCCACCAGCACGATCTTTACCGTTCCCCCATCGATTACATTCATCGCCTTCATCCCTTCGAGCGGCAGCTTCGCCGCCCCCGGCGACACATACTTCTGCAACGTGGGCACGGCCTTGCCCATATCCACCGCTACCATGCGACCGAAGACATACGACCCTGCCCAATTCAGGTGGGTCTTATCATCCACCGTCTTGCCCATCTCATCTTTCTTGGTAATGCCAAGCGACGTACCCTTCACCGGGCCCTGCTGATTCAGATAGGCAATGCTTTCCTCCTGCAGATGGATCAGCGGGGTCTTCATCTCCGCAGCCACACCCTTCATCGCATCGCAGTATGCCGTCAGATCCGCGTGAATCTTGCCGTCGTCGCCATAGAAGCGGCGTGATAGCGGCGTCACCAGCACGGGTGTTACCCCGGCAGCGCGCGCCTCCGTCACAAAACGCTTCAGGTTCTCAATGTACTGTGGCAGCGGCGTCTGCCGCTCCAGATGCTGCGAGGTCACCTGGTCGTTGTGGCCAAACTGGATCAGCACGTAGTCCGGCTTCGATGCGATAGCGCGGTCCCATATTCCCATCTCGCGGAAGGTGTGCGTGCTGGCGCCGCCCTTTGACATGTTCACGCAGTCCACCGCTGCCGTCAGGTTGGCGCAGAAACCACGTCCATAACCCGCATTATCCGTCTGCGTGGAATCGCCGATCAGCTCAATGCGCACCGTCTTGCCCGCTGGCCGTGCGCTCGTCAGATTCACCGGGCCCTGCGCCAACGCCGTTGCCACTGTCGCCACGAAAAACACACTACACAACATCCGCTTCATATCCCGCCTCCGCAATCCCAACCATCTTAGCTGGAAGACCCTTTACCTGGCAGACACGCCGTACCCGTTACAATGATTTTCATGAATGTTCTTGCGCCTGGTACTCGCGGTAATGTTTGTTTTCTCATTTTCTCAATCGTTTTAGCTATGCCACTCTGTGCTCATGCGCAGGGGCACCAGACCGCACCGAAGCATCCCTGGCAAGACGCCACACTTTCGCCCGACGCGCGTGCTGATCTCGTAGTAAACGAGCTGACGCTGGAAGAAAAAGTTCAGCTGGTCCACGGCACTGGCTGGGGCATCCTGACTCCCGGCAATCCCATTCCTCCCGGATCAAACTACGGCGCCGGTTTCGTGCCCGGCATCGGTCGCCTCGGCATCCCCGGCATCAATCTCGCGGACTCCGCCGTCGGCGTGCGCATGGCCGCCGTGCAGAGCCGCTACGCTACGCTGCTTCCCTCCGTGCTCGGCGCAGCCTCCAGTTGGGATCCCGCTGCCGCTATACTCTACGGCCAGGTAATCGGCCGCGAACTTCGCGCCCAGGGTTTCAATATGTCCATTGGTGGCGGCGTAAACCTGCTGCGCGAACCGCGTAATGGCCGCAACTTTGAGTACGCCGGCGAAGATCCTCTGCTAGCCGGTACCATGGCCGGCCTGCTGGAGCAGGGCGTCGCCTCGCAGCACGTAATGAACGACATCAAGCACTACGCACTCAACGACCAGGAGACGGGCCGCACCATTCTGAACACGGTCATCGACGAGCGCGCCATGCGCGAATCGGATCTGCTGGCCTTTGAGATCGCCATCGGTATCGCCAAACCTTCCGGCGTGATGTGCTCCTACAACAAGGTGAACGGCGACTACGCCTGCGAGAATGACTACCTGCTGAACCAGGTGCTGAAGCATGACTTCGGATTTCAGGGCTTCGTGCTCTCCGACTGGGAAGCCACCCACAGCACCGTAAAAGCCGCGCTTGCCGGGCTCGACATGGAACAGCCCAGCAGCTTCGACGGCAAGAGCTACTTCGGCCGGCCGCTGCAGGACGCCGTGCTCAGTTCCAAGGTTCCCATCGCGCGCCTGAATGACATGGCCCACCGGATCTTGCGCAGCATGTTTGCCGCTGGAGTGATCGATCATCCCACCGACGTGCGCTCTGTGGTCGATCCCTTCCGTGGACGCGACGACGCCCAGCACATCGCGGAAGAGAGCATCGTTCTGCTACGCAATGCACACGACGTTCTGCCGCTCTCACCCAACCTCAAATCCATTGCCATCATCGGTGGCCACGCAGACGTGGGCGTACTCTCTGGGGGCGGCTCAGCGCAGGTGGATGCACCCGGCGGCAACGCGCTCGATCACAAGCCCGGCACCGCTGAGTGGGAACACCAGGTGTATTTTCCTTCGGTGCCGCTGCGCACCATCGCCGAACACGCGCCCCAGACTCGTGTCAGCTTTAACAATGGCACCGATCCTGCCGCCGCTGCCGCCTTTGCCCGCACCGCCGATGTAGCCATCGTCTTCGTCACGCAGTTCCTGCATGAGGATGGCGATGCGAAGTCGCTCGCGCTACCTGACAATCAGGATGCCCTGGTCGAAGCCGTTGCCGCCGCTAACCCGCACACCATCGTCGTCATTGAATCCGGCGGTCCCATCACTATGCCGTGGGCCAATCGCGTAGCAGGAATTGTTGAAGCCTGGTATCCCGGCATCGGCGGCGCACAGGCGCTCGCCAACATCCTCTTCGGCACGGTGAACCTCTCCGGCAAGCTCGCCGCCACCTTCGCGCAAACCGAAGCTGACCTGCCGCATCCGTTGCTCGCTGGCAGCGAACGCGACCATACCATCCACGCCATGGATGCGCCTTCCGGCTCTGGCCACAAGCCTTTCAACGTCACCTACAGCGAGGGCGCGCGCGTCGGCTACAAGTGGTTCGACTCCGAAAACAAGCAGCCGCTCTTTCCCTTTGGATTTGGCCTCTCGTACACCACCTACGCGTACTCCGCGCTCACGGTGGATAGTACGAAACTCACGGCAACGTTCACCGTGAAAAATACCGGCAAGCGCGAAGGCACGGAGATCGCCGAGCTCTATGTGCAGGTTCCCGGAGAGAACTTCAAGCGCCTCGCTGGCTGGCAGCGCGTCACCCTCGCTCCCGGCGAATCAAAGACTGCAAACATCACCATCGATCCTCGCCTGCTCTCGATCTTCGACACAGTGGCACACGCCTTCAAGATGCCCGCAGGCGAGTTCCAGTTCTTCGCCGGCCCATCATCCCGCGAACTTCCTCTGCACAGTGTGATCAGCAAATAACGTAGTGCCGCAAAAGTGCCCAGGTCTCGCTTCTGGGACTTGGGTGCGATGCTCGCCTCACCCACGAATTATCAGGACAGCCACACGAAGCATCCCGCCGGAAGCCTCCCTCGAGCGCAGCGAAGGGCGTAGCACCTACTTCGGCGGCAATGCAATCATCAATCCGCCATGATTCCACAGCGCATTCGCGCCGCGCGGCAGCTTCATCGCCGACCCATTCCCCAGGTCGCGTTCGTAAATTTCGCCGTAGTTCCCCGTCGCCTGAATGACCCGCACCACCCAGTCATTCTCCAGCCCCAGCGCACTGCCCACCTCCTGCGATCTGCCCAGCAGCAACCGCAGTTCCGGATCACCGTCATCCTTCGCAAATCGAGCTTGCTCGGCGAGCACATTCGCGCGGGTCACGCCGCTCTCTTCGGCCTGCACTAACGCCTCCATCACCCAGTTCACAATCGCCGCCCACTGCGGATCGTTGTCGCGATACGCAGCCGCCAGTGGATCCTTCGAGATGCGCTCCGGCAGCAGCGTTGTGCTGCGTCCGTGGCGGAGCAGTGCGGCGCGAGCCTGTGCCAGCCGCGTGCGGTCGCCCGCGAGCGCACCGCAGTTTCCGCTAGTGAACGCCGCATCCATCTCGCCCTCTTCCTGAAACGGAAACGGCACAAAGTTCAGATGCTCGCGGACAAACCACGCGCGCACGCTCTCCTCCACCGTGGTCTCCGCGATGAAGCAGATCTTCTGCCCACTCAACTGCCGCGCCCGCATCGCCGGATGCGCGCCCA
>DASWOP010000036.1:0-7131 GCA_036404255.1 Acidobacteriaceae bacterium | reverse complement strand
ATCCGTTGAGATCGCTGCCAGCATTGGCGGGTCCAAGACGGGCAACGTGACGGACTACACGGCTCTGAACGGATACATCCTGCTGCGCAAGCCTTCCGACATGCGCGTGCTGCTGCTGGTTCCGGTTTTGCACACCACGGCAATGGACATGGTGAGCGACGGTACGGACTTCAAAATGTTCATCAAGGCGAAGAATCGCGCGATCGTGGGAACGGAGACGGTCACCGAGCCATCGAAGAACCCGCTGGAGAATCTGCGGCCGTCGATCTTCCGGGATTCACTGCTGGTCAAGGGCGTTTCCGGCGATGACCTGGTGTCAATGACCTCGGATACGCAGATACTGATCAGCGAAGACAAGAAACATGCCACCGAGCTGCTGGATTACGATCTGAATATTTTGCGGCGCAAGGGCACGAGTAACCAGTTGGAGACGCTGCGGGTGATCCACATCAACCGCACGACGCTGTTGCCCTATCAGCAGGACATCTACGATGAGAAGGGCCGACTGGCTACGATCGCAACGTATGACAAGTACGAGGCGTTTGGCGATGTGCAGATGCCGACTTCGCTGGTCATCAAGCGTCCGCTGGATGAGTACCAGATCCAGATGACGGTGAACAAGCTGACGTTGAACCAGACGATGGGCGATGACCAGTTTGCGCTGAAGATCCCGGAGAATATTCCAGTACAGAAGATGTGACTTGGGCGAAAGGCTCAGCACGGATTGCACGGATGAAACGGATTGTGGGGATTAATTCCTGATTCGTTTTGTGCGGTGATCCGAGTTGATGTCTTTGTGTTGTGCGAATTCACAGACACCCGCATGATTGATCAACACGAGAAATTTTCATAAAGGAAGATTTGCGCGCGTCGCGCGGCCGTCGCTTCCGCGACGCTATCCCACATCTCCGCGATGAAACTGCGTAGATATGGGGCACCCACAGTTGTGGCGCTATCCCACCCAAAATCACGCCGATTAGTCGCGATGAAGTTGCGATGAGGATGGGGCACCCAAATTTGGGGTCAGATTGAGACTCCGGGCGTGGGAGGCGATGGCGGCGTTGATCTGGAAGGCTACGGACAGGGCGGCGCGGGCGTCTTCGCCGGAGACGCGCGGGCGGGTGCGGTGGCGGACCGATTCTACGAACGATTCCAACTCAAGCATCAGCGGCTCCTTCGCTTCGACTGGCACCTTGCTGAGAGCGAGGCCGGTGGAGGGGTGCGTGCCAGGTTTGGCGGAGGCGAGGGCGGCGAGTTGCGCGGGGGTGAGGCCACCGGCGGCGGAGACGTCGATGTGGAGGAGTTCGCGGTGGGCGAAGTCGATGGAGACGTATTGGCGCGGCTGGAAGAAGCGCAGCTTGCGGACGCGCTCGGTGCTGACGCGGCTGGCGGTGAAGTTTGCCACGCAGCCGTTGGCGAATTCGAGGCGCACGTTGGCGATGTCTGTCTTGTGGGAGAGGACGGGCAGGCCGACGGCACGGACTTCGACGACTTTGGACTGGACGAAGCTGAGGACGATATCGAGATCGTGGATCATGAGGTCGAGGACGACATCGACATCGAGTGAGCGCGGCGTGAAGATGCTGAGGCGGTGAGCCTCAAAGAACATGGGCTGATGGAGCAGCGGAAGGACGGCGGTGACGGCGGGGTTGAAGCGCTCGAGGTGGCCGACCTGAAGGATGCGTCCGTGCGTGGCTGCGGTGGCGATGAGAGCGTCTGCCTCTGCGAGAGACGAGGCGATGGGCTTTTCGACGAGAACATCGAGCCCGGCGGCGAGCAACTGGCAACCCACATGGCTGTGGTGCACGGTGGGCACGCAGAGCGAGACGGCGGTGACGCCGAGGCCGGCAGCGAGGAACTCATCGATGCTGGCGAAGGTGGGGATGCCGTATTCGGCGGCGATGGCAGCGGTGACGACAGGGCTGGAATCCACCGCGGCGGCTAACACGACGGCTCCGGTGGCCTGGAGTTCGCGATAGACGCGCAGATGGTTGCGACCGAATGAGCCTGCGCCGATGACGGCGATGCGGATTGGAGTCTGGCTTGGCACTACCGGCAGTTTACTTGCCTTCTACGGTGTGCAGGCAGCGGGTGTAGAGCTCCAGCAGGTGACCGACGAGGTCTTCACCCTTGGCTGAGGCGGAGACGGCGAAACCGACGGTGGCGGCAGCGGGAGTGCGGGCGACGTTGGCCGTGGTGGCAATAAATTTGAGCAGATCGAGCGCTATGTCTTCGTTGCGGCGGGCCAGGTTTGCAGGTTGATCCATCGAATCCTCCAATTGAGATGGTAGCAGGTGGGTTGGGAAGATGGGCGGGAGCATTCTCGCTTCGCACGAATGTCCAACCATCGTGGGCAACCGACATTGCCTCCCAAACAGCCGGTGCGGTAGTTAGTAGTTCTCCCTACCCGCTCCGGGACAAGCATGCCACCGTAAAGGCCACTGTAAAATCGCTAGTTGTGAAATGGTTAGCGTTTAATCTCGCAGGGAATACATACGACCTGTCTCATTTACACACCCGTACATTCAAGTACGAACGACCAGCTGAAAACGCTAACCCAGCTGAAGTTTACAGTGTAGACACACTATTCACTTCGCACTGCTTCACTCGGAAACCAAAGCCGGATGAGGTCTACGATTCAAGTTTGGTGTACCCCCATGATGATGAGAAGAGACTCTTTGACATTCGCCGCTATGAACTGTCAAAACGACTTCCGGAAATCATACAGTCTCTTCCCGAAGCTAAGAGAAAGCCGATTCACACTGGCCGGGGGAAATATTTCACAGTGGAGATAGTTACTGCGGATGGAACTACGATTGACTACGAACTTTTCTTTAAGGTTAGAAAAGTTTCAAAAGGCAGACTTGAGATGATCGTAGAGACTGCTTTCGTTCGCGACATAGAACACAATTCCGTTCGTCCTGCGGGCAGGGCTGTTCGCTTCTGGATCATTCTCCACAACACCCTGAATAACAAGAAAATTAGCACTTAAGGAGAAAAGGCCCCCGAATAAGGGAGCCTTTTCATTATTTCCGTGCGCCTCTTTAATCCCCACACTCGTGGAGACCATTGCTGGCGGGATCGGCACCACGACTATTAGCCGCTGCACTTATATGCCGACGTTCATATGATGCACGGATTTGCACCAAGGTTCAAGCGGTATTTTCGATTTTCCCATAAAGTCTTCCATAAATGTTTGAAAATATTGGGCTTAGACCTCTTTAAGCCTGTCTCATACAGACCCCGCCTATTTTAGGGTCCTTTATAGCATTTTCAGTAATTATCCGGTTATTGGGCAGATGGAGGCCGGCAAAACCCGGGTGTCTCCAATTCGCGGCGCTTCGACCGGAATGACGGCAGTTCGTTACATGTCGGTGAGGAGGAGGCAGGCGCGGCCTGTGACGAAGTCTGAGGGTTGGGCGTGGGGGGCGAGGCGGAGGAGGCGGATGGGGTGCGCGAGGCTGAGGGGGCGGAGGATGAGATGACCCTCTTCCAGGGAGACGAAGCGGAAGAGAAGGGAGCCGCCGTAGTTGACCGCGTAGAGCGTGGGATGGGGGGCGCGGTAGTCGGCGAGCGAGGTGTAGTGACGATCGATGACGACGACAGAGCCGGGGGTGAGGAGGGGTTCCATGGGGGAGGCATGGGTAGCGTCGAGGACGACGGCGACGTAGCGTTGCCAGTGGGCGCGCTGGGGGGCAGGGCGAGAACGATTGTCTCGCAGACAGGCCGCGGGCAGTTGCAGGAAGCTGGCGCCACTGGGCTGGATGCTGGGTTGATTGAGTACCGCGGTGGAAGAGGCGATGGGAACAATGACTGTCTCTGGGGTGCGGAGGAGGTTGTGGCGGTTCAGGGGAGCTTCCGGGGGGACGATCTGCTCGATGGAGAGGTTCTGGGCGGCGAGGATGCGATCGAGGCCTTCGAGGGAGAAGAGGCGACGACGGTTGAGGACGTTGGAGATGTGAGCCTGGCGGAAGCCTGTCTGGCGGGCGAGAAGAGAGCCGGTGAGCACGCCGCGCTCGATGCGGCGGAGGAGCTCAAGGCGAAGATTTTCATGCATGTCCCGAAAGTTCATGTGTATGTGTTTAGAACCTACTGGCTATTGCAATCAGCTAAGGATGTTGTACCTGTTGGATAGCTTTGAGAAATGTTAGAAGCTGACATTTTCGAACAAAATCAGGATTTATTTTTCACATGAAGAAAACCGCTTGTCTCTATGGAGAGAGACGGTTATATCTCGATGTCTTCCCCCGATAGAACATTCTCAACAAATTCCGGAAGGAGTGCGCCGACGAATGCACGGGAAAGCGAACAGACGTGCATGTGAAGAATAATTCTCCCCACTTTTGGACACAGAATGTGCGAGGGATGCGGCACGCAACGGAGTAGGCCAAATAGAGCCTTCCCAGCGGCTGAAGCCCTCAATAACCTGCTACTCCTCCGCGAGAAGAGTGCAGACCATGCGGCGATGAACGAATTTCGCCCAAGGAAGCAAGAAGCGCATGATGCAAGTGAAGATGGATCTGAAAGTATGTGAGGGTTGCGGTGGCCTATGGGTCCGCAACGGAGGAGAGCCCGGCGTTTATTGCCGGCATTGCACCGTAACACTGGCGGAGTTCCCCGCTCCGCTGGCAAAAAGAGCAATTGAACGAAAGAAGCGAGCGGCGATTCACCGGCTGGAACTGGTTCCGCAGCGTTGCCAGAGCGGAGGTGCGCGATGAGCGCGGCGGTGGTTCTGCCGATGGTGTGGGCGATGCAGCAACGGAGCCACGAACACTGGGGAATCCACCAGAGGACGGCACAGGCGGCGCTGGCGGCGTTGGAAGAGCCGGCGACAGCACTGGTTCCGGAGCTGGCTTTCTACCGGAAGTACACAGAGGGGATGCTGCGGCGGTATGTGCGGCTCTCGATGGAGGCAGGACGCGTGCCTTCGCTGCTGGGAAAAGAGATGTTCCGGGGCAAGGTGACGAGCTACCGGGTACATAGCTTTGAAGACGTGGTGATCTTTGTGTACGACGTAGAGAAGTGCCTGAACCGGCTGGACACGCGGTCACAGGAACTGATCGCCCGGATCGGCCTGCAGGAGTATACGCAGGCCGAGACGGCTGGATTGCTGGGAGTGAGCCTGCGCACCATCGTGCGGCAGTATGCCGACGCGCTGGACAAGCTGACAGCAATTTTTCTGGAGACAAAGCTGCTGGAACCGCATGCGAATATTTCTTGTCAAGTACCCAAGAAGGGGGTATTGCGCGAAAGAGGTTGATTTTACTGGATAAAATACTTGCCATCAGCGTGGCGTAGTACAGATACGCAAATTGGTATTCTGAATAGGTAAGTAAAGAGTTCAACGAAGAGAGGCGGGAGGCGCGAAGAGCGCTTCCCGCTTTTCTTTTGAGGGAATGACGCATGGCGAAGTCAAAGAAGAGTGCAAGGGTTGATAAGGCGGCATCCAATGAGACAACTCCGCAGACGGGCCCGGTGCCCAAGGATTGCAAGCTGTATGCGAAGCAACGCATGCTGGAGGTGTGGCCGGGAATTGTGGACAAGCTGGTAGAACAGGCCGAGGCGGGGAGTTATAACCATACGAAGCTGCTGGTGGAAGTGAGCGGCATCAAGGACGAGGATGAGATGCCACCGCAGCGGAAGCCGGATTCGATGATGAAGATTTTATTGAAGAGGCTTGGGAAGAAGGCGCAGGAGAACGGCGATGGCGGGAGAGAAGCAGGTTGGCCACGGGATGGTAAGGGGCGGTGGTTGCCGAAGGGTGGCAGGCTGGATTCTTCGACTGTGGCTGGCACGCAGGCTTAACGGTGATGACGGTGATTTTTATGATTGCTGGGATTTAAGACAAGGGCATCGGCTGCGGCGCAGCGGAAGCTCTTTAGCGGTATGGGTGATGTGGGGAGCGTCTGGATTCTTCGACTACGCTCAGAATGACTCGGTTTGGATTTTGCGCTGAGGGGTGATGGGCGGGAGCGTTCGCGCTTCGCACGGGAGGGATCTTCGCTCGGGTGAGAGTGGTGGCTGGGAGAGATTTGCGCGCGTCGCGCGGCCGTCGCTTCGCGACGCTTCCCACTCATCGCAAAAAACGCGATGAATGGGGCACCCAGAGTGTGGGTGAGGTGAACGGTGCGGTAGAGAAGCAGGTTCCGCGCGCTTCGCTGCGGGATGACAAGTATTAAGTGGCAGGATGACAAGTAGCGGCGGAAAAACAAGTATTAAGCTGCGGGGATGACGAGTATTAAAAGGTGGGTTGAGTATGGGGAGAGCCGGATGACGAGGATGCGATTGGGCGGGGCGCTGGTGGGGGTTTGGGTGATGCTGTGCTGCGCTGGGGTGGCGCAGATAGCGACGACGACGGTGAGCGATACAGTGTATGGCGCGGCGGGGCAGGCGGCGCAGGGAACGCTGCTGATTAGCTGGCCGGAGTTCACGGCGATGGATGGGTCGGCGGTGGCGGGAGGAAGCACGTCTGTGACACTGGGCAGGAACGGCAGCCTGAGCGTGGCTCTGACGCCGAATGCGGGGTCGGAGCCGATGGGAAGCTACTACACGGTGCAGTATCACCTGAACGATGGCACGGTGACACGCGAGAACTGGGTGGTGCCGGTATCGAGCGCGACGGTGAAGCTTTCGGCGATACGAAGCACGGTGATGCCGCTTTCTGTGGCGATGCAGACGGTGAGCAAGACGTATGTGGACCGCGCTATTGCAAAGGCGGTGGTAGGGAGCCAGGCGACGGCGATCGACACGACAAATTTTGTGCAGGCCAAGCCGACAGGAGCGCAGGTGGTAACGCAGCCGGTGGTGAACGGGGCGCAGACGTTCCAATTTGTGAATGCACTGAATGGTCTGCGGTATGCGAGCCGGTTCCAGACGGGAAGCGGAAACAACGGGATTGCCAATGCGTTTGGCTCGGCTACGGGGCAGACGGTGATTGCCGAGCCGACCTATGGAACGAATGATGGGGGGCCTTCGAGTTTGCCAGATGCGTCGCACCTGCTGGATTACAGGAATGGCGTGCAGGCGGATACGTTTGTGAATCCGGGGCATGCGCCGAAGTGGGACTGGTACACGGGGAAGTATGCGGTGAGCAACTTCTATGAGACGCCAGCGGATGGAGGGCATTTTGCC
>DASWOP010000035.1:0-8442 GCA_036404255.1 Acidobacteriaceae bacterium | reverse complement strand
GATTCTTGTCGCAGACGATGGATCGCCTGATGGAGAGCGCGCTGCGAGCATCGCCGTAGAACTTGGAGCGAGGTTGAAGGCCGAGGTGATATTGCTGGGCGTTGTTGAGCCCGCGAATGTTCAGGCCGAAGGGGAAGGTCTGCCCATCGATGATCCATCCAGTTCCCGCAGCATGATGGAGGACCGCTTTGAGCGCTTTCTAAACATAGGGAAGTCATTTGGCATCCCCATGATGGTGGAGATTGTCGAAGGCTACCCGGCGGAGCAGATCCGTAAGCGAGCCCTGGCCGATCAGGTGGATTTGATTGTAGTGGGTCGCCGGAGTTTGTCGGGTGTTCGCCGATGGTTTGAAGGCTCCACCTCTGAGACGCTGCTGCGTGACTGCAATAACTGCTCGGTGTTGGTTGCACGTTGAAATGCGATACCATAATTGCTGGGAATGAGGTCTCCCAAAACCGCTCGAATCCTCGGCTGATGACCTCTGCCAAATCCATGTTCTTACCTTCGGAATGACGAGGCAGACGATGCCATATCTCTGGGTCGCGGTTGGCAGTGCGCTGGGGGGAATTATGCGCTACGCCCTCACCCGCCTGACGCTAGCAATCAGTGCGGATTTTCCTTTCGGAACGATCTTTATCAACATTGCAGGCAGCTTCGTGATCGGCTACTTCGGTGCACTTACACTGCAGAGCGGGCGTTACGCCGTTTCCGATAATCTCCGACTGTTCGTTATGGTCGGAATCTGTGGTGGGTTTACGACCTTCTCTTCCTTCAGCATGCAGACGTTTGACCTGCTGCGTACCGGTGCGTGGGGCAGGGCGATGGCAAACATCGTGGTGTCAGTGGTGTTGTGCCTTGCTGCAGTGGCTGCCGGGCATCTCCTGGGGGAGCACCAGGTCGCCCGGCTTGCTATCACCGCCTCGGCACCCGAGGATCATCTCGGCTGATCCGGTGCGGTTCGCGGGCGTACGTTCTACTGTGCCGTGACGACCAGCGTAAGCGACAGTGTTTTGGACTGTTGTTCCCCGTCAATTGCAGTCAGCGTCAAGTTGTACGTTCCCGGCGGCGTGGCGTCAGGGTTGGGGGTGGGTTGCTTGCCACTGCATCCACCTGAAGGCCAGAGCAGGGCGAGCAGCAGTGTCAATAGCCCGGCTGTCCGTGCAAGGCGTCGTGTGCGCCCCACAATTACCAGCGCGAGCAGGCCGCATACGCCCAGAACCCACGTTGCGATGCTCCGGAAGCTGCTGGGAGCGATATTGCCCGCGATCACTCCATAGAGATTCTTCGGCGTTGTGCTGATCTTGAAGTTCACGGTGGTTGCAGGGCCAAGCGTCGCCTGTAGCGAGGCGCAACTCGTGCCTGCTGCCGTGAGTCCGCTACATCCGAAGTAGATGGTATTGCTGTACCCACTGATTGGCGTCAGGGTGATAGGGAAGATTGCGGTGCCACCCTGGGTGACCGTTATGGTGCCGGGGTTCGCAGCCATGGTGTAGTCGGTTCCGTTGCCGCTGAGTGCCAGCGTCTGTGTGCCGTTGGAGGCGTTGGAGACAATGGTGAGTGAGCCGATGCGCGTTCCTGTAGTAGATGGTCTGAAGTAAAGGTTCAACCGGCAGGTGGCACCGGCAGCCAGCGTCTGGCTGCAATTATTGTTGGAAAGAAAATCTCCGGTGACCGGGAACGCAATGCCAGAGCCCGTGGCCGGCTGCGAAAACGTCACCGTAGCCGTGTCGTTGTTCGTCACAGAGATCGGGAGTGGGCTGGATGCCGCTGTCCCCGATGCTCCGGCGGTAACTTCGTAGCTGCCGAGATTCAGCGAATAAGTGGAAAGTGTCAGCCCTCTCAGGTTCGACAATGCGGTTCCCGTCAGTGGCGCGGTCAGCGGACTGGTGGAACTGGTGGAGTTTACGGTCAGCGTTCCGGTGCGTGCGCCCGCCGTGCTCGGGGTGAATACGACGTTGATCGTGCAGGTTGCCCCCGGCGCAAGCGTACTGCAGCCATAGGTAGCGGAGAAATCACCACTGACGGCGGCAACGATGCTGCCTATGGCGGTATTGCCAGTGTTGGTGAGGGTGAACTGTTGTCCACTGGAGCTGTTGCCCACAATGATGCTGCCAAAGTTTGCCGAGGCAGGTGTGAGCGTTACCGTGGTTGTGGCTGCCAGCCCAGTGCCCGTCAGTGCCGAGGTATAAATCTGTGAACTTGTTCCGTAATCTACGTTGAGCGTAGCGTTGCGAGTGCCCACCGCTGTTGGCGAAAACACGATGGTAAACGTGCATGAACCTCCCGCCGGCACGCTGGTGCAGTTGGCGCTGTTTGGCGTGGTGAAGTCGGAGCCCAGGGGTGAAATGTAAATACTATTGACGATCTGCGTGGTGCTGGACGAATTCGTTATGGTGAAGGAGACCGGGCTGGAGCTCTGGCCGAGGATTACTGTACCGAAGTCATACGAGCCGGGCATCAGCGATGCCTGGCCCTGCGCTGTTGCCGAACCCGCAATAAGGACAAGCAGCAGGACGGCAAGACGTGCAGCATAATCTCTGCGAGCAGAGCGAGGTTCGGTTGAGCGAGTGCGCATGCCCAACGAATATCACACTGAACGAACGTGCGGGACCAGAAATCATGCGCAGGGGGAATATAGAACTTCACCACGCCTGCAATATTTAATTTGACATGCGGTTTTGCATCACCAGCCACGTTCCGGCACTGTCAGGGTACGTCCTGACGCACTACTCTCTCGTGCCAGTTCCAGGATGCGCAGCACTCGCAGACCCTCCTGCCCAGTCACTGCATTGTTTGGCTTGCCGAGCAGTGCATCGCGAACAGAGGCGTAATAGCCGCGGTAATCACCGGGCAATGTTGGCATGCGGCGCTTGTTCAAATGGATAGGTTCATGCACATCTTTCGCAGCGACCAGCGTACCCCATTCTGCCTCCGGATTCTCAAACCAGAACGGTGGATTGACCGCATCGGGCATGGGAGGTCGCGCTCCGCCAATCAGTGCGGCTTCCTGTGCGTCCAGCCCGTACTTGCGGAAGCTGCCGTGGGTTCCATGCAGCATGAAGCGGGGCGCTGGATCGGCAGCCACCATAGATGCCGAAAGACGCGCGCGCAGCCCACGATGCGGCCCCGCCTTGGCATAGTGCAGCGTGATGAGAAAAGCATCGTCTACTACGGAGTTGTCGCGGTCGGTAGCCATTTCGCCGGTAACAGATTCTGGAAGGCCAAAGAGGGCGAGTGCCTGATCAATAAGGTGCGGGCCAAGGTCGAAGAGCATTCCGGTGCCCTCGTCCGCAGTCTCTTTCCATGTGTTTCCGCGGGGAATGGGGCGGAAGCGATCCCATCGACCCTCGAAAGTGACAAGGCGCCCAAGCTCGCCTGACTCCAGCACCTGTTTCACTGTCAGGAAGTCGCCATCCCAACGTCGATTATGGAACGCAAAGAGCTTGCTGCCTTTTGCTTGTGCAAGTTCCCCCAGTTCTTCCGCTTGTGCGGCGGTGGCGGTGAGCGGTTTATCTACCACTACACTCCGTCCGGCCAGCAGACACTGCCGTGCTACGTCAAAATGCGATGCATTGGGTGTGCTGACGACGATCAGCTGGATGCTGCCATCGGCCAACAGTTCCTCCACCGAGCGCAGCACGCGTACGCCTGTGGATGCTGGATACTCCGCTGCCGCGGTATCGCTGCGCCTCTGCACAATGGCTGACAGCCGCAGTCCGGGCGTTGCGCGAACGAAGGGAGCATGGAAGATCCGTCCGCCAAAGCCAAAGCCAATCAAGCCAGTCTGTATCTCTGTAGGCATTTCATCTCCAGTGGTGCTGCCAAACTACGGTTGCACAATTGCGGTTGTCACCGGCGGCAGGTCAGCCTCGGCAAATGTTTTTCCGGCAGCATCCTTCGGCGCAATGATGGGCGTCAGACCATCCAGCGGCCACGCAATCGCCAACTTTGGGTCGTCCCAGCGGATACAGCGTTCACCTGCCGGATAATAACCGGCTGTCGTCTTGTAAGCCACGCTGGCCGTCTCTGAGAGCACCAGGAAGCCGTGCGCAAAACCTTCGGGAATCCAGAGCATCTCCAGGTCGTTGCAGTGCAGATGGAAGCCGGCCCAGCGCCCGAAATCGGGTGAATCTCGCCGCAGATCCACCGCGACATCGTAGATATTGCCAGCCAGGCAGCGGACCAGTTTGGCTTGTTGCTGCTCCAACTGGTAGTGCAAGCCTCGCAGCACGCCTCTCTTGGAAAGCGATTGATTATCCTGGACAAAGCGTACCGGCAGACCAGCGCCTGCAAAGGTTTTCTCGTTGAAGACCTCGGCGAACCAACCCCTTTCGTCCGCAAACTGCCGGGGACGGAGAAGTTTTACGTCGCGGAGGGGGGTGTCGATAATCTGCATCTTGCCATTTTAGCCATTGCAAAGGGCGGTTGGTTGAAAGGATGCAGGGCGCCGAGACCTATCGATGCGCCGCAACCGTGCCTCCAGGCGGAGACCAAGCTATGAGATGGAAGTCTTTTCACTAAATTAGCGCACCTTTCTGCTGGTCTGAGCGTCCTAAATAGGTGCAAGCTGCCGCGTTTGAGCATAGAGTTTTATCGATGTCGGTTGCGGCAAAGGAGTCACTTCATGCGGAATGGAAAGAGCTATTTTAAGTTGGTCCTATGCGGCCTTGCGGGTTTATTTGCTATTTTCGCAACTGCGCCAGCCGCACTTGCCCAAGAGACAGAGGGGGGTGGGCTTCCGGCGCGCACCTACGTGGTTGAGCGGTCAAAGGCCGATCCGCCGCCTGCTTTGACCCCGGCGAATGTGCAGGTGAAAGAGGACTCCAAACCGGCGAAGGTGACCGGATTGATGCCGGTACTCAGTGGTGGGCAGGGGATCGAACTAGCCTTCGTGCTGGACGATTCGCTGCGGGGGAGCGTCTCGCTGCAGTTGAATGATATCCGGGACTTCTTCAAGGTGTTGCCACCGGGGGTGAGCGTTTTTGTCGGCTATATGCAGAATGGCAGGGTGGTTCCTGCGACGCAGGGTTTCACGACCGATCCTGCGGTGGCGTCCAAGGCTCTACGCATACCGATTGGCTCTCCGGGTGGTAATGCGAGCCCATATTTCTGCCTGTCTGAGCTGGCCAAAAACTGGCCTTCCAATGATCGCCGTAAGGCTCGGGTAGCCTTCCTGGTTACCAATGGCGTAGACAACTACACCGGGATCAATCCCATGGATCAGACGAGCCCCTATGTTGATTCGGCAATTCGCGATTCGCAACGGGCGGGGGTACTGGTGTATTCGCTCTACTACACGGATCGGGGTGTAGGTGGCCACTTTGCCAGCTTCAGCGGGCAAAGCTACCTGCAGAAGGTGTCAGAGGAGACCGGGGGGCGTGCGTACTATGAAGGCACGGGGAATCCGGTGAGCTTCTCGCCGTTCCTCAAGCAGTTCAACGGCGAGCTGACACGGATCTATGAACTGCATTTCATTGCCAGCAAGGCCGGTTTGCAGCCCCTCAAAGTCACTACGGACGTGAAAGGCATCAAGCTGGGCGCACCGGATTACGTGTTTGTCGTGCAACCAGAGTAGGTGACATGGCCAGCTCCGTGTACGATGGGCGGCATGAAGCCACTCAATCGACGGGAGATGTGTGCAGGGCTGACCGTGCTTACGATGGGTGGTCTGGTGGGAGCCAAGATGAGTGAAGCGCAGACAAAGGCGCCTGCAGTGGGAGGCCTACTGTCCCATTCGCAGGTATTGCGGTTCGGCGATGTACCAGCCACGTTGATGCCGAACGGCACGGATCGACGGGTGCTGGTGCATAACAGTCTGGCGACGGGAGAGTGGGTGCGGGTGCATGAGTCTGTTGCCCCGCCGGCCATTCCGGCGCCTGAGCTTCACGCTATTCAGCACTCCGAACTGATCGTGGTGGTGCAGGGAACGCTAGGGCTGGAGCACGATGGCAAGCTGGAGAAAGCGGGGCCGGGCGATGTACTCTACGTGGCCTTTGGTACCAACCACCGCATACGCAATGTGGGCGACGGTCCGGCGCGCTATGTAGTGATTTCTATCGGTGGCGACGTGAAGCAGTAGGCTAGTGCTGCTTCGCCTTTGGCGTGAGCTTGCGAATGATGAACTCCTGCGCCAGTGCATTCACCATGCGTCCGCCGGTGCTGATGGCGGCGTTGGTGAACGTGAGTCCGATGCCGCGGTTGGTCTGGGGATAGTACAGGTTCGAGAGGCCAGCTGAGGCCAGGTCGCCGCCAATGCTGGAGACGTTTGGCTGCCAGTGGCCGTTGTCGCCCTTGCAGATGAAGGGGGCGGCCATGGCGTAGAGTACGCGATGTTTCTTGGTGCCTTGGCCGTTGTAAAAGTAGCGCGGGTCCTGGCGGAGCAGGGAGGGCAGTATGGCTCCCCCGATTAGGACGTCGGCTACGCCGTCAGCGTAGTTGGCGCCCATGCGTTGGCCATAGCCCTTGGCCCCGAGTACATAGTCCGGTGTATGTGCCAGCTGTTCAATGCCACTGAAGAAGGCGACACCTAAAAATGTAACGGGATCGGTTGTGCTGCGCAGCGCGAGCTGGAACTTGAGCTTGGCCGTCAGTGACACTGCGTCTGGGGAGTAGACCACATAAAAGTTGGGAATGACACCGAGGACGCGCTGTTCTTCTGCCAAGTGGACCTGCTGGGTGGCTATCTCCACCTTGGTATAGAGCGCGGTCACGCTGTCTACCGCGCCGGCGACCTTCAGCTTGATGTCGGGGACATCGAGATCTTGTCCCGGCTTCAGTGTCAACTCCGGCGAAGTCCAGTCTGCAAAATCTTTTGAACTGATCGTAAGGCGATAGGTGCCGGGCGCCAGGTCGTTGACCTCAAAGAATCCATCGTTGTTTGCGGTGGCGGTGTGGCGGTTTGCGGTGGTGTTGCCCTGGATCACAATCTTGGCATTGGGCAGCGGATCGTCTGCAATATCTGTGACGGTTCCGTTGACGCTGCCCGTTTGCGGAGTCGGCGCATTGATCTGGGTATGAGCCAGAGTGGGTAGTGCTGCAAAAACTGCCAGAAAAATGAGGAAGCGAAAAACGTACACAATGCGCATAAATACCGGATCTAAGTGATTAGACGCGATTTTGCCTCGAAAGTTTCCAAAAAGACATACCGGGCAGTACGTGTGTAGTCCGCGCGCTACCCGGGGGTGGGGTGCGAGCGTAGCGTGAGATAGATAACCAGCGAGATCAGGAGCAGGATGGGCAGAATGAGCAGGCTGCCTTCGGGGCCGGTGGCGCCACCGCTCATCAGGAGGCTGCCCTGGGGGTGGGTGACGAAGAAGCTGCCCTTCGCAGGGAGGCCGCTATCGGACGCGCCGTAGAAGAAGGTCTGGCCCCAGTTCCATGCTGCGTGGAAGCCGATGGCCCACCACAGCGAGCGGGTGTACCAGATGCTGAGGCAGAAGACGAGGCCAACGGCACCGGCGGAGACGAGGCCGATAGGGGACTCTTCGGGATTTCTGCCGTGGAGGGCGCCAAAGGTGAAGGAGAGGATGACGGCGGCCCACCAGAATCCGATGCCGCGCCAGATCGTCCACAGGAGATAGCCGCGGAGGAGCATCTCTTCAAAGAAGCCAACGAGGATGAAGATTATGGCCCAGACGGCGCCGTATTTGAGGGCGGGAAGAAGGGCGGCGTGAGAGGGGTCAAAGCTGATGTGATGCGTGAAGTAGAGCGAGCCGACGAGCAGGCTGATGAATGCAAATCCCCAGCAAAGACCGGTGGTGAAGAGGGGGGCGCGGCGGGTGCCGGCGAGGCCGTAGGCGCTGAAGGGGCGCTTCTCAATGCGTGCCATCACCCAGGTGGCAATGACGACGAAGATCACCGAGATGATCTCGGCGATCAGCATGCCGTGGACTGTGGGTGGCGTGTGGGTGTGCGGCTGGCCGTGATGCACCACGAAGTGCATGAAAAGATTGACGATTGTTGCGCAAGCCGCGAAAACGGCGACGAAGATGAGGGCGCTCCAGCCGGCGCGGAGGCCTTGCGGGCCGAGGAAAATCTTGTGGATTGTGCTGGGCGCGGGCGGCTGCGGCTGTTCTTCGGGAGGGGTCAGGGTCTCGTCCATCGGGCAGATTCCTTGGTGGAACAGGTTAGTTTGATTGAAACGATGATACCCCTTCCCTGTGGTGAGGGAAATATATTGTTTGCAGTTACTTGGCGAGGTTGAGTGCCGTAAAAGCCTCGGAAAAATTTCGAGGGGCATTTTCACGGTGACTTCCTGGACAAGTTCTGGATGAGTTATGGACAACTCATGGACTGTATGGCGGCGTGGGAGGAAGCTTTTCGAAACAGATTCCGCGCGCTACGCTTCGGAATGACAAAAATCCCCCCATGGGCTTGGGAATGACCAAATGGTGTCAAGGGGTAAAAGTTGGGTGGGGCGCGGAAAGGGTTGATTTTATTGGG
>DASWOP010000034.1:0-3258 GCA_036404255.1 Acidobacteriaceae bacterium | reverse complement strand
TTGTTCGGGTTGTGCTTCGACAACACCTTCGTGATCGCCGCCGTCAGCGTCGTCTTGCCGTGATCAATGTGCCCAATCGTTCCCACGTTCGCGTGCGGCTTCGACCGGTCAAACTTTTCCTTCGCCATTGCTTTTCTCCTGTTTCGAGTTGCCGGGGATACCGGCGGTTAGAAGTTGAAAAAAGTCGCCCCTCAGTAAGGGGAGTAGAGCTTCAGGTACTTCGCCCGCAGGTCGAGAGAAACACTCTCCACGCTGGCGAGGTAGAACTCGCGAATCTGGCCCTTGTCGGCATCGCCGAGCTGGTTGTAGGCAGCGGCAACCGGGACACCAAGGATGCCCTGGTTCAGGATGTCTTCAAAACTGCGGATGCGGAGGCTGGCGCGGTGGATGGACTTGAGGAAGTCCTGCACGGCTCCGGCAGAGAAAGTATGCGCGATGGCGGCATGAACTTCTCCAAAGGACTTCTGGTCTTCAATCGGGATGAGAACCTTCTCGTACATGGCAGCGAAAACCGTAACCCTCTAAAACGTTTTGGAGCGGGAGACGGGAATCGAACCCGCGACCAACAGCTTGGAAGGCTGTGACTCTACCACTGAGTTACTCCCGCCAGTTGCAGCGAGTAAGCCAGTCAGCGAGTCAGCTTGAGTCGCAACGTGCCCACACGCTTTGAAACAAAATCTGGAGCTGATGATGGGGCTTGAACCCATGACCTCTCCCTTACCAAGGGAGTGCTCTACCACTGAGCTACATCAGCCTACCTTACAAAACCTTTGCGGGCTAAGCCACGCAACTATCGCGAAACAAACCAAAACTACAGCGAAACAAGCTTACTTCTTTTCCAGCTTAGCGCGCATGTTTGCCATCCAGATTCGGAATGCAAACAAGGCCAGAAACACAACCGGAATTACCCGTACCGGAACTGCGATATACCCACCGCGAATGCCCGGAACATGCAGCACGGCGCCGGCATCCATCGTAAACCAGACCAACAGGCCAAGCGCAGCAATCAGGGCGAGGGAAAGACGCATTCGCCGGGTGCTGGCTGCCGGATTGGGTTTGAAGTCATCCACCGGCTTGCTCATGCTTTCACCACCAACAACAAAAATGGTGCACAGGGGAGGATTCGAACCTCCGTAACTCAAAGAGTGGCAGATTTACAGTCTGCTGCCATTAACCACTCGGCCACCTGTGCACATGCTGACCGCGACACGCGACCCATTGCCGCCCCGTTCAGGCCCTGGCTCGCACTACAAGCGGGACAAAATCGTAAGGGGTGAAGCAAGGAGGACTGCGTGAGGAGAACGGGCAGTACAACCAAAACTAAACTCTCGCGCTGAAGGTTCTGGAGCTGGCGAAGGGACTTGAACCCCCGACCCTCTGATTACAAATCAGATGCTCTACCAGCTGAGCTACGCCAGCCCAAACAGCGACGCTTTGCACCTGATTCACGAGGCCGGAGGGAGACGCAATTCCGCACCTACAGGAATGAGACGCAGATGCAACTTTAGCACATGGGTTCGGGTGGGGCAAAGTCGGGGAGAGCAGGGATCAGGAGGGTGATGCTGCAGATTCGCTTCCCGGCAGAGGGATTTTCAGGGAGATAGCGAAGAGGAGGAGGAGAAGGACGGCCTTGAGTTCCCCGGCGAGGCCCCAGCCGAGCAGCCACAGTTCCGTCAGAGGCGAGAGCAGCACGCCAAGAAGAACGAAGGCGAGCAATAGAGGGCCGCGTGCGGCAGACTGCGATTCCCTGCCCTGGAGGGCAATGAAGACAAGCATTGCCCACGGCAGGTAGAGGTGCATCAGCGTGTATTCAACCGAGACCGGCGGCAGCAGAATCGCAGCAACGGTGAGCGCCAATACCTGGTTCGTGACCGGAAGGTGGCGGATGCAGACGATCCAGAGGGTCAGGCCGGCGAGCGCAGCCACAACCACGTAAGCAATCGTCAGGTGGTTCATGCGCTCTGCATTATGCAGAAAACCAAAGTGACCGAGGGTGGCGAATGCTAGTTTGACGAGGCCGAAGAGCGAGTGGTCCAGGCCGCTTTGCGCTGTCTGGTAGCGCAGGATGTAATCGCCACGGAAGGAACCGAGCCCCGTGATCATGCCGTGCCAGGAGACCGCAATATCCGGACAGACCAGCCAGAGAGAGAGCAGTAAAGTAGCGGCTGCGATAGCTAATCCGAAGAAAAAGGCACGATAGCGGCGGGTGGCGAGCAGAAGACCAAGGAAGATGAGGGGATAGATCTTCATGACGCCGGCGACGCCGAAGCAGGTCGCGGCGAGAAGGCTCTTGCCCCGCAGAAAAGCGCAGAGCCCGACGGCAAAGAACGCGAAGAGGACGAATTCCATGTTGCCCTGCTTGAGACAAAACCAGACCGGCCAGGCGAAGAGCAGAGCGAGGGCAGACAGGACGACGGCGGGCAGAGTGTCCAGACCCCGGCGCATAAGCGCGCGGGCGAAGAGTATGGCCGCCGTGACAAAAACGAGCAGAAGCACAACGGCAAAGGCGGCAGCCGCCTGATTGCCGAAGAGAAAGAAGAAGCGATACACCACTGCCAGCGGCGCGGGATACACGAAGACACTGGTCTGATGAAAGAAGGCAGGCTGATGGAAGTAGCGGAACTGCGTGGTGAAGTCGAGCAGATCGGCGAAGTTGCGATGATAGACGGGCACTCCATTGGCGTGGGGGCCGAAGTGATGTGCGCGGGTAAGATATCGAATGAGCGCAAAGAGCAGGGTCAGGGCGGCGTTGAGCGCGGCGAAGGCGTAGATACCACGGGCGGGTTTGACGGTGGGCTTCAAGGGCTTGTGAGGATTCTAACGCGGTTGGTCCTGCGCGAGCGGCAGAATGCTCGTTGCGCGCGCAGAGGCTTCGGTAGCGTGAATAGAAGCAGGTTCCGCGTCCTACGGCTTCGGAATAACCAACAATGTAAATTCCGGATTCGCCGCGCGGAGAATGACAAATAAATTAGGCGAATAAGGCGAGGCATCTGTTGATACCATCAGTGATGATGACGATTAGAGACCATGCGTAGACGGACACGATATTCGCTAATGGGTGTGACGGCGCTGCTGGGTGCGCTGGCAATTGCGGTCATCCTGCGCAAAGAGGCTCCACCGGAGTGCGCACGGCTGCTGCCGGAGTCTGACGCCATTGTCTACTTCAACCTGAAGCCGATCCGGACGGCGACGCACTTTGACCGCACCGTGGTGCAGCATAGCCCGGAGTTTCAGCGGTTTATCGACGCCACGGGTTTC
>DASWOP010000033.1:0-9503 GCA_036404255.1 Acidobacteriaceae bacterium | reverse complement strand
GGACTTTACCTCGATCTCACATGCACGCCAGCTGAAACACGTGGATTCAGCGCCGAAGATCACCTTTGGGAAGATCACCCTTGCGGATGGCCGCCGCACCATGCCCGTTTCGATTCATGTACATCATGGGTTCGCCGATGGCCTGCATGTCGCACAGTATCTGGATCATTTTCAAAGGTGTCTTGATGCTCCGGGTTGAGGGTCGCGACATACGTGGAACCTGCCGTTGGCTTGCCGTCCATCATGAGGCGATGGTTATTTTGTGCCTAAGCAATGGCATGGTATGGTCTAAGTCTCTCACCTACATGGTAGCGGCAAAACCCCGAAGGTGTGATTGGAATAAGGGACTCAGGAGGTACACTTGCGGCGATTTACTTGGCTTAGCAAGCATTGCTTGTTTGTTCTTATGCTGACGGCTATACCTGTGTATGCTGCCGGTATACAAGATAGGCCTGCACAAACAACCCCAATCCAGCCCCCAACGGTAAGTTTGTTGGAAGCGAATGAGCATCTTTTGGATCATCCCAAGGCTCTTTATCCACCTATTGCAAAAGCGGCGCATGAGTATGGGAAGGTTTTAGTGGGTGTTGAGGTAGACGCTGACGGGAATGTAACACAGGCGATTGCATTGGATGGTTACGCAATGCTCCGTCAGGCGGCCATTGACGCCGTGTTGAAGTGGAAGTTTCGGCCATTTGAAGTGCATGGAACCGTGGCCGTAGTGAGGACCGCTGTATGGCTGAACTTCGGTGCGTATTCCAATTATGGAACCTGGGTTAAGAAATAGGCTATGCGTTTATTCTGCGGGGATTTAGATTTGCGCTGATGTGCTCTTCGCCTTACCATCGCCCTAGTGGACTTCCAAAAGAAAAAATCGATAGACCTGAGCCGTGGCGGTAAAAGTGCCGATGCGGAGAGAATCGTCTCTGCCGGCAAGGTGGAGGACGATGACGCATTTGAGCTGAAGCTGCGCCCGGCGCGGCTGAACGAGTTCATTGGGCAGACGAAGGCGAAGGAGCAGCTCGCCATCGCGCTGGAGGCGGCCAAAAACCGCGGCGAGGCGCTAGATCATGTGCTGCTCTTCGGGCCTCCGGGGCTGGGCAAGACGACGCTGGCGACGATCATCGCCAATGAGCTGGACGTGGGTTTCCAGCAGACCAGCGGTCCTGCATTGCAGATCCAGGGCGATCTGACGGCGATCCTGACGAATCTGCGGGAGCGGCAGGTGCTGTTTCTCGATGAGATTCATCGTCTGCAGCCGGTGCTGGAAGAGAAGCTCTACACCGCGCTGGAAGATTACAAGCTCGACATCATCATCGGCCAGGGCCCGGCGGCGCGGACGCACGTGATGGAGATCAAGCCGTTCACGTTTGTGGCGGCCACCACGCGGCCCGGCCTGCTGAGTTCGCCGCTGCGCAGCCGGTTTGGCATCCTGCTGCGGCTGGAGTTTTATACCGACGACGAGCTGCGCTTCGTGGTCGAGCGTTCGGCGGAGGTGATGGGCGTGCGCTGCGACGAAGACGGCGCGGCGGAGATTGCGATGCGCTCGCGCGGGACTCCGCGTATCGCCAACCGGCTGCTGCGGCGCGTGCGCGACTACGCAGAGGTGCGCGGAACCGGCGTGATCGACCGGGCAACGGCGCAGGCTGCGCTGGAGATGCTGGAGGTGGACGCCCACGGCTTCGACGAGCTCGACCGGCGGCTGCTGCGGACGATCATTGAGAAATATGACGGCGGCCCGGTGGGCCTGAATACGCTGGCGGCGGCGCTGGCAGAGGAAGAGGACGCGCTGGAAGAGGTGTATGAGCCATTCCTGATCCAGATCGGATTCCTGGATCGCACGCCGCGCGGACGCGTGGCGACGCGAGCGGCGTATGAGCATCTGGGGATCGAGATGCCGCGGAAGACTTCGCTGTTTTGAGTTCTGAGGGGCTGGAATGACTGATGATCTGGTGAAGATTGTTATCGAAGTGTCCGATCCCGATTTCGGTGTTTCGGGTGAAAGCCTTTGGGCAAGACCCCTCGGAAACGATCTTTATGAAATAGAAAACTCACCGTGGCACACGCTCGAAATCAACTATAAGGACATTGTGAGAGCAATAGCTCCGGATGATGATTCAAAACCTGTTTTCGTTGAGGTGGTGAGGCGCGGTGGGCACCGGTCAATTCATATCTATTTTCTTGAGGATGGGTTGATTCAAAGCGACGATATTCTGAAAGGCGTAAATACCCTAGGTGCCACGTGGGAGGGCATGGATAAAAGGCTATATGCGGTTGATCTGGCCCCCACAGTCGAGTTTGATACTATCGCAGATTATCTTGAAGAATTTCAAAAGAAGAACTTAATTGAACTGCGTTATGCTGCTCAGCCACAGGCTGCAGGTAGTGGGGAATTAATCAATTGAAAGTTCTTCGCGAAGGCATTGCGACCGCTGGGCTGCTATTTATTACGCTGACGATGGCGAAATTCTACCGCGCGCTGCCGCCAATCATAGCGACCCACTTCGGTGCCAGCGGCGCAGCGGATGGCTGGGGCGATAAATCTTCATTGTGGGTGCTGGTTGGCGTCACCTTCGCTTTGTATGCGGCGCTCACGGCGGTGCCGTACCTGCCGGAGCGGTTCATCAATCTGCCCGTCCGCGCGGAGCAGCGAGCGGCGGCGATGCCTATAGCGATGGAGATGATCGGCTGGATCAAGGTCGAAACTGTTTCGATATTTGTCTGGCTGGTGTGGTCCACCGTGTCTGTGGCGCGGGGATTCAGCACGGGGCTCAGCCCGTTGTTCCTGCCAGTGGTCATCGTGGTTGAGCTGGTGATGGTCGTCCTGACCTTTTGGCGCACGATGCAGGCGGGCGGGAGCGCAAGCACGTAAGCATCTGTAGGGGCTGCGGCTATTCTGAGGCCAGCGTATTGCGTAGATGCCCGGTGTGCGCGGCCAGCCGCTGCTCGGCTTCTCCACGGTTGAGCTGAAGCTTTTGCATCACGATGGCGGTCTTTACCGAGCCGCCCTCGCGCAGCAGTTCGGCGGCGCGCTGCGGTGTGCAGCCGGTGGCAGCGGCGATGATGCGCTCGGCGCGGTTCACCAGTTTTTCATTCGTGGCCTGCACGTTGACCATCAGGTTGCCGTAGACGTAGCCGCTGCGGATCATGGTCCCCGTGGTGAGCATATTCAGCACCAGCTTGGTCGCGGTGCCCGCCTTCATCCGCGTGGAGCCGGTTACCACCTCCGCGCCGGTGGCGGGTGTGATGGCCAGTTCGGCGGCTGCGGAGAGCGGCGAGCCGGGCACGCAGCTTAGTCCAATGGTGAAGGCCCCCAGCTTCTTCGCATACGCGATCGCGCCGAGTACGTAGGGTGTTCTGCCAGAGGCGGCGATGCCGCAGACGATGTCGCTGGCAGCCAGATTGCGGGCGGCGAGGTCGCGCGCGCCCTCTTCCGGCGAGTCTTCCGATTTTTCTGACGATGTGCGCAGCGCGCTGTCGCCCCCGGCGATGATGCCCTGCACCAGCGTCGGCGGAACGGAGAAGGTGGGCGGGCACTCGGATGCGTCCAGCACGCCCAGGCGGCCGGAGGTTCCGGCGCCGATGTAGAAGAGGCGTCCGCCACGGGCGAAGCGCGCGGTGATCTCGTCAACGGCGCGGGCGATCTGCGGCAGCTCCGCGTGAACTGCGGTGGCGATCTTCGCGTCTTCGGCGGAGATGACTTCGAGCATCTCGCGGGTAGAGAGGGAGTCGATCTGCGTGGTGGCAGGATTTTGGGCTTCGGTGGCGAGCTGGGAGAGATTCTCCATAGAGTGATGATAATCTGCGCGGACAGCAGGGTACCACCAACTCTGTTTATCTTATCTGATTCCACATTTTACCTACCATCAATCTCGACTTCAGATATGAGTCATAGGTACCATTCATTCGTGAGCGGCAATATAATCAGCGAGATCTTTTCTTGCACTTCGCATAAGCTGTTGCTGAGCATTCAGGTTCTGCTGCATGTCAAACTGCGCGGTTGTATCAACTCTAATCCCAGCCGTCCTTCCTTCTTCCATACTTATCAATACCTTTTTGGTGGACTGAACGGATTGCTCATTCTCCAAATAGCTCTCTGCCGCCCATTCTAATTTTCTATCCATATCAGTGTTATTTGGCATAGCTTTCAAAGCTTGCACTGCGTTTTCTGCTCTTGCACTATTTCTATCGCTTAAAACTTCAGGTGCATCAGCGATCGCGTCCATCTCAACCAAAGCAATCTTCGCTTTTTCAAGGTGCCCTGAGGACAGATGATGCGCTTCATACCACGCCTGTACGTGCTGAATGCCAAGGATTGCCGTAGTGGTTACGACCGAAACTAGGACTACATCGCGAACTTTCATGGTCTCTCCCAATAAAATTATGAGTCTTGACCTCCACTATTCTTGTTGATAAGTATTGCTTTTCAGCTTACCTAAAAGGGCTGAAAGCTCTTCGTCACTGCCCCCGCCGGGAAACCTTATAGCATTGAGTATTCCAGCAATTCTGCTTCCACTACGGTAGACGCGTGTAAAACCATCTTCTTCTGTATTGTTGAGCGACGGATAGGTGATGAGGCCTTCCTGAATGAACGCAGATTCCAATTGTTCAAGGGTGTCAGTCCCTTTAGTCTGGGCTCCAGAGCCAGAAATTGCCTTCAATTCAGTCGTAAATTTATCTTGTTGATAAGTTTTGAATGCAAGTTTATCTACATCCAATTCCTTCTTTATTTTACGAGCAACCTTCCTGTAATCATCTTTGTTGGGCATAATTACCTCCGGATGAAGGCTAGCAGAAATAATGCATCATGGGATTGTAAAATGAAGAGTAATCACTTTGACGGCGGAGACACGAATGATGAGCACCCAGGCACAGACATTGGCGCAGCAGGTAGAAGAAGCAGCACAGGCAGCAGGATTGACCGTGAGCAGCAAGGCGGCGGGAGCGGACTTCAACGGCGCGCCGACTACGAAGTTCACGCTGGCGCTGGGCGACCACGTGACCACGCTCGAGTTGAGCGACGATTTTGATTTTCAGAGCGCAGAGCGCAGCCCCGGCGTGGCAGAGTACATGGCCGCGGCAGCGAAGCGGCTGAAGAATCCCGCGCCCGATGTCTACCTCACGCTGCACGGCGTGCCGCTGCGCTTCGGCCGGTTTTCGTGGCCGTTCCACAAGTCCACCTCCGGCGCAGACACCAGCCTGGTGCATGGTGAGATCAAGCTGGAAGACGGGCACGATTCGCCGCTGAACGCGAAGATCGCCGCCAGCATCACGCTCACCTTCATGGAGATTCTGCCGGCGCTGCAGCAGCCGTATGCAGAGGGCTTCATCTACAACGCGGTGCGCAAGGTGCTGGACCAGGGCCAACTGGAGCTGGTGAAGAGCGGCAACCGCCAGACCGTCGCCGTGACCACGCGCTACTACAGCACCAGGCACCACCGTTTCGTCTTCAACGATACGGATGAGGCGCAACGCAAGCAGTATGTGGCCGCACGGGTCTTCTGGCTCTCCGGTGTGCTGGGCGAGAGCAAGCCGCTGTGGATCGCCGATAATCGCGATGCACAGTATCTGAATACGACGGTCGCGGAGCTACAGAAGACGGCAGAGGCGCTAGCGGCGGAGGGCGTGATCAATGTGCAGGGCGAGTATGCTACGCCTACGGCAAAGCTGATGGAGCAGCGTCCGCAATATGAGGCAGCACTGGAAGCGGCGGTGGAGTTTACCCGGCCAAAGTTCAATGAGGACATGCGCCAGGGCCACACCAACATGTAAGTGCTGCACCCTTCGCTGCGCTCGAGGGCAGGCTCCCGGCGAAGGGCGCGCGTCGCGCGCAGAAACGGCTCCCGTTGGTCGCAGAGACTGAAGCCCGGCATTGGTGGTGGTTCTTGCGCGTCGCGCGTCGTCGCTTTGCGACGATTCCCACCCTAACGACGATAAAGCTGTCGTGAGGATGGGGCACCCAGAGTGTGGTGACGCGGAGATTACTGGAGATAGATAGAATGGCCTGCATTGAGATGTTTCAGTGCAGGTCGTTTTCATTAGGTGGTGAGATGGCACGTTGGAAGCTGGTTGCATTGGTTGCAGTGTCTGTTGCGGTGAGCGGATGGGCACAGACGACAGGCGTAGCGAATCCGGACGAACTACGCCCAACGCAGAATGATGCGAAGCCGACAGCCGCCGCGCCGCAGCAGGTTACGCCGCCCGCAGCCGTGCCGGATGGCCCCGCCACGCCGCCGGATACGATTCCCCCGGCAGCCACACCGAGCGATGCCACGGCTCCTGCTGCTGCCCCAGCGCCCCCTCCCGCTATCCCCGCGTCAGATGCAGTAGCGCCACGTGCAGCATCGTTTCCGCGCAACGCAGGCGAAGCCGCCATCGACAACTTTGCGCGTACCAGCGTGAACACGGTGACGCTGAACATGACAGCCGCGGACGGCGCGGCCATCGATGTAGCGCTACACGAGTTCGCGTTTGAAGATGTGCCCGTGGCCACCACCAAGCTGCACCTGAAGCAGCTTGCGCCGGGCGTGTATGAGATCACCAGTCTGGCGTATCACGTGGGCGACTGGGGCTTCCGCATCCACGACGATACCGGCTGCTACTACGGCCTGGGCGAGCGCTTCAACGCGCTGAACCATTCGCACGAGATCATCCGTAACCTCTCGCAAGACAACGGCGGCTCCAAGGGCACAAGCACCTACAAGCCCGTGCCGTTTTACATGAGCCTGAAGGGCTACGGCATATGGGTCGATACCACCGCCGAGGCTACCTTTGACCTGAACGTGACTGATCACGACGAGGTGATGGTGCGCTGGCCCGCGAGCCGTCTGCGGATCGTGGTCTTCGCCGGGCCGGGATTCCCCGCGATCCTCGATCACTTCACTGCGCTCGCCGGGCGGCAGCAGTTGCCGCCGTACTGGGCGCTGGCGCCGTGGGTGAGCCGCGACTTCCATAAGAACGACGCGCAGGTGCAGGAGGATGTGGACCGCACGCGCGCCCTTGGCCTGCCCGCCAGCGTGATCCTGATCGATAGTCCGTGGGCGACGAACTACAACACCTACCAGTTCAATCCGAAGCAGTTCAACGATGCGCCCGGCATGATCAGCCACATCCACGGCGCTGGCTTCAAGCTGGTGCTGTGGCATACTTCGTGGATCAACTCGAAGACCGATGTGCCCCGCGAGGCAGGATTCGCAGACAAGATCCCGAACGACCTCGCAGACAATTACACCGAGGCGGCGCAGCACGGCTACTTTGTGAAGATGGCGGATGGTTCGCCTTACGTTGGCCGCTGGTGGAAGGGCATGGGCTCGCTGATTGACTTCACCAATCCAGAGGCGAAGGCGTGGTGGCAGGATCAGTTGCGGCAGGTCGTCCGCATGGGCGCGGATGGATTCAAAGACGACGACGCGGAAGGAAACTTCCAGGGCGACGTGCGCTTCTACGACAAGACCGACCAGCGGCTGATGCGCAACAAGTACGCCGTGCTCTACAACAAAGCGGTCGAAGACGTGATCCAGAAAGACCTGAAGGGTAACGGCGTGCTCTTTCAGCGCAGCGCCACGGTGGGCAACATGAATCAGGCGATCCTGTGGGGCGGAGACAACGAGGCCAGCTTCTCGCCTGAGAACGGTCTGCCCACGGTCGTCACGGCCGGTCTGGGCGCGGGCCTGAGCGGCATGGCGCTGTGGGCGTCAGACACTGGCGGCTATCTGAAGCATGGTCATGCGCCGGATGAGGCGCAGGTCTTCATGCGCTGGACGGAGTACTCCGCGTTTTCGCCCGCGATGGAAGTGATCTCGACCTCCAACATGGGCGCGTGGGACTACGGCGATCAGGCGCTGGCGAACTTCAGGAAATTTGCCGTGCTGCACATGAGCCTTTTCCCCTATCGCTACGCCGCAGCGCAGGAGGCTGCGCGCAACGGTATGCCGCTCATGCGTGCACTGGTGTTGAACTATCAGAACGATCAGCGCGCGCGCGAAGCGAAGGACGAGTATCTCTTTGGCCCTGATTTTCTGGTGGCGCCGGTGATCGATGCTGGGCTGGCGCGCACTGTGTATCTGCCCAAGGGTGACTGGGTGAACTACTGGACCGGCATGCAGGCCAGCGGCGAGAAGACGCTGAATGTGGAAGTGCCGCTCAGTGCGATTCCCGTGTACGCGCGGGCAGGCGCTGTGATCGCGAAGATTCCTGAAGACGTGATGACGCTGGTGCCTGTGTCCGAGAGCGGCAACAACGACGTGAAGAGCATGGACGATCGCCGCGTGTATGAGGTGATTACCGGCTTCAGCGGCGATGAGTCGAATTCACAGACGGACTTTGAAGGACGTACGCTGACGCGTTCCGCGAGCACACTCACGATCGTGGATGGCGAGAAATCGCCGTCACCTGCGCGAGTAACGTTGCGCTGGCGCTTCGGCAAGCTGCGCAGTGTTACAGTCGATGGCGCAGGAGTGGAATTGCAGAGCGGCGCCGACGGCCCGTTCGTAGAGTTCAGTCATACGGGGACGAGCCTGGTGGAGTGGCGGTAGCGGAGCGTGCTTGTCCAGTCTCTCGCGGCTGGCAACTTATCATTGAGTATCCTGTGCGGTCGCTGGCGAACCGTGTCTGGTAGAAGGAAGCAACCATGCGGGATATGCCGAACCTCGATTTTGTGCGCTCCGTCGCCGTCATCACCGTGGTGATGGAGCATATCCTGCTCGCCTTCGGCATCGTGCAGGTTGGGCCATATCCATTGGCCTATCTCGGCGTACTTGGTGTGATGGTCTTCTTTGTGCTGACCTCGCTTGTGCTCATGTGGTCACTGGAAAGAAGACCGCATACGCTGGACTTCTACATCCGCCGCTGGTTTCGCATCTATCCCCTGGCGATTGCGATGATCGGCATCGCAGTTCTGTTTCACGCTCCGGTAGGAATCGGCACAGCAGACGCGTTCTTTCAGTACGCCGATCCCAGCCTGAAAGACATCCTCATCCAGATGTCTTTGCTGCAGCCGGCGGATTCGTTGGCGATTGGCGTCATGTGGACCCTTCCCTACGAAGTTGGAATGTATCTTCTGCTGCCTGCGATCTTCTTCTTTGTGCGGAAGAATTTTTCGTTGTGGCCCCTGTTTGTGCTCTGGGGATTCGTGCTGATCAATGCGCGTCAGGTGCCCAGCGACGTGCATAACTTTGGCGTCGCCATCGGATATTTTCTGCCCGGCGTGATGGCGTATGTAGCGTACGCTCGCTGGAAACCGAAGCTGCCCGCATATCTGCTGCCGGTGTTTCTGCTCGCGGCATGGGCCGTCTTTCTGTACCACTGCAACTTTCATAAAGCATGGTGGTTCTGCCTGGTGGTCGGCCTGGGATTGCCCCTCTTTCGGCAGATCAAGTCAGAGCTTGTGCTGGCGCCGAGCCGCGTGATCACCCGCTACTCCTACAGCGTGTACCTCACGCATCCGTTTGCGCTGATGATCGGTCTGCATCTGCTGCGAGGACACAGCCTTGCCTTGCGGTTGA
>DASWOP010000032.1:0-24314 GCA_036404255.1 Acidobacteriaceae bacterium | reverse complement strand
ATCAGCACCAGGTAGCGGTCGCCGGCTAAGTGTCCACTCTCGTCATTCAACTGCTTGAAGAGGTCTACGTCGATCATCAGCAGTGAAAGCGGCTGAGTGCCGCGCGCAGCAGCACGGCAGGCCGCATCGATGCGAAAGTCGAATGTCCGTCGATTCGCAATGCCCGTGAGTTCATCGCGAGCGGCGATCTTTTCCAGCCTCTGCGTTGCCATTCGCAGTGACTCTTCGGTTTCGAACCCCCGCGTCTGCGTCAGTACATTCATCGCACCGTAGCCGATGATGGCCAGCAGCATGCCAGCTCCACCGATGTAGAAGTGGGTGCGCGACACTGCAATGCCAAGCAGAAGGAGACCAAGGCTGAGAAAGATCGGGCTCCCGCTGCGGACGGCGCGAATCAGGATCAGCGATGGTTGGCGTTCCATAATCCAGCGCGGACGCTTGCCGTAGATAAGCACAGCCAGCAGAATATAGGGGGCCGAAATGAATAGATCCAGCCAGACAAAATCATGCCGGATCAGGATGCGGTTTCGTACGGCGGGAAAGACGGTAGTAACCCACAGAAAGATCGAAAGAATATAGAAGAATCGCCGCTCCTCGTTCTGTTCAACACTGAATACGCGGACGGTTGCCGTGATAGCAAGAAACAAATCGGCAACATCGAATAGCCGGGAGAGATAAAGCAGGCGATTGACATCGTTCGTCCCATGAAGCGGCACCACCGAAAAGACCAGGACATAGAACATCGCAGCCGTCAGGAACGCAAGACCCGCATTGGCGAAACGGGCTGGACGCAGCGTGCGTGAATCAAACTGCATCGAGACCGCAAATAATGTGGGGATCATGCACACTGCGGAGAACAGCACATGCAGTCCTGGCGCAGGATTATCCATGGTGCCGAGGAATTCAGCGCGAGCATCCATGCTCATTGCAATTGCATGCAGACTGATGGCAAGCGCCACCAGCCTCCACAGATATCGTGAAGGATTTCCAGCCGTACGTGCAGTGTGCAGGCACGCGAAAATTGCCGCCAGTTCGACCAGCACAATGTACACCGTGGAAAGAAAGTCCAGATGAGGAGGCAGCCAGATTGCGATCGCGCCATGCAGGATGAGGCAGACGACTGCCAGCCCCACAATAGAAAGCCACCCTCGGCTTGAGGAGTCTTCATCCACCGGTCTAATATTCTCTCCCCTTCGGCCCGGGAGAATAGCTTCCTCGCGGCCTGTAAACGCCACCAGCCTATCCGTGGCTCTCATACACGTTCTAGTGCCAGTACCAGGTCAGCAGCATCGCCAGAATAGAGGTAATAACACCCGCCATCGCCATGGCCAGGGAAGAGACTGAACCTTGCACCTTAGAGTCACGCATCAGCATCGCAGTGCCTACAGCATGCGACGAAGTCCCTATCGCGGCGCCATGGGCGTTGTCATGCTGTATATGCGCCAGCCGCAGCACCGAAGGCCCCACAATGCTGCCCAGCAATCCCGTAATCAGCACCATCGCCGCAGTAATGGCAGGATTGCCATGCAGGTCTTCCGATACCTGGATAGCGATGGGCGTGGTCACGGACTTCGGAAGCGTAGACATGATCACCTCGTGAGACGCGCCCAGCATCCACGCCACCACACCCGCCGTCAACATGCCTACAATCGATCCGGCCAGCACCACCACCAGCAGCCGGCGCAGCGAGCCCTTCAGCTTCACGCCCTGCTTGTACATGGGCACACCCAACGCAATCGTCGCTGGCCCAAGCAGATAAGAAAAATAATGTCCCCCGGCGCTATAGCTCGCATAGGGAATACGCAGCACGTAGAGCATCATCACCAGCGCCACCGATGCAGTGATCAGTGGGTTCGCCCACGGATAACGCCCCTGCACGCGCAGGGAGATCCAATAGAGCACTAGCGTAATGCCGATCGCGAAAGCCGGTGACCGAAGCACCTCAGTGAGCACCCTCATGGCTTCTTCGCCCCTGCCGGCTCAGCGATCTTCGGAGTCCGCAGCAGAAAATGCGCCAGCCCGCCCGTCGTCAGCAGCACAGCCAGCAGACTCACCACCACGCTTGCCAGCAGTGCTACTCCGTCGCGCCGCAGCTCGGCAGACATCTGCGTAAGTCCCGCCATCAGCGGAATGAACAGCAGCAGCATATGCTGCACCAGAAAATCGGCGGTGTGTTCCACCCACTCCAATTTCACAATCCCGATAGCCAGTGCCGTGGTAAACAGCAGCAGCCCGAGAACTCCACCAGGCAGCGGTATCCCCAGCCGGTGAAGGCCGAACCCCAGCAGTTGAAAGACAAGAATGATCGCAAATCCCAGCAAATACTTCATGTGCCTTAAGGATACCCTTCCGCAGTAGATGCTGTCGGCTCCACGCACTACACTTTGCACGCAGAATGACGCACGCATAGAGTTAATCTCATGAAAACCATAGCGATAAGCTCCACTGACAGGATGTTCGTGCTCACCGGCGCAGGCATCAGCGCAGAGAGCGGATTACCCACATTCCGCGCCTCGGACGGTCTGTGGGAGGGCCACCGCATCGAAGATGTCTGCACCCCCGAAGCCTGGCAACGGGATCCCGCGGGCGTCTGGAAGTTCTACTCCGCACGCCGTGCCGCCGCCCAGCAGGCTCAGCCAAATCCCGCCCACTATGCTCTGGCGAAGTTCGAAGCCCAAATGCCCGGCAGTTTTTTTCTCTGCACGCAGAACGTCGATGATCTGCATGAGCGTGCCGGTTCGCTCAACCTCTCACACATGCACGGCGAACTCGCCATGGCTCGCTGCGAACGCGAATGCGGCCGCCCGCCTGTCCCCGACACGGCAATCTATAGCAGCCTCGATGAAGTCGGCCGTTGCGAATGTGGTGGCCGCCTGCGCCCCCACATCGTCTTCTTCGGTGAGATACCCCTCGACATGGACCGCATCCAGCACGAGATCGGCCGTGCGACAGTCATGCTGGTGGTCGGCACCTCAGGCTCCGTCTATCCCGCGGCCAACTTCGTGGATTGGGCGCGAGCAGCCGGCGCGCGAACCATCTACGTTGGCCCCGAACCACCGCTGAACGCCGCGTCCTTCACCCATGTAGTCGAAGGCAAGGCAGGACGAGCACTGCCCGGATTATTCATCGTCGAAAAATAGTCCTTCGCGTTCGCCTACGCCATCCGCGACTTGAGCCGGATCATCGTACCGTCCACCGCAAACTTTCCATATCCATGGTGGTGGATGGTCTTGGGATTCTTCTGCGCCGGATCGATCCATGCCTTCACAACTTCAAGAACGAAGATGTTGTATTGGTTCACCAGCCGTGTCTCCACCACTCTGCACTCCAGGTTGGCGAAACACTCGGCCACCAGCGGCGCCACCACCTGCGCAGCCGCCACCTGTGTCAGGTGGAACTTCTCGAACTTGTTCACGTCACGTCCAGAGCAGTTCCCCACCTGCACCACCTTCGGCGCAAGCTTGAGCTCAGGAATCGCAATTACGCACTCTTTCGTCGCGCGCAACGCGGCAAAACTGTAATCGGCACTGCTCACCACGCATGCAATCAACGGCGGTTCGAACTCCACCATCATGTGCCACGACATGGTCATCACGTTAGCGCGACCCTTGCGAGCCGTCGTCAACAGCACTACCGGCCCCGGCTCAAGCAACTGATAAACCTTCGCGAGCGCCAAACTCTTCATCATGACCACACTCCCCCAAATCACATGCCCCAACTGCCCTTTGTAGCGCAGCAGGCTCTGTAATTCTTTTGTACGCGCATTGTATCTCTCTCGGCATAGCGTAAGAATCATTTCAGACGCTGTTTGCGCGCCTTCGCGCTGTCTCCATTCCTCAGATGACTGCCCTGCACGCAAGCCACGCCTGTAAGCGCGGAGGCAAGCCATGAATGTGCTGCTCATCTATCCCCGTTTCCCCGATACCTTCTGGAGCTTCAAGCACGCGATCTCCTTCCAGGGGAAACGCGCCGCGCAGCCTCCGCTTGGCCTGTTGACCGTCGCCGCCCTCCTCCCCGCTGCATGGAATAAGCGGCTCATCGACACCAACGTAGAATCTCTCCGCGATTCCGACCTCGCCTGGGCCGACGTTGCCTTTCTCAGCGGCATGCACGTGCAGCAACAACATCTGTTGGAGATCGTTGCCAGGTGCCGCGCCCGTGGCCTGCGCACCGTCGTCGGCGGCCCCATTGCGAGCAGCATGTCCGCCACTGTATTGCAGGCGGACCATATCGTGATCGGCGAAGCAGAGGACCTCATCGACACGTTGGCACGCGACCTGGAAGCAGGCACCGCTCATCCCATGTACGAAGCGCCGGAGAGACCAGCGATGGCTCGCAGTCCCCTGCCCGATCTCACACTCATCAATATGAACCGCTACAACACCATGACGGTGCAGTACTCCCGCGGCTGTCCGTTCAACTGCGAGTTCTGCGACATCATTGAGATCTACGGCCACCAACCACGCACGAAGGCCGTTGAGCAGGTGCTCGCCGAACTCGATCAACTCTGGCAGGCCGGCTGGCGCGACGCCGTCTTCATCGTGGACGACAACTTCATCGGCAACAAGAAACGCGCCAAAGAACTACTCCGCGCCATCGTCGAGTGGAGAAACCTCCACCAGCACCCCTTCCGCTTTATCACGGAAGCTTCACTGAATCTCGCCGACGACTTGGAGCTTCTACAGCTGATGAAAGACGCCGGCTTCACCTCGGTATTTCTCGGCATTGAAACGCCCGATGAAGCCAGTCTGATTGCAAATCACAAGCTGCAGAACACGAAGCGCGACCTGCTGGACAGCGTCGCTCTCATTCAGCAATACGGTATTGAGGTCATGGGCGGCTTCATCCTCGGCTTCGATACAGATCGTGAAGACGTCTTCGATCGCATGGTCGAATTCATCCAGAAGAGCGCGATTCCCATCGCCATGGTGGGTCTGCTGCAGGCCATGCCCGGCACCCAACTCTTCCGCCGTCTACACCGCGAGGGCCGCATTCTCCATGCCGGCGACGGAGACAACACCGATTGCAGCCTGAACTTCGAGCCCCGCATGGATACCAACCGCCTGGTGGACGGATACCGCTCTGTACTGAAGCGTATCTACTCTCGTGACGCCTACTACCATCGCGTCAAGATGCTGATGCACCGCTGCCAGCAGGATCGCACCGGCCGGGTAAGCTATGCCAACCTCCGTGCATTCTTCACCTCCGTCGTGCGTCTCGGCCTGTTGGATCGAGGCCGTCTCAGTTATTGGAAGTTTCTGCTGACGACAGCCCTGCGCTATCCGCGGTCCCTCGGCATAGCCATGAACTTCGCCGTCAAGGGCTATCACTTCCAGATCATGACCGAGCGGTTGATAGCTCTCGAAGCCTGATTCAGTTCAAGCGGCTGACGCGCCGCCGACCGCCGCATCCGCAGCCATATAATTGGGGGAGAAGCCGCGTCCGGCGGGCTGTGCGCGCTATACATCCGTCTCATTACTCACCACCCAACGAACCAGATCAGAATCAGGCAGATGAAGCATTCTTCTTATCGAAACCGCCACATCCTCTCTCTCCTGCTGGCGCTTGCAGTTCCCTGCGCCGCACAGGCTCCGCAGTCCTCTGACCGCTCCCAGCCCGCTCCTCCCGTCCGCGCGAAGCACGCCATGGTGGTCACCATCCACCACGAAGCCACCGATGCTGGCATCGCCATTCTCAAGCAGGGCGGCAACGCCGTAGACGCAGCCGTGGCCGTTGGTTTTGCCCTCGCCGTCGTCTATCCCCAGGCTGGCAATATCGGCGGAGGCGGCTTCATGCTGGTGCGCCTGCATAACGGCGACACCCACTTCCTCGACTACCGCGAAAAAGCCCCCGCCGCCGCATCGCAGGACATGTACCTCGACGCCGCCGGTAATGTCATCCCCAACAAAAGCATCGTCGGCCCTCTCGCTGTCGGCGTACCCGGCACCGTCGCTGGATTAGCCTATGCGCAGGCCCACTATGGGCGCTTGACGCTCCAGCAGGACATGGCGCCCGCTATCCGCCTCGCCACCGAGGGCTACGTGCTTTCGCCGTACGAAGCCACGGCCCTTCAATCCCGCAACCTCACAAAATTCGCCACCTCCGCCCGCATCTTTCAGCGTAGCGGCAACTTCTACAAGTCCGGCGACACCTTCCGCCAGCCGGAGCTCGCAGTCACCCTCACCCGCATCGCCAGCGACCCCTCGGACTTCTACCACGGAGCCATGGCCAAGCAGATCGCCGCTTTCATGTCGGCCAATGGCGGCATCATCACCGCCGCCGATCTCGCCGCCTACCAGGTCAAAGAGCGCACCCCCCTCACCGGCAACTATCGGGGCTACCAGGTCATCACCGCTCCGCCACCCTCCTCTGGCGGCATCGCTCTGCTCGAAACACTCAACATCCTCTCCGGCTACAACCTCGCCGCCATGGGCGACCGCACACCGCAGCAGGTCCACTACATTACGGAAGCCTTCCGCCGCGCCTACATGGACCGCACAGATTACCTTGGCGACCCGGACTTCACCAATCTTCCGCTGCGTCAGCTTGCAAACCCGAAGTACGCAGCCGCATGGCGCTCCGGCATCGATCCCGTGAAGCCCACGCCCTCCGCCGCGCTCGTCCGCCCCACCGGATTCATCCCCGCGCCGCCCCGCCCCGCCACCTCCAAACAGCCAACCGAGACCACCCACTTCTCCATCGTCGACGCCGACGGCAACGCTGTCTCCAGCACCTACACCCTGAACGGCGGATTCGGCTCTGCCGTAACTGTAGATGGGTTAGGCTTTCTGCTGAACAACGAGATGGACGACTTCAGCTCGAAGATCAACGCGCCAAACATGTACGGCCTCATCCAAGGCCCAGCCAACACCATCGGCCCCGGCAAGCGCCCACTGAGCTGCATGACACCCACCATCGTGCTGCAGCATGGCAAGCTCCGCCTTCTGCTCGGCTCGCCCGGCGGCTCCACCATCATCACCACGGTGGCGAATGACCTCATCAGCGTGCTCGATAGCGGCCTCGACATCCAGCAGGCAGCAGACGCTCCCCGCTTCCACCATCAGTTCCTGCCGGACGAACTGCAGATCGAGAAGGATTTCCCCGCCGCAGCCGCCACCGCCCTGGCCGCCACCGGCTACAAAGTGGTCCGGGCTGGTGCACTGGACGAGAAGAATCCCGGCCTCTGGGGCGACAGCGAACTCATCGCCATCGATCCCGTCACCGGCGAGCTCTCCGGCGGCCACGACCGGCGTCACCACTTCGGGAAAGCCGCTGGCTATTGAAGTACCACGCACAGCCACCCAGCGAACCGCTTCAATATTTGCAGTTTTCACTCATAATTCTTAATCAAAACCGCGTTTTCTGAGCTATAAACAAGCATGACGCGACTTCAGGTTTCCTCCCGCCTTTCCGCAAAGGTGTCCGTTGCCCTTTTCCTCCTGCTCGTCTTGTTCTCCACAGTCTCCGCGCACGCCGCATCCAGCACCATCATCATCACGCAGGCATATGTCTCTGGCGGCAATTCTGGAGCGACGCTGAAAGCCGATTTCCTGGAGCTTTACAACCTCACGGGCAGCGCCATCGACATCAGCGGCTACTCGATCCAGTATGCTTCTGCCGCCGGAACATCGATTACCACCAATAGCCCGTTTCCTGCTGGAGCAAGCATCCCAGCGCATGGGTATTACACCGCGGCAGGACCGGTGGGCACGAATGGTACATGCTATGCATATGATGGGCTGACTACGATTTCGTTCGGTGCAACAGGTGGCGGCAAGATCTACCTGGTAAGCAGCCCCACCGCTCTCACCGCCGCTCAGGTGGCAGCGCCTGTAGCCAACGAACCTCTTGTCGTAGATATGATCGGCTATGGCACAGCAAGTGTGTATGAAGGAAGCGGCTCAGCGCCCCTCCCGACCACCACAACTTCCGACCATCGCAGCACACTGACCGATACTGATGATAATAAGAATGACTTCTCCAGCCAGACAGTATCCGTAGCTGGCATCCATACTGGAGGAGCGTATACCAGCTGCGCCACCGCCACTCCTACCGCCACCACCACCTTCACCCCCGCATCCATCACCCAGGGCTCATCCTCCCTTCTCACCGTAGCGGTCGCCAATGCGGGCACCGTCACCGGCGTCGCGGCCAATCTCTCGGCGCTCGGCGGAAGCTCCACCCAGCCTCTATACGACGACGGCACCCACGGTGACGCCACCTCCGGCGACGGTACCTACTCCTTCACGGTCTCCACCGCCTCCTCGCTGGCAACCGGCCCCTACACCGTCACGCCGACCGTCACCTCAGGCACTGCCGTCACCGCGACCACCGCCACGCTGACCGTCACCACCAGCGTCGTCGCCACCGCGATCCACACCATCCAGAAGACCCCAGCCACGTACCTCGGCACCGTTGTGAACGTCAGCGGTATCGTCACCGGCGTAACCAGCAACGGCTTCTACCTGCAGGCGAAGGACTCTGACGCCGATACCGACCTCACCACTTCCGAGGCCATCTTCGTCAAGACCGGTTCCCCTCTTCCCGCCGCTGCCGTCGTCGGCAACAGCATCCAGCTTCTCGGCACCGTCGCCTACTCCATCCCAGCGGCAACCAGCTATCTCGCTCAGGCGCTGGAACTCGACAGCCCCACCGGCTATAACATCCTCCTCTCCGCCCAGACGCTGCCCACGGCCATCACTCTGACCGCCACCAACCTCAGCCCCACCGGCAGCTTCACCCAGCTTCTCCTGTATCAGTCCATGCGCGTCACCGCGCCCTCGTTCACCACCACCTCCGGCACCGGCGGAACCCTCACCGAATCCACCGAACTCTACGCCACCAACGGTCAGTTCTACGGAGTCCTTACCGGCGCGGCGCGGCCCTTCCGCGCCACAGGTGCGGATTCGCGCGATGCAGCTCCCACCTCCGGCGCACCCTCCAGTTGGACCCGCTGGTCCGCGCCCCCCAACCTTCTGCTGGTCGATAGCTCCGCTCTCGGCGGCACGCCCGTACTTGACGTTGTCACTGGCACCATTCTCGCGCCCACTACCGGCGTGCTGGACTACAGCACCGGCCAGCCCGATCTCCTGCTTTCGTCCGTTACCAGCGAGCGCCCGGTTGTCACAGCTGGTTCGCCCGGCACCACGGCGACCTCCGCCTCATCCACCCAGCTTTCTGTTGCCACGCTGAACATGCAGCGCTTCTATGACACCGAGACCACCATCACCGGTGCCGTCACCATCGGCAGCGCAGGCTACACCCTGCGTCTTGCAAAAGCATCTAACGCTATCCGCAATGCCCTGGGCACGCCGGATGTGATCGCCCTGCAGCAGGTCGAAAGCTTAGCCGAGCTCACCACGCTCTCCCAGCAGATCTCGACCGATGCAGTTGCTGCCTCGCAAACCGATCCAGCCTATGTCGTAACCATGGGCGTAGTAGGGCCAAACGGCTACGGCGAAGCCTTCCTGACCAAGCCCTCCAAGGTCACTGTCAGCTACAGTGACAATCTAGCCAATGGCGGCTGCGGCTCTTTCTGCTACACCGACCCCACCACCAACACCAGCAAAGCCATCTGGGATAACAACCCGCTCTACATCAATGCCAAGGCCGCCCGCGGCAGCATCCTCAGCAACGCCTACGGCATCTACATCGTTAACGCTGAGCTCCTGCCCGCAACCGGCATCAACAGCAACACCGTCAGCGGTCTCTCCACGGTCGGTGCAGGCGTCCGCGCCAAGCGTCTCGCGCAGGCACAACAGCTTGCCGGCAGCGTGATCGCCCTCGGCACAACCCAGCCCATCATCGTCGCTGGCAGCCTGAATGCCTACGAATTCTCCGACGGCTATGTCGATACGCTCGGCATCCTCACCAACACCCAGGTTGCCTCAAACACCGTCGTTGCCTACAACACGATCACCTACGCCACCAATCTCACCAACCTCGTTCCTTCGCTCACCGCCGCCAACCGCTACACGGTGAATGAGAACGGCGTAGCCGCTGCGCTGGATCACATCCTCGTCACCGCCAGCATTCCCTCCGGCACCACGCTCCAGGCCGTGCATATCGATTCTGACTTCAACGCCACGGCGCGCAACACTTCCACCACGCCGAACCGCACCAGCGACCACGATGCTCTCGTCGCCACCGTGCAAATACCGCAGCTTGCCGCCGCGCTCTCCTTCAACCCCGCCCTCTCCTCAACCCTCACCTTTGGGTCGCAGGCGGTAGGCACCAGCAGCGCCTCCAAGCCCGTCGTCGTGACCAACACCAGCACCCTCTCGGCCATCACCATCACCAGCATCGTAGCCAGTGCGGGCTTCTCACAGACCAACAACTGCGGCTCATCCATCGCCGCACTCGGCACCTGCACCATCAACGTCACCTTCTCGCCCACCGCAGCCGGCACCCCCACAGGAACCGTAGTGCTGACCGACAACGACATCACCGGCACGCAGACCATCTCCCTGAGCGGCACCTCCTACAACCTCGCAACCACCACAACCACCGTCACCTCCGCGCCTACCGCTCCTGTCTTCGGGCAGTCAGTCGTCCTCACCGCCACCATCCCCGGCAACGGCACCACCGTCCCCTCCGGCACGGTCACCTTCAAGGATGGCGCCACCACCCTCGGCTCGGCCGTCACCCTTACCGCTGGCACCAGCAGCAGTACTGCCTCATACACCGCCACCGGGCTCACGGCTACGACACACCCCATCACCGCCGTCTACTCAGGTGACACCACCTTCGCCACCTCCACCGGAAGCCTCTCCCTCGTCGTCGCCCCGGTTACCACGGCCACCGCAGTCTCCATCTCTCCGTCGCCCGCCGGCACAGGTAACGCAGTTACATTCACCGCGGGCGTCACCTCCAACCTGGGAATCCCCGGCGGCACCGTCCAGTTCTACGACGGCGCTACCGCCATCGGCACGGCACAAACCCTCGCCAACGGAGTCGCCACCTACACCACCAGCACTCTCGCCCTGGGCACGCACAACATCACGGCGATATACTCCGGCGCCACCGGAACCACCATCTATCCCGCGTCCACCAGTCCCATCGCCTCCGTCACCATCCTGCAGTCGGATTTCACCATGACCCTGGCCAATACGCAGCTGATTGTCGGCGGCGCCATCAAGTCTGCCACCACGGCGATCTCCATCGTCGCGATGAACGGCTTCGTCTCTCCGATCACCTTCTCCTGTTCCGGCCTTCCGGCCAGTGCCAGCTGCGTCTTTTCCCCGTCCACGGTCACCCCTGCCGGATTCGCGTCCAGCAGCCTGACCATCAATACCAATGCCGCCGCCAACTACATCCCCGGCTTCGGATTCGGTGGGCACGGTGAAACCCTGGCCTTCGCCTTCACCCTCCTGCTCGCTCCCCTGGCCTTCCGCAAGCGCAAATCGGCCCTCCGGCTGCTGGCCCTGGCGGTTCTCATGGTTGCGGGGATGCAGGCTCTCACGGGCTGCGGCAGCGGCGTTACCCCCTCCGGCACCAACACCATCACCGTCACCGCCACCAGCACCAGCGGGGTCACCCACACGGCTACCGTAACCCTCATCACCCAGTAATTGCACCCTCCAACCGGCCCGAGAGCACGCTGCGAAATCTTCCCGCAACGGACCTCGGGCCGATTTATGTTCCATCTACCGCTTTTGGGGTACATCATTGCACCATTCTTGTCTTGACCATCTTCCCCTCCCGGTAGAAGGTTAGAGGAGTGAAATCGTTTCTTAGTACGCTGCCTCTGCCGACGCGCGCCTTCCGGTTCATCCTGACCGTCTGCGGCCTCTTCCTTTTGTTCCAATTTGTCAGCCTTTATCTGAGCTGGCCCAAGCAACTCATCGTCGGCGTCATCAGTGTCACCATCGTGATTCTGCTCAACCGGCTCAGTCGCTCGCAGGCGATCACCATTGCGCTCATGCTGCTTTCGCTCGCCGCCACCATGCGTTACGGCTGGTGGCGTATCCGCACCATCGCGCAGTTCTTCACCGACGAATCCAACGATCGCCTCACCATCAATGCCGTCCTGATGCTTCTTCTGGTCTCGGCTGAGGCCTACACCACCATCATCATGGTGCTGGGGTATATGCAGACCTGCGCGCCACTCCACCGCAAGCCCGTGCCGCTCCCCGCCGACGAATCATTATGGCCGCATGTGGATGTCCTCATCCCCACCTACAACGAACTGCTCTCCCTCGTCCGCTACACCGCGCTGGCAGCCATCAATATCGACTATCCCCCGGAGAAGCTGCACGTCTACATCCTGGACGACGGCAGCCGTGAAGACTTCCGCGCCTTTGCCGAGGAAGCCGGTATCGGCTACATCACCCGCACCGAGCACAATCACGCCAAAGCCGGCAACATCAACCACGCGCTCACGCTGATGGACGCCCCTCTGGTCGCCATCTTCGATTGCGACCATGTGCCCACGCGCAGCTTCCTTCAGGTCACAGTCGGCTGGTTTCTTGCGGACAAGAAGTTGGCGATGCTGCAGACCCCCCACTTCTTCTATTCGCCTGATCCCTTCGAACGCAATCTGCTGCAGTACAAGACCATCCCCAACGAGGGCGAACTCTTCTACGGCGTCATCCAGGACGGCAACGACCTCTGGAACGCCACCTTCTTCTGCGGCTCCTGCGCCGTCATCCGCCGCACCGCTCTAGATGAGGTCAAAGGCATCGCGGTCGAAACCGTCACCGAAGATGCCCACACCTCCCTGCGCATGCAGAACCGCGGATGGAACACCGCCTACATCAATCTTCCGCAGGCCGCCGGACTCGCCACAGGCACGCTCTCTGCGCACGTTGGCCAGCGCATCCGCTGGGCACGCGGCATGATCCAGATCTTCCGCACAGACAATCCCCTGCTCAACAGCGGCATGAAGTTCACCCAGCGCCTCTGTTACTTCAACGCCATGATGCACTTCATGTACGCCGTGCCGCGGCTCATCTTTCTCTGCGCGCCGCTGGCCTACATGGTCTTCGGTCTCACCATCATCCCCGGCTACTGGGTCGCAATTGTCGCATACGCGATGCCGCACCTCATCATCTCCAGCATCACCAACTCCCGTGTGCAGTCCAAGCATCGCCACTCCTTCTGGAATGAGATCTATGAGACGGTGCTGGCTCCATACATCCTTCTCCCCACGCTGCTCGCCCTCATCAACCCCAAGCTCGGCAGTTTCAATGTGACAGATAAAGACAGCACCCTGGCCGAGACCCGCTTTGATCGCCACATCGCCGCCCCCACCACCTGGCTACTGGCCCTCAACCTCCTCGGCGTCTGCATGACCCCGTACCGTCTGCGTTTCACCGATCCCGGCCACTATGGAACAGTTATCAGCAACCTGGTCTGGATCTTCTTCAACATGGTCATCCTCGGTGTTGCCGGCGCCGTCGCCAACGAGCAGATGCAGCGCCGCAGTTCGGTCCGTATTCCTGCAAAACTTGATGTGAAAGTTAAATTCGCCGATGGCCGGCATCTCGACGGCGTAACCCGCGATATCTCCGTAGGCGGCACAGCGATCGACTTCTCCAGCCCCGTCGATGTCCCAACCGGCGAAACGGTTCAGGTCTCCTTCCCCAATCAAACCGGCGAGGCAAAGGTCTCCGCAACCGTTGCAGCCAGAATGGGCAACGAGCTGCGCCTGCAGTTCCTCGCGCCCGACATCGCCGATCAGGAGACCCTGACCCGCGCCATCTACTCCCGTGCCGATTCGTGGATGTACTCTCGCGAACACATTGAAGCCGACCGTCCTCTGGTCAGTCTCGCCCGCGTCATCCGCCTCTCCTTCACCGGCTTTCGCCAGGTCTTGCTCGGCCTTCTTCCCGCCAGAAAGGCACGCGCCGCCTCCATCCTTCTCTTCGCCGTTCTTGCTCTCTCCCACCGTGTCGGCAGCGCCCAGATTCCCGGTGCCGTAAATCCTTCAGCCCCATCCCTGCCGCCCGCTCCCGCCCCTGTCATCCCGGTCATCTCGCCCCTCACCGGCCTCCCCACGCCGCCCGTAGTGCCCATGCTCGCGCCCCAGGTTACCGCAGCCACTGCCACTGACATCATCACGCTGAAAGACATGGGCGCGCAGCGCGGCCTGGAGATGCGTGGTCCCCACTCCTACTACTCCGAGGGATTCGTTCTCCCCCTCAGCCGCGTTCCCCACCACGCCGCCATTGAGCTCTCCTATCACTTCAATCCCCTCATCCTTGCGAAGACCAGCCTGATCCGGGTCTTCATCAACGGTCTCGCAGTCGGCACCATCACCGCCCCTGAGCACCCGCAGGCTCCCAGCGAATTCGGCTTCGTCTCCTTGCCCGTACCGGCCGAGCAGTTGACCCGCAATAACGATCTCACCTTTGAAATCACCGGCAACACTGCCATGCAGACCGATGCCGCCACGCGAGCGCAGGTTCTCGCTACCATCGGCGCTTCCTCGCGCATCTTGGTCGCGGGCGATACCGTTCGGCTCAAAACCGACCTCGGCCTGCTCCCCCTGCCCTTCTTCGACCCCGATCTGCAGACCACGATCACCGTCCCCTTCGTCTTCCTCTCCGCCCCCACTCCAGAGACCCTGCGTGCCGCCGGCATCGTCGCCTCCTGGTTCGGTATTCAGGCCAGCACCCGCCCCGTCCACTTCTCCGTCTCCATCGGCCAGATCCCCCAGGGCAACGTCGTCATCTTCACCAACCAGGGCACCTCGCAGGCCTCCACCTTCGGGATTCCCGCCGGTGGCCCATCTCTCAGCATCCAGGCCAATCCAACCGATGTGCAGGGCAACGCACTCATTCTCGCCGGCGATGATGATGCCCAGCTCCTGCTGGCCGCGCGCAGCCTCGCGCTAATGACCATCTCCCACGCCGGTCCGGAAGCGCCTCCACCCTCGCTGGGCGACTCCACCCGCCTCGCCGACTTCCCCCTCCCCGAGCCCCGCAAACCAGACGACGCTCCCCGCTGGCTCACCACGGAAAAGCTCACCTCCCTCTGGAGCTACAGCTCCGAGAAGGCGATGCAGTCCAACGGTTCCGCCCCGATTCCCGTCTACTTCCGCGTCCCGCCCGATCTCTACTACGGTGAAACGCAAAACCTGAACCTCCGCCTGACCTATCGCTACAACGCCGCGCCGCTCGCCAGTGGCTCAGCTCTCCGCGCCTTCGTCAATGGCGGTCTGGTCAATGAAGCACCGCTTCTACCCGGCAAAGATTTTGCGGACCGCCGCCGTACCGTGGTCTTGCCGGTAGCCGACCTGCGCCCCTTCGGCAATACGCTTCTCTTCAACTTTGATTTCGTGCCGCTCCAACCCGGCGCTTCCACCCAGGATCCCGCGCAGAAACTGCAGGGCGCCATCCTGGAGAACTCTTCCTTGGATATCCGGGGCCTGCACCACTGGGCCCGCATGCCCAACCTCGAGCTCTTTGCCAACGCTGGCTTCCCCTTCACACGGAAAGCCGATCTGGCGGACACTACCATCGTGATGCCGTCGCAACCCACCGCGAATGAGATCACGCTTCTCCTCTACATGATGAGCCACTGCGGCATGCAGACCGGATACCCCGCGCTCCGCGTGCAGGTCGCCGGCCCAGACGTCGTCATGCGCAGCGATCAGGATTACCTGATCCTTGGCGGCACTGCCGATCAACCTGCGTTCGCCTCGCTCAATCCCTCCCTGCCCGTCACCCTGAATGCCGACGGCGTTCACGTCAAGGAGCAGACAGGCTATCTCGCCACCTTGCTCAATACCTGGCTCAAGTGGACACGGCACAGCAACGAAGACAGCCAGCCCAGCAACGTCAATGGAGCACCCGACCTGATGATCGAGGGCATCCAGTCCCCTTACTACGCGGGCCGTTCCATCGTCCTGATGGAGTTGCGCAATGATGACGCGATAGACAAGTTCGCGGATGTCTTTCTTGAGCGCTCCCAGTCCAGCGATATCTCCCACTCCGTCAGCCTTCTGCGCAACGGCAGGTTCACCTCCTACGACATGGCGCCCTTCATGTATCACGTGGGCTACATCTCGTCCTATGCCCTCATGCGTCTGTGGCTGGCCGAGCACTTCTGGATTCTGCTTCTCGTGGTTACCATCTTCGGCCTCATAACGGCCCGGTGGGTGAGCGATTACATCTCATGGCGGGCAGCAAATCGGCTGCGGGTCGATGTCGCCGCCTGATTCTCGCCTCCAGCCGCCCACGCCTACAGAGATATAATTCTCACAGCCAGCAGGCCGTATCGCTTTCTTCGCCGAACTTCACCGATCCGCTTTATGCTGGAGTGAAGTGTTGCATCAAAACTAGTTAGAGACTTCAGGGGTGCACGGCATGTTCAACGTTGTAACCATTGCAAGAGAATATGGCAGCGGTGGCGCCGACATCGGTCGCAAGGTGGCAGACCTGCTCGACTGGGTATGCGTGGACAAGCAGATCATCGAGCACGCCACCACGATGGAAAAGGTAGATCGCAAATGGGCAGAGAGTGCCGACGAGCGCTCCTTCGCCTGGTGGGAGCGCGTTCTGTACGGCTTCCGCAACGGCGATCCCTCCATGGATCTCGAGAAATCGCCTGCCATCCCCGTTGACTATGACCTGATGCAGAAATTAACGGAAAGCGTCATTAAACAGGCAGCGGAAGCTGGCAAATGCGTCATCATCGGACGCAGTTCCCAGTGCGTGCTGCGCCGCCATCCGCACGTGCTTCACGTCGCCATCTATGCGCCGCTGGCAGAAAAACTGGAGCGAATGAAGGTCCGCCACCCTCAGGAAAAGGATCTCCGCGGTCTTCTGCAAAAGATGGACGCCGACCGCGCCCGCTACACGAAAACTTACTACGGCTGTGACGGCCTCGACCGCAGGATGTATCACCTCGGCCTGAACAGCACCCTCGGCGTCGACCGCTGCGCCGACATCATCGTGAAGACCCTGCAACTCTCCGGAGCACCCTCACCACAACCGCAGCCATAAAGCCTAATCTGCGTCCGTCATCCGCAGCACCTTGCCCGCCAGATTGCGCTCGTACGCGCCATCCTTCATCACCGCATTGCCGTTAATCAGCACATGCTGGATGCCCACCGGGAACTGCACCGGATCGACAAACGTTCCCTTGTCGATCACCGTCTCCGGATTGAAGACCACGATGTCCGCAAAATTCCCCTTCTTCAGCAGCCCGCGCCCCTTGTAGCCAAACACCGCCGCCGGTTTCGAAGTCATCTTCCGCACCGCATCCTCCAGCGTCAGCGCCTTCTCTTCGCGCACATACTTGCCCAGCACGCGCGGGAACGATCCAAACACCCGCGGATGCGGCTTCCCGCCGAGCAATCCATCCGTGCAAAGATTCTGCTCCGGCCTCTGCAGGAACCGGATCACATGCTCCTCCGTGCCGTAGAAATCCACCATGCCCACTGCGTTCTCTTCCGCCAGCAGCAGGTCAAACGTCGCATCATACGCGTTCTTCCCGCGCATCTCGCCAATCTCCAGCAGACTCTTACCCACCAGGTCCTGGTTGGCCTCCGTCTTCACGCTGGTCACAAAGATCTGGTCCAGCCCGGCGAAGTCCACAAAATTATCCCAACCCGGAATCCCCGCCTCAATGTCTTCGACCATCTTCTTACGCATCTGCGGGCTTGCCAGTCGCTCCATCAGCTTGTCCGTGCCGCCATCATGCGCCCACGGCGGCAGAATCACACCCAGCATCGTGCTTCCCGCCACATACGGATACTGGTCAAACGACGTGCGAATCCCCTCCGCAGACGCGCTGTCCAGCAACGCCACCACCTTGTCGATCAGCGGCCAGTTCTTGCGCCCGCACACCTTGAAGTGCGAGAAGTGGATCTTCACGCCGGACTGCCGCCCGATCTCGATCACCTCTTCCATCGACTCCAGGATCGTGTCCGCCTCACTCCGCTGATGCACCACGAACGCGCCATCAAACTCCGCCACCACCTTGCACAGCTCGATCACCTCCGCCGTGTCGGCATACGCGCACGGCATGTAGATCAGGCCCGTCGACAATCCATACGCGCCCGCCTCCATCTCGCGCCGCGTCACATCGCACATCGTCGCCAGCTCCGCCGGCGTCGGCTTCCGATTGTCCAGCCCCATGCCCTCCATGCGCACATTGCCATGCGGCACCAGGTAGCTCTCGTTCAACCCCACGCCGCTCTTCTCGATCATCGCGAGATAGCCTTCCGTGGTCTCGTAATCCCACACCTGCTCGTCCGTCACGCCATCCAGCCCGGCCAGATTCTTGCGCCACGGCGAAATATACTTCTTCGGCAGCGGTGCCATCGAGATGCCATCCTGCCCCAGCAGCTCCGTCGTCACCCCTTGGCGAATCTTCGCCTCCACATACGGATTCAGCGCCACTTCTAAATCAGAATGACTATGCGTATCGATGAATCCCGGTGCTACGATCATGCCCTTCGCATCCAGCACCTGGTCAAACGCATCCGTCGCCTTCACATCGCCAATCTCTGCGATCCGCTCGCCTTCCACCACCACGTTCGCTGCATAGCGAGGCTCGCCAGAGCCGTCAATGATGCTGCCGTTCTGAATCAAAATCTTCATCTCGTTACCCCTTCTGGAAAACAGCTTGCAGAATGCCGTAGTAACCCTCGGCGGACTTCAGCAGTTCGTCCACCGCAATGTGTTCGTCAATCGTATGCGCCAGATTCTCCCGCGACGGTCCAAATCCCACCGTCTTGATCCCCGCCTCGCCCGCATAGTGGCTGCCGTTGGTGCAGAACGAATACTGCGTCAGCTCCGGCGTCAATCCCGCGCCGCGCAGCCCGGCCAGCGCCGCCTGCACAAACTCATCGTCCGCGTCGTAGACCCACCCCGGGAAGAACCGCTCATCGCCAATATCGTTCCCCGTGTAGCACTTCTGCACATCTGCCGCGAAGTGTACCCGCGCATCGAACTGCGGATCCCTGCTCTTCAACTCCGCGATCAGCGCCAGCAGCGGCTGCAGCACCGTCTCCTTCGTCTCGCCCACCAGCAACCGGCGATCATACGTCGCGCGGCAATAATCCGGCACCACCGAAGCTCCCGGGTACGGCGAAGACTTAATGTCCGTCAGTTCCAGAATCCCCTCGCCCAGCACCGCATGCACCGGAGCCTTCAGCTTCGCAATCTCACGAATCAGCTCCGCCATCTTGTACACCGCGTTGATGCCAGCCCTCGGATTCGCCGAGTGCGCCGGCTTGCCAAACGTCTCCACCACAATCTCCGCGCGCCCTCGCTGCCCGCGCTTCAGGTTCATCTCGGAAGATTCCCCGATCACCACATAATCCGGCTTGATGCGCTCGCTGATCTTCCGGGCCGCCACACCCTCGAAACACTCTTCATGCACCACGCCAGCCACATAGATCTCGCCCGCAAAATCCCGCGCCGTATCCGCCGCGAAAAATCCCGCCGCCGAAATCATCGAAGCCACAGCGCCCTTCATGTCAGAGGTCCCGCGCCCCCATATCTTCCCGTCCGCGATCTCGCCGCCAAACGGCTCATGCGTCCACTTCGATGGATCAGGCACCGGCACCGTATCGATATGCCCGTCAAACAGAATCGTCTTCCCCGGTCGCTTGCCCTTGATGCGACCCAGCACATTGCCGTACTCGTCGACCACAACCTCGTCGTAGCCCAACTCCTCAAACGCCTTCGCCACCAGAGCCGCCACGCCATCTTCCTGCCCGGAATAGCTCTGTTTCTGAATCAGCGTCTGACACAACCCAATGACCTTCTGCTCACGTTCTGCGTTCAACATCGTTGCAACACTCCTCATCTTCTTTTATCCCGCCACAACTCTGGGTGCCCCATTCATTGCGCTTTTGCGATGAGTGGGATAGCGTCGCAACGCGACGGCCGCGCGACGCGCGCAAATCTTTCAGCGTCATCACTCTTCCCGGCCCACCACCAATTCCAACCGAGTCATTCTGAGCGAAGCCGAAGAATCCAGACGAACCCAGCGTCACCCATACCGCATCAAGCTTCCGCTGAACCACTCCATCTTGTAACTTTCCATCACCGGCTATAAGGCGTCCCCGTCAACGGCAAACTCGTCCGCAAAACCCCATCCCGCCGGAAGTACGCGCAAGCCACCGCCGGAGCCGTCGTCACGCTCACAATCTCTCCCACACCCTTCGCCCCATACGTCAGCGTCGGATCATTCTTTTCGATCAAAATGCATTCAATCTCGGGCACCTGCGTCGAGCGCCACAACCCCAGAGTCCCCAGCGTCACCGCCGGTGCGCCATCCTTCACCTTGAAGTTCTCCGTCAGCGCATAGCCCAGGCCCATCACCACGCCGCCTTCAATCTGCCCTTCCACGCCATTGGGATTGATCGCCTTGCCCACATCGTGCGCCGCAATCACGCGCTTCACCTTACCCTTTTCATCCAGCAGCACCACCTGCGTCGCATATCCATACGCAATATGGCTCAGCCGGTTCGGCTTGTCCGAAGTCATCGGATCGGTCACGCAATCGTACTCGCGGTAGAACTCCTGCCCTTCCAACTCGCTCAGCTCATGCTCGGCCAGCGCATCTTTCAGCGCATCGCCCGCCCGCCGAGCCGCCTCGCCCGTCACCAGCGTCTGCCGCGATGCCGTACTCGTCCCGCTGTTCGGTGTCACTGCGGTATCCGGCGCATGCACGCTCACCACCGCCATCGGCACGCCCGCCGCCTGCGCCACAATCTGCTTCAGCACCGTCGCCAGCCCCTGCCCCATGCAGGCCGCGCTCGTGCAGATCACCACGCCGCCATCCTGCACCATCAGCTTCACGCGCCCGGTATCCGGCACGCCCACCCCCTTGCCGCTGTTCTTGAACGCACACGCAATGCCCGCGCCGGGGTTCGCGTCGAACACATCCTTCACCGCCAGCAGCGTCTCTTTCAGCGCCGTGCCGTGGTCCGCAATCTGCCCGTTCGAGAGCACACCACCCGGCTCAATCGCATTGCGAAAGCGAATCTCCCACGGCGAAATCCCCACCTTCTCCGCCAGCAGATTCAGATTGCTCTCCGCCGCAAAGCACGTCTGCGTCACGCCAAATCCGCGGAACGCTCCCGAAGGAATATTGTTCGTGTAGATCGCGCGCCCTTCAATGTCCACATTCTCGATCTGGTATGGCCCCGCGGCATGTGTGCATGCGCGCTGCAGCACCGGCCCCCCCAGCGAAGCATACGCGCCCGTGTCCGCAATGATTCGCGCCTTCACCGCCGTAATCTTTCCCTCCGCATCGCACGCCGAGGTGAACTCCATCTCCATCGGGTGCCGCTTCGGATGCACCAGGAAGCTCTCATCGCGCGTGAACGTCAGCTTCACCGGCAGCTTGCTGTGCCACGCCAGCAGCGCCGCATGGTGCTGTACAGAGAGGTCTTCCTTACCGCCAAACCCTCCGCCCACCAGCTTGCTGATCACTCGAACTTTTTCGTCCGGCAAGCCCAGCATCTCCACAATCCCGCGATGGTCGTCATACACGCCCTGCGCCGCGCTATACACCGTCAGCGAACCGCACGCCGTCGGCACTGCCACCGCGCTCTCCGGCTCCAGGAACGCATGCTCCTGCCGCGGCGTCGAGTAGTGGTGATGCACCACGTACTTCGCCTCGGCAATCGCCTTGTCTACATCGCCGCGCTTCATAATCGTCTGCGCCAGCAAATTCCCCTTGGGATGCAGCAGCGGCGCGCCCTCAGCCATCGCCTCCTCCGGCGAGAGCAGAGGCTTCCGCACCTCGTACTCCACCCATATCTTTTCGATCGCCTCCCGCGCCGCCTCTTTCGTCGTCGCGGCCAGCACCACCAGCGCATCGCCCAGGTAGCGAGTCTCCTCACCCTCCGCAATCATCACCGGCCAGTCATGCACAATGTGCCCCAGCAGCCGCTCGCCCGGCACATCCTTCGCCGTCAGCACCACCTTCACCCCGGGATACTTCTGCGCCCCTGAAATATCGATCCGCCTCACTAGCGCCCGCGGATACTTCGTCCGCAGCACCGCGCCATGCAGCATATCCGGCAGTTGCATGTCGTCCACAAACTCGCCCGTACCTAGCAGCTTCTCCGTCGAATCCACGCGCAGCGCCCGCGCTCCCACCTTGCCTCCGCCATCTTCCGCAATAGGCGAAGCACCCTTCGCAAAAGCTTTTGACGCAAGTTGAATCGCGCGCTCCACCTTCAAATATCCCGTACAGCGGCAAAGGTTATAGCGAATGGCCGACCTCACCTCCGGCGCTGTTGGCGCTGGATTGCTGTCCAGCAGAGACTTCGCGCTGATCACCATGCCCGGCATGCAGAACCCGCACTGCACCGCCCCCACTTCGCCAAACGCCCACGCGTAGACCTGCTTCTCCGCATCGGGGACGCCTTCCACCGTAGTCACTGCCTTACCCTGCACCTTAGCCACGGTCAGCTTGCACGCGCGCACCGCCTTGCCATCCACCAGTACCGAGCACGTCCCGCACACACCATCCGCGCAGCCGCTCTTCACCGAGATCAGCCGTGCATCTTCGCGCAGAAAATCCAGCAGACTCTTGTCGCCCTCAACGGTGACAGCTTTCTGGTTCAGCGTGAATTGATACATCGTTGTCTCTCCTTCAAATCCAGCGGGTACGGGTACGAATCCGGGTGCCCCATCTTCGCGACGGCTTTATCGTCGTTAAGGTGGGCATTCGCGCTACGCGCGAACCGCTCCTGCCCACTTTCACACCAGCCCAGGTCCCACAATGAGACCCGAGCGTTACCTCTTCAGCTATCCAACCAGCACCGGCTCCGCCTGCCGAGCCTTCGCAATCTTCTCGTTGTATCCCGGCACCTTCGCATACTGCGCGTCCCAGAAATCCATCGTCCGCATCGAGTCCAGAAACTCCTTCGTGTATCCGAACTTGATCCAGTCGCGCTCCTTCTGCTGGAACAACTGCTCCTTCACCTCAGGCTTGCGGAAGTCGAATACCAGATCATCCTCTGCACCCAGAAAGATGTCCTGCAGCCAGCGATCCAGCACCGGCGGCGCCAGTTCCAAATAGCGGCTGTCCAGCTCATCCAGCACCGAGTTATAGCGGTCGAATCCGTCCGTCGCCACTGTTACCACGTTGTCGCCCGGTCCCAGCCGCAGATGCTTCGCCAGCTTGATCGCGCCCAGCACGTTGCATATGCCCGACGGCCCAAATACATCGCGCAGACCCAATGCAAACTCGCGATCCACGCCCGCCTTCACCAGAGACTCCAGCCCGTCGTGGAAGATCTTCACGCCCTGCACCGTCTCTTCATCCTTGATTAGGATCACGAAATCCGTATTCAGCACATTGTGGATCAGCGTGCACATCTTGTCGCCGATGCCCTCAATCCGATGCTGTCCCCGTCCGCCATTCGCCAGCGTCGAGCACTCATACGGCTCCAGCGCGGCAATCTTCGCCTCGGGGAACGCAGCCTTGATCTGGTCGCCCGCCGCCAGCGTCCCCGCCGAGCCCGGTGCCGATGTGAAGCCCGCGATGCGTCCGTTGCCCACGCCCTTCACCGCCTCAATCGCGCTTCCGCCCGTCACATGCCGGTGGAACCGGTAGTTCGGGAACAGCTCAAACTGCGCCAAGGCTTTGTTCTTCGGATCCTTCATCAGCTCGCGCGTCTTCTCCAGCGTCAGGATCACGTCAGACTCAGACCCCGGCGTCAGCTCCAGTTCGCCGCCATACTTCTTGATGCGCTCATACCGCTCCTTGCTCATCGTGTCCGGCATAATCACAATCGCGCGGAAGCCCAGCAGCTTCGAGATGTAAGCCGTCCCAATGCCAAAGTTTCCGGTCGACGGTCCCAGGATCGTATGCACGCCCGGAATAATATCGCCGTCCACCATCTCTTCGATCAGCGTGCTGTACGCCGGCCCCACCTTGTGCGATCCCGAAGGAAATCCGCAGCCCAGCATCACCACCACATTGGCATCAATGCCCGTCAGCGCCGGCGGCAGCACCACCTTGCGAACCTTATCGTTGCCGTCTTTCCACGTGATGTTGAACAGGTTCACCGGATCAAGCTCGTCGTCCTTCAACGCCTTCAGCGCCTTCGCACGCACGTCTTTGCTGATCAGGCTGGGGTTGAGCATCTCATCGTAGTTCGGACCAAACGGAATCTTTGCCATTTTTCTTCTCTCTTTTTCTCTCTCCTTCACTTACGCCGTCATCCTGAGCGCAGTGAAGGGGTTGATTCTTGCCTCCCCACGCGTCGTCATCCTGAGCGCAGCGAAGGATCCCTGTATTTGTCTTTATTGCTGCACGACCCTCAATCCCACGAAGGCCGTTGTCTTTCGTCTGTCACCCTAAGCAAACCGAGTAGCCGAGTCATTCTGAGC
>DASWOP010000031.1:0-41069 GCA_036404255.1 Acidobacteriaceae bacterium | reverse complement strand
TACCTGGGCTGGAAGATGTATCGCCATTCCTAGCCATTTGCCCGGAGTTTTGGGCCGTAGATAAAATGCCTTCGCGGGCGGATTGAGGACCATACCGATGATTATGCATAGCTTGATATTGGCAGCCATGATGGTGCCTGCAGTGTCGTTTGCGCACGCTTCTGTCACCAAGGCTCCGTGGGGCAAGTCGCCGCTCGGTGAGGCGGTTGATCTTTACACGTTGAAAAATGCTCAGCTCACTGTGCAGGTGATCACATATGGCGCGCACGTGGTCAGCATTGACGCACCGGATCGCAATGGCAAGAAGGCGGATGTGGTGCTGGGTTTCGACAGCATGGATGGTTACGTGCTGGAGAGTAATACGACCTACGCCGGGGCCATCGTGGGCCGCTATGGAAACCGCATTGCGAAGGGCACGTTCAAGCTTGATGGCAAAGAGTTTCACATTCCATTGAACAATGGTGCGAACTCTCTGCACGGCGGAACCGTGGGCTTCGACAAGAAGGTTTGGAAGGCCCACGAGATTACGAATGGTGTGGAACTGACGCTGGTGAGCCCGGACGGCGACCAGGGATTTCCCGGTGAGCTGACGGTGCATGTGCGCTACACGCTGGAGAATTCTTCGCTGCGTATTGCATACAGCGCAACGACGACGAAGCCGACGGTGGTGAATCTGACCAACCATAGCTATTTCAATCTTGCCGGTAACGGGGAGGGAACGGTGCTGAATGAAAAGCTGACCATCAAGGCAGACCGCTATACGCCGATCGATGCAGGGCTGATCCCAACGGGCGAACTGGCACCAGTGGCCGGCACGCCGTTTGATTTCACCAAGGTGACGGCAATCGGCGCGCGCATCGATCAGGAGAACGAGCAACTGAAGCTGGCGGGAGGTTATGACCACAACTTTGTGCTCAACAGCCCCGTGGGTAAGGACGGTCTGCGCGAGGCTGCGCATGCGGTTGACCCGCTGAGCGGACGTACCCTGACGGTGCTTACGACGGAGCCAGGTGTGCAGTTCTACTCGGGGAACTTTTTGGATGGCACGCTGACGGGGCGTTTTGGCGCGAAGTATGTGAAGCACTCCGGCTTCTGCCTGGAGACGCAGCACTTTCCGGATGCCCCGAACCATCCGGCGTTTGCTTCGACGGAGTTGAAGCCGGGTGAGACGTATCACACGGTCACGGTCTTCCGCTTCGGGACGGCGAAGGAGTAACGATGTTTCTGGGGATCGATGTTGGCACCGGCGGGACACGCGCGGTGCTGGTGGATGCGAGCGGCAAGGTGGTGGCGGCGTGCTCTACGGAGCACGTGCCCATCAGTTCGCCGCAGATTGGCTGGGCCGAGCAGGAGCCGGAAGACTGGTGGCGGGCGGCGAAGGCATCGATCCACGGCGTGCTGAAGGAGACTGGCGGCAACGCAAGCGATATCCGCTCGATTGGACTGACGGGGCAGATGCACGGCTGCGTGATGATGGATGGGCGCGGCGAGGTGCTGCGCCCGGCGCTGATCTGGTGCGATCAGCGGACGCAGCCGCAGTGCGACTGGCTGAACGAGCGTATTGGCTACGAACGCATCATCGAGTTGACGAGCAATCCGGCGCTGCCGAACTTTACCCTGACTAAGCTGCTGTGGGTGAGGGAGCATCAGCCGGAGATCTTCAAAGGCATCGAGCACGTGCTTTGCCCGAAGGACTATGTGCGCTATCGCATGACGGGTGAGTATGCGATGGACATGCAGGAGGCATCGGGTACGCTGCTGCTCGATGTAACCCATCGGAAGTGGTCTGCGGAGGTGGCGGATGCTGCGGGTATCCCGATGAAGTGGCTGCCGCGGCTGTTTGAAGGGCCGGAGGTTTGCGCGCATGTCAGCCAGGCTGGCGCTTCTGCAACGGGATTGGCGGCGGGTACGCCGGTGGTGGCTGGGGCAGGGGATCAGGGCGCGGGTGCGGTCGGCATGGGCATTGTGGCTCCGGGGTCGGTCAGCGCGACGATTGGTACATCGGGCGTGGTATTTGCCTCGACCGGCGAGCCGATTAAAGACCCGAGGGGGCGGCTGCATACGTTTTGCCACGCTGCGCCGGGGCTTTGGCACGTGATGGGTGTGACGAACGGGGCGGGGCTTTCGCTGCGCTACTTCCGCGATACGTTTGCGCGGCATGATGACGGCACGACGAGCAGGTACGACGAACTGACTTCGCAGGCGTCTAGCGTACCAGCGGGGTCAGAGGGGTTGTTCTGGGCGCCGTATCTGTTTGGCGAGCGGACGCCCCACCTTGATCCGAATGCGCGGGCGGCGTTTGTTGGCATCACGGCTTCGCATCGGCGGGCGCACTTTGTTCGCGCGGTGATGGAAGGTGTGGCGTTCAGCCTGCAGGACAGCTTTACGCTCTTCAAGCAGCTTGGCATTCCGGTGGAACGGATTCGGCTGGGTGGTGGGGGCGCGAGCAGTCCGCTGTGGGCTGCGATCCAGGCGGATGTTTACGGGCATGCGGTGGAACTGCTGGAGGCGCAGGAGGGTGGCGCGTTTGGCGCTGCGCTGCTGGCCGGGACGGGTGTGGGTGCGTGGGCGAGCGTGGAAGATGCCTGCGGCGCGACGATCCAGGTGAGGGAAGAGATCCAGCCGAAACATGCGGATGTGATGGCGGCAGCCTATGAGGAGTACCGGCGCATCTATCCGGCGCTGCGACAGATTACAATTGGCTAACAGCGCACCCAGCGCTGAATCCATCACTATAAGGAAGCCATGTCCTCGAAGATCGCCTCTCCGTTTCGTCTCGCCCCGTTTTTTTCGCCTCGGATCTGGGGCACGAAGGATTGGAGCCGGTGGTATGACGGCAAGATTTTTGAGGAGCCAGTTGGAGAATCGTGGCTGACCGGCGAGGATTGCGTGGTGGAGACCGGCCCGTGGGCAGGTGGGCGCTTTGCCGATGTGGTGAAGGCGCACGCCGCAGAGATTCTGGGCGACGATGCCGAAGCCGAGTTCCCGCTGCTGCTCAAGCTGCTGGCGCCTAAGGAGAAGCTCTCGCTGCAGGTGCATCCGGATGATGCTTTTGCACAACAGGTGGGCTATCCGCGGGGTAAGACGGAGTGCTGGTACGTACTGGATGCCGAGCCAGAGGCTGCGGTTGCACTGGGATTTACCGAGGGCACAGGGCCGAAGGAGATTCGCGAGGCCGTGGACAATCACACGTTGGAAGAGCGCATGCGGTGGCTCCCGGTGACGCCCGGCGACATGATCTTTGTGGATGCGGGTACGGTGCACGCTATCGGCGGCGGATTGACAATACTGGAGACACAACAGACCAGCGACATTACCTACCGGCTGTATGACTATGGGCGTCCGCGTGAGCTGCACGTGGACGATGCGCTGCGGGTGATGAAGCCGAAGACGCGGGCGGGCAAGGTAGCGCCGGTCCAGGTCGAGGGCTTTACGCGGCTGATCCAGGAAAAGTACTTCACCGTTGACCGCTTTGAGTTGACGGCAGGGCATACGCATACGTTTGGGGCGATGAGGGTGCCGCAGATTCTGGTGGTGCTGAGTGGCAGTGCAACGCTGACCTGCGATGGAGAATCGCTGCCCCTGGAGCGCGGAAAGGCTACTGTGATTCCTGCGGGCGCCACCGCAGCCGTAGTGCAGAGTGATCCCGGTTGCACGCTGATTCGGGCTTTCCCCGGAAAATAATGTGATGTTTCGCTGACCTTCATAGCTGTTAAGTGCGGCTGCCCGGCCGCTATGTTGTTGTATCGGCGTACCTGAAAATAATGGCGCAGCAACGTGATCGCCATCACATCCCTTGGTGTTTAGGGTGCCTATTATCGCTGAACGTGATGGGAAAAGCCCCGAGTGTGGAGTACGTCACAATCAGGGGCTTGCGGTCGCGTGGGTGTTAACGAGGTGGGCATGGCTCAAACTATTTGGCAGTCGATGCAGCAGAAGGGCTACAGCCGCAGAGATTTTCTACAGTTCTGTAGTGCCGCAGCCGTGGTGGCCGGGATGGGAAAGTCCGGCGTGGCGCAGGTGGTTTCCGCATTCGAGACCAAGGCTAAGCCAGCCGTGGTGTGGATGCATTTTCAGGAGTGCACGTGCTGCAGTGAGTCGTTCCTGCGGGCCTCGCACCCAATCGTGATCGATGTGCTGCTGGATGTACTTTCGCTGAATTACAGCGAAACGTTGCAGGCAGCGGCGGGATTTCAGGCCGAAAAATGTCTCAGCGACACCATTCGCGACAATAAGGGCAAGTACATTGTGCTGGTCGAGGGCTCCGTGCCGACGGCGGAGGACGGTGTGTACTGCATGATCGGCGGCAAGACTTCGGAGTCCATTCTGCAGACTGTGGCGAAGGATGCGGCCGCAATTGTGGCGTGGGGCAGCTGCGCTTCCAACGGCTGTGTGCAGGCGGCGAAGCCGAATCCGACGCATGCGACTCCGATCCACAAGCTGGTGAGCCAGCCGGTGATCAATGTACCGGGATGTCCGCCGATTGCCGATGTGATGATGGCCGTGGTGACACATTTGCTGGTGCTGGGACAGACTCCGGCGCTGGACAGTCTGGGGCGGCCCAAGGAGTTCTACGGGCGGCGCGTACATGATACCTGCTATCGCAGGCCGAATTACGATGCAGGCCTATTCGTAGAGTCGTTTGACGACGAGAATGCGCGCAAGGGGTATTGCCTGTACAAGATGGGCTGCCGCGGGCCGGTGACCTACAACGCGTGTTCGGTGATGAAGTGGAACGAGGGAACCAGCTATCCGATCCAGTCGGGGCATGGCTGCATCGGGTGCAGCGAGGATGGCTTCTGGGATAATGGACCGTTCTATCAGCATCTGCCGGCATTCGCCGGGTTCGGCATCGAGAGCACGGCGGATACGATCGGGACGACGGTGGGGCTGGTGACGCTGGCAGGTGTGGCAGCGCATGCAGTGGTCACAAATGTACGCAAAAAGAGTGTGATCGCAGAAGTTCACGAAGAAGATCAGAAAGAATAGCGAGGGGCCATGGCACGTATTGTTGTTGATCCGGTAACGCGAATTGAAGGCCATCTGCGCATTGAAGCAGTCGTAGAGAATGGCGTAATCACGGACGCATTCAGCGCAGGCACTATGGTGCGCGGGCTGGAGAAGATATTGATTGGCCGCGATCCGCGCGATGCATGGGCCATTACGGGACGCGTCTGCGGTGTGTGTACCAGCATCCATTCGCTGGCGAGTGTGCGCGCGGTGGAAGATGCGCTGGGAATCACGATTCCACCTACAGCGGATCTGGTGCGCAATATCATGCTGTCGACGCAGTATCTGCACGACCACGTGGTGCACTTCTACCATTTGCATGCGCTCGACTGGGTGGATGTGGTGAATTCGCTAAAGGCTGATCCGGCGAAGGCATCGGCACTGGCACAGAGCTACTCCAAGTGGGACAAGAATACGACGGCGTATTTCACCGAGGTGCAGGCCAAGGTGAAGAAGTTCGCGGAGACCGGGATGGGCATCTTCGCCAACGGTTACTGGGGGCATCCGGCATATAAATTACCGCCGGAGGTGAACCTGATCGCGGTGGCGCATTATCTGGATGCGCTGGAGTGGCAGAGAGATGTGGTGAAGATCCACACCGTTTTCGGCGGCAAGAATCCACACCCGAATTTTCTGGTGGGCGGCGTTCCGTGCTCTATCGATACGGATGAAGTTGCGGCGATCAATTCCGAGCGGCTGAACCTGGTTGCCAAGCTCATCGCCCAGGCGAATGAGTTTGTGACTGAAGTGTACATTCCTGACTGCCTTACGATTGCTTCGTTCTACAAAGACTGGACGAAGTATGGCGGGGGACTAAAGAACTATCTTGCGTATGGCGACTTTCCGACTCGGGGTTACGGCCAGCCAGAGTCATTCCGGTATCCGAGGGGCGCCGTGTTAAACCGCGACCTGAGCACGGTGCATCCGGTGAATGCGCGCGACGACCAGGAGATCAAGGAGTACATTGCACACTCCTGGTATAGCTATGCGGGCGGAAGAAACGAGGGACTGCATCCGTGGAAGGGCGAGACCGAGCTGAACTATAACGGACCGAAGCCGCCTTTTGAGACACTGGAAGGTTACGAGCAGTATTCATTCATCAAGACTCCGCGGTGGAAAGAGCATGCGATGGAGGTTGGGCCGCTGTCGCGGCTGGTGGTTGGCTATGCGGCGGGAAACAACGATATCCGCGAGGTGGTGAAACAGACGCTGGGCAAGCTGGGTGCTCCGGTGGAAGCACTTTTCTCTACACTGGGCCGCACGGCAGCACGCGCACTGGATGCTGAACTGGCGCTGGGCTGGCTGAAGGATTACTTCGCGCAACTGATGGAGCGGGTGAAGATTCACGAGACCTCGACCTTCAACGGTGAGAAGTGGGAGCCGAAGACGTGGCCGGAGGATGCAGAGGGCGTTGGCCTGGTAGAAGCTCCGCGGGGCGCGCTGGCGCACTACATAAAAATCCATAAGGGCAAGATCGCGAACTATCAGTTGGTTGTACCAACGACATGGAATGGCTCACCACGCGATGCGCAGGGACAGCGGTCATCGTATGAAGAAGCGCTGATCGGTACACCGGTAGCAGATCTCAACCAACCAGTGGAGTTACTGCGTACCATTCATTCCTTTGATCCGTGTCTCGCCTGCTCCGTGCATATGTACGATCCGCAGGGGCGACACCTTAACCAGGTTTCTTTCGAGTAACGGCCATGAGCGCTCCCATCACTCCCGTAAACAATGTGACACCGGCGGCTGAACATCCACCGGTAGAGTACCGGCGCGTATATGTGTGGGAACTGCCGGTGCGTGTCTATCACTGGATTAACGCGGTGGCGCTGGTGCTGTTGTGCGTCACTGGCTACCTGATCGGAGCGCCGATTCGCGCGTTCTATGCGTCGGAGGCGTACCAGCAATACTGGTTCGGCTGGGTGCGGTTCATTCACTTCACGGCTGCATTCGTTTACGTCTTCAACTTCATTGCGAGGATCTACTGGGGATTTGTGGGCAATCAATACTCCAGTTGGAAGGCATTTTTTCCGCTGAAGCCATCGCAACGGCAGGAGATTGTGGATGTAGTGAAGGCCGATGTATTTGAGACGAAGATGCATGGGCCCATTTCAACAGGGCATAACTCGCTGGCAGGGCTGATCTATTTCTTCACGTTCATTGCATTTGTTATACAAACTATTACCGGCTTCGCGTTGTATTCAAGCATGAGCACTTCCAGGCTGCCCCAGATGTTCAACTGGATTGTGACGCTGATGGGTGGGGAATTTCAGGTACGCTTCTGGCACCATCTGTTCCTGTGGTTCTTTGTGGTGTTCATCATCGTGCACGTTTATCTGTCGTTCTATCACGATTACATTGAGGGACGCGGCACCATCTCATCCATCGTGGGCGGTTGGAAGTTTGTCCGGAGGAATCGTGACAAGTAGCGGGCACAAGACACTGGTGCTGGGGCTTGGCAACATCCTGATGGGAGACGAGGGAATCGGCGTCCATGTGGTGCGTGCGCTGGAACAGTATGACCTGCCTGCGAATGTGGAGTGCATGGATGGCGGTACCGGCGGACTGGTGTTGCTGGAGCCGATGCAAAGTGCGGATCGCGTGGTAATGATCGACGCAGCGAACGATGGCAATCCTCTGTGGACCATTACGCGCACAACGCCGCGATTCTCGCGCGATTATCCGCCGACCCTGACGGCACACGATGTGGGTATCAAGGACCTGCTGGATATCTTCTACATGATGGGAGACGGCTGCGAGGTGGTGCTATATGCCATCACGATCGATCCACAGCAGCCGATCACGCTGAGCCTATCTGCTGGGGGAACTCGCGCAGCGGCCAAGGTGATTGAGCAGATACTGGCGGAACTGGGATGCGGCGAAGACACGCAGCCGGTTCGCGAGCTGCGAGCTTCGTAGGGGATACGCTGTAGGCCAGCGAGGTTATCGCTAGCCTTATTACGAGGCTAAGCGAAAATATCCATATGAGACGCAATAGTGTCCGGGGCTACGAATGATGTGGCGAGGCACTATGTGCCGAAGTTGCCAATTCATATCCACCCATACCTTAAGATGGCGTGAGAAGATTTATCCAGTATGAGTGCAGCCTATGGGAACACAACCGGATGACATGAGATTGCAGTTACGCCAGATCTTTGCGGAGACCATGGAGCAAGTGCAGGTAACGAAGGCACTTCAGCATGCGGTACGGTGTGTGAATGGTGTTCTGCGGATAGGTGAACTGCAATATACGCTTGCAGACTTTGATCGCATTGTGGTGGTAAGTATCGGCAAGGCGGCTGTGCCGATGTGCGATTACTTTGCGCAGATGTTGCAGCCGGAGCTTGCCAAAAGGCAGCAACTTGAGGGCGTGATAGTAGGGAGCGAGCTTTTGCATCGCACGCCAGCGAAGATACGGTACTTTCACGGAAGCCACCCTGTTCCGGATGAAAGCTCACGAGCGGCTGCTGTAGAGATCATGGGTTTGTTGCATACGCTGAATGCGCGCTCGCTGGTGTTTTTTCTGATCAGCGGTGGTGGTTCGGCCATGGTGGAGCATCCACTTGACCCTTCGATTTCAGTGGAGCAGACCGCGGCGTTCTATCAGGGACTGCTGCACTCAGGGCTAAGCATTGTGGAGATGAATGTGCTGCGCAAACATTTCTCCGCCGTGAAAGGCGGTCGGATGGCTGAGGCGGCGGGTGCGGCTACGCAATGCACGGTATTGGTAAGCGATGTCCCAGAGGGTGAGCTGCATATGGTGAGTTCAGGGCCGACGCTGCCCGATCCTTCTACGCTGGAGGAGTGCTCGAAATTGATTAGAGCGCGGAAGTTGGAAAATGTACTGCCTGGGGTAGTGATAGATTATCTGAGAGGGAAGTCCTGTCGAGAAACGCCGAAGGCGACAAGCGCAGTTTTCGAACGCGCACACTGGATATGCCTGCTTTCAAACGAGCGATTGCTGGAGAGCGCTGCAGCTCTGGCGAAGGAGCAGGGATACACTGTCGTAATCGATAACAGTTGCGACGACTGGGAGTATCGGAAGGCTGCGGATTATCTCTTGCGAAAGCTAAAAGAGCTATCCGAACAACATGAACAAGTGTGTCTGCTCTCTGGTGGGGAGATTGCGGTCGAGATTCACGGACGTGCCGGAGTGGGTGGGCGGAACCAGCACTTTGCGCTTTATAGTGCGACGCAGCTGGATGAATATTTTAGAGGTCAGAACATCGGCATTTTAAGTGCAGGATCTGATGGGGTTGATGGCAATAGTTCAGCGGCTGGTGCCGTGGCAGATATAAGTACGATACGGCGAGCAAAAAAGTTGGGAATCGACCCGACGGTGATACTGCAGCAGTTTGATAGCGGCAACTTGTTCGAGAAATTGGGCGATGCGATCGTGACTGGGCCGACGGGCAATAATCTCCGAGATATTCGCATGCTTCTGAGTGTGCGTTGACACGTACCGCGGGGTTTCACGCTCAACGGCTTGCTAGGCCTTGGGAAGTTTGCTTTTGACCGGGATACTCAGACTGAGCGAGAAAACGAGCCCGAGGGAATGTATCGGGATAATTTTCGCGAACGAAGGCCATCATCTGTTCACGAACAATGCAGCGGAGGTCGAAGCTGTCCCCTGCATTCCTCGTGCTGACCAAGCACCGAATCTCCATGGTATGTTCTTTCAGATCTGTGACCTGCAATGCGCAGACCTTGCCATCCCACTGCCTGGATGCAGTGGCTATTGCCTGCAGCTTTTCTCGTAATGGCTCGACGGGTACGGCGTAATCCATGTAAAGGAATGCGGTACCAAGGAGATCCGCTGACTGGCGTGTCCAGTTCTGAAAGCTATTTTCGATGAAGTAACTCAGGGGCACGATGAGGCGGCGCAGGTCCCAGCACTTCACTACAACGTAGGCAGAGTTAATTTCCTCGACGTTACCCCACTCTCCCTGCACGATGACCACATCGTCAAGCCGGATAGGTTCGGTCAATGCGATCTGCATACCAGCGAGAAAATTTGAAGCGCTGGATTTGGCAGCGGTGGCGAGCACAAGCGAAGCTAATCCTGCTGAGGCTAGAAGTCCGGTGCCAGCATGCCAAAGTCTTGCATCGTGAAAGGTGTAAAGAGCAGCTCCAAGTGTGATGAGAAGGATGAATGTAAGAACAACACGTCGAAAGAGCCGAAATTGAGTGTAAATGCGGCGCGCCCGGACATTATTCGATGCCGTTAAGTCGAAGCGGCGGAGAATGATGTTCTCCGCGACGTACACCATTCCAGTGGCGAACCAGCCGAGGGAGAGCACCATGGCTATGGATAGGCCCTGGCGCACAGAGTCATGAAGATTCTGTGAGATTGGAAGGAATGGCTGCACCAGGAAGAGAAAAATCAGGATGACAACAGCGCGTGCTGGTTTTTCTAGATGCTTTTGCAAACCAAGGCCCAACTGTTGCGGCTTCTCCGCCTGCTTCCGCTTAAGTGCTGTGAAGAGTATCCAGTGCAGACCATTGGAAAAGACAATGGCGATGCAGGACAAAAAGAAGACCAAGAACCAACCGTGCCAGATGTGGAGAAGTCGCACTGGGTTATTCCTCCAGAGGTTTTATTAAGACTCACTCTTTTGGGATGGTGACAGAGGCGTAGCTGTTGGCTGTGTGCTGCATGGAACGGAAGATAAGGGAAGACCCGAAGACTGCTACGTCATTCAATTATGCGACATGCAGCTTCCAATTTTCTCTAACTGAAACGCGATCTGATTCAGTGAAGGGCTAGTTGGAGCTAGGGAATCTGCGGCTATCAGAGCAGCTTAAAGGGGATATCAAGATTGTAAAGATAGTAGTTGCTGTGGAGCGCCCTCGCCTCGACGAAGCCAGCGATGAGGGCCAGCAGGATCATCCAGAGACAGAAATACTTCATCAAGAGTTCGAAGATAGGGTTTCTAAGCAGCACGGAAAGGTTTACATAACGCTGGATGCTATTCATTTTGTGTGATGGACGGACGATTAGTTGCACCTGCGGCAATTGATCATTGCTTATTCGTAAATAAGTCGACAAGTTAGTTGGCAGTCGTAAATGTTCCTGCTGGTTAGCTTGCCTCCTACTTATAGTGAGATGCAAAAATCAAGCTTTCCGATGTTTGTATACCCGAGCAGTCGTCATGAGCGATTTCTCAGAGTACTGCTTTATGGCAATACATATTGGAATTGGAAATCTGTGAGTCTATCGGTACATCTTATTGTGTGTCGGTGCTAATAAAGAGCAGAATACGTGCAACGTTCGGACGGGATAGTTGCTCTTACTCCATAAGCTTCCAATCTTTTGCCAGAGAAACTCTCCTCTTCGCAAAATTGCAGCTGCAAGGTGTCTCTATGGCCGCAATCTGCGGCGACTCACCTTGCGCAAAACGGGAAAGCTACCAAAAGTGAGCTATTTTGCTCAGACCGCGAAGCTACTTCAGACGTAGCGTCAATTTCTACTCGGACGCCTGCTCTACTAGCGTCGCCTACAATAGCTGCGAATTTTGCTTCATCAGGGTGACATATGCAAATACGGAAATTTAGTACTGCCGCACTATTAGGTACGCTTTTATGTGCAGGCCTGGCTGGATGCGGAAAAGAAACAGTGAACTCCGCCCCGCCGTTGACGGGATTTACAACGCCGGCCAATGGTGCTATCGGAGTACCCATCAATCAGATTATTACAGCAACATTTAATCAGGCGTTGAACCCTGCCTCTATAAACGGTTCGACTTTCAAATTGTCTGCACCAGGCGGAATAGCTGTAGCTGGAAATGTTACTTACGCTGCTACTGGTTCGATTGCTGCATTTACGCCAACGGCCAATCTTGCGTACAACACACTCTATACCGCAACGCTTACAACGGGGCTCACAAACACCATCGGTATTGAACCTGCAAGTAGTTACGTGTGGAGCTTTACGACAGCAGTACAGCCTACGGTGGTATCGACGCTTCCAGCGAATGGTACTACTGGTGTGCCTCTCAACCAGATACTAAGCGCGACCTTCAGCAAGGCTATGAACTGTGCCACACTGAGTTCGCCTGCGACTAACTTCAGACTCACCGGGCCCGGAACTCTAGCGGTTGCGGGAACAGTGACCTGTAGCGGATCTGTTGCGACCTTTACACCAACTGCTCTTTTGGCAATCAACACCTTATATACGGCTACTATCACAACCGGAGCTACTGATGTTGCCGGCGATCCGCTTGCCGCTAACTATGTATGGAGTTTCCGGACCGCACCAGCCATTGCGCTGCCTGCGGTGATCTCCACAACCCCAGCCAACGGCGCTACAGGTACGCCCATCAATCAGTCTGTTACGGCTACGTTTAGTGAGGCAATGAATCCTGTCACTATTAATGGTGCCACCTTTACATTGAAGGCGCCGGGCGGAGTAGCGGTTGCTGGCACTGTGACTTATGCTTCAGCGGGGTCGATTGCCACGTTTACTCCTTCGGCAAACCTGCTGGCAAGCACTCTCTACACCGCAACAATTACGACTGGTGCAACGGATATTGGTGGTAATGCGATGGCGCTTCCTTTCGTGTGGACCTTCACCACGGCAGCTGCACCAGACACCACAAAACCTACTATTCTCTCAACGAACCCACTAAATGCTGCGACAAACGTACCGCTGAATCAGGCGGTCAGCGCCACCTTTAGCAAGGCGATGAATGTCGCGACTATCAACTCGTCTACATTCCTGCTCACGGGACCTGGTAATACTGCTGTTGCTGGGCAGGTTGTATATGCAAGCGTTGGCAGCGCGGCTACATTTACTCCAACCGCCAATCTTGCAGCCAGCACTTTGTATACCGCGACCATTACAACTGGAGCGACAGACACGGCAGGAAATACGCTCGCGGTCAATTATGTCTGGACTTTCACTACAGGGACGGTAGCAAGCACGACCAAGCCGCTCATTGTTTCCACCGTTCCTATAAACGGTGCAACTGGAGTTGCGATAAACCAAGCTATCAGTGCCACCTTTACTGCAGCAATGAATCCGCTTACGCTGACGACCGCTACCTTTACTGTGATGGGGCCAGCTTCTACGCAGATCGCTGGGACTGTTTCCTACGACCCAGTCAATTTTATTGCAACTTTTACCCCTACCGCTTTGCTCACCGCCAACAACATCTATACGGCGACGATCACAAGCGGTGCGACTGACATGGTAGGTAACTCGTTAGGGACGACGGGAGCTCCGAACCCCTGGATCTTTACCACAGGTACTACAGTGCTCGCGCCACCGGTCAATCTTGGAACTGCTGCACTCTTCGGTGATTTTGGCGGTACCGCTGGGATGACGAATTCAGGGACTTCCACTGTAATCAATGGAAACATTGGAACCACGGGGGTCTCCACAAAGATCGTGAACTTCCATGATAACGGCGTAGGTTGCTCGTACACGGAGACGCCAATTTATACTGGCGGATACGTCAATGGGACGATCTACACGGCGCCGCCGCCGCCTACGGTTGGGTGCCCCAATGAAGGGACTGCGGTTACGGCTGCTATTGCGGCCCAGGCTGCTGCAGATACGCTGATCGCATACAACACGCTGGCCGCCTTTCCGAATGGATTGGATGTGTCAGTCTGTCCGGGATGTGGAGGCGGAGGTGCGGGCGAACTGGGTACGCGCACACTTGCTGCTGGCATTTACAAGTCGGCACCGGGCTATTACAACCTGACGCTGGGTGATCTTACACTCGATGCGAAGGGCGATCCTAATGCCACCTGGGTATTCCAGATGTCAACCTACCTTACGGTTGGATCGCCAACAGCCCATCGCAGTGTGCTGCTCGTCAATGGCGCTCAGGCGAAGAACGTCTTCTGGCAGGTGGGCAGCTTTGCAACGATCAACGGAATTCTTGGCGGAGGAACGATGTCTGGCAGCATCATCGCGCAGTCTGGTGCTTCCGTTTCGACCGTTGGAGTTGCTGCAATCACGACCATTAACGGCAGAGTCCTGTCTTTGGGGCCGTCGGTCACTATTGTCAACACGGTGATTAATGTACCTGCTCCATAAGCCAGACTGCGGTCGCTTATAGAAAGGCGACCGCAGCCGACATCAGGGAATGCGACTGCGAAAATTGGGAGAACTACGATGAGATTACGTGCCAGGTTGGTTGCAACGATGGTAGTTGCGGTATCCATGACGCCGGTGTTTTCGCTTCATGCTGAAGACAAGCTGAAGTCTACCGGTACTGCTACAGACGCTGGTGTTTTGGTAGAGTCGTCATCGGCGCAACCCGCACCACTTGCACCTGTGCCACAGGCAGAACGCAGGTACATTTATACGCCGCGTGTTGAACTCTTTCTCGGTTATTCGCGCTTTGGCACGGCATCTACAGAGACAAAGTCTGGCAACAGGATGGTTGGCCTGAACGGAGGAAGTGCCTCTCTTGCATTCAATCTAAATCGGTACTTTGGGTTGGTGGCTGATTTCGGCGGTTATGCTGACAATGAGTTGGAACTAACGGGAACAGGTGCCAATCAGCCGCTGGTGGTAGACGCAAGCGGCACGGCTTACACCTATCTCTTTGGCCCGCGCCTTTCATTTCGCAACTCCAGCCGGTTTACCCTCTTTGCCCAGGCATTATTTGGAGGTGTCCACGCGAGCTCAGTTACAGTTTCCAATTGCACAGGCAGCGCCTGCATACCACTCCCATCGCAGAACTCGTTTGCGATGACTGGCGGCGGCGGCCTGGACATTGGTATGACTCGTCATATTTCCCTCCGGCCAGTGCAGGCAGAGTATATGATGACCCGTTTTGGTGATGTTGTGAGTGGAGCAAGTGCAAGCCAAAATGATCTACGCCTTTCGGCAGGGCTTGTTTTTCGATTTGGCGATATCAAGCCTCCACTGCCGGTGCAGCTTGCCTGTAGCGTGCAACCCACAACTGGGTTCCCGGGCGATACGCTGACGGCTCAGGCAGCGGCATCGAATCTCAATCCTAAACGCAAGGCAGACTACGCCTGGAGTAGTAATGGCGGGGTAATAAGCGGTTCTGGTGCAACGGCCACTGTGAATACCACCGGCGTGGCGCCTGGTACGTACGTGATTAGTGCTCATGTGATGCAGGGTTCACACCCCGCGCAACAAGCGGCATGTACCACGGGTTTCACGATTCAGTCGCCGGCACCGCCAACTATTACGTGCTCTGCCAGCCCATCTTCGGTCAATCCCGGCGACGTAGCTAGCATCACGGCTCAGGCAAACAGTTCAGAAAACCGCATACTCACATACTCCTATGCTTCTACGGCAGGCACGATTACGGGTAATACTGCCACGGGAACACTGGCCACAAGTGGTGCTATGCCTGGAGTCATTACAGTTACCTGTAATGTGGTGGATGATCTCGGTAAGTCTGCTATGGCGACCACAGATGTAACAGTTATAGCGCCGCCGCAGCCGGTCGCACCACAGGCGCAGAATCTCTGCTCACTATCGTTTGAACGCGATCGCCAGCGTCCTGCACGAGTCGATAATGAGGCCAAGGGATGTCTCGATGACGTAGCGCTTAAAATGCAACACGAGCCTACGGGCCGCCTGGTCATCATTGGTAACTCCACAGATGATGAGGGTGCAAAGGTTGCTACAGGTCGCACCCTGAACGTTCGCAAATACCTGGCAGAGGAAAAGGGAATTGATGCTTCACGCCTGGATCTGAGGATGGGTAAGACAGTGAGTCGCACGGTAGATAATGTCTTTGTTCCTGCTGGTGCAATCTTCACGGGTGACACTAATTCCGTGGACACCTCAACCAGGTAACTAGCGTGAAACTGTATACGGAATAGACATCCCTCCTCAGGATTAGTGCGGGGAGGGATGTGCCGCTCATGGTTGCCCGGGAGATCATGACGCCTGATGGCTCAGGTATTTTCGTGCGGTGAAGGTACTGCTTTCCTCCTCACCAACAAGTGAAGCTAGTGCTAATTCATATCTCTGCTCTGCAAGTTAAACCTATGGTTTGATGGAGCTCTGGCGAAGGGGCGAATAATAGCGATAAAGTCGTACTCTATAAATTTTGCCTTGGGCTAAATCTGTGTCGTAAAGTCTCAACGCCTGTCCCTGAGAGTTCTCATCGCCATTGAGCCGCCTTCTCGGCACCCAGGCCCCATTCTCAAAGAACTCTTCGTCGATACTCTCAATGCCAACGACGGGCGGTCCAGGTTTATCTGTCGAGAACGAGACCTGAGCATCACCGCTGCCGGTAATAATCAATTCGTTGGGAGCAACTTGAATGAACAGTGCTGCGAGCCGGGCTGCACCGCCTACTCTCGTAATGCTGGCGGTGTAGTCGCCAAGAGACAGCCGTGCTGAACGCTGCGCCTCGCTTTCGATGAGTGCTGCATTCAAGCTGCCCGTTCCTTGCTTTTCCAGGATCATAGGAGCCAGCCTGGACAGTTCGCCATACACATCACGTATGGCGGAGTTATCCGAGTGCTCCGAGTGATTGGTTATGCCCACCAGATCGAGCGGAGTGTTGCCCTGATCATCAATGCCAAATGGAGAGAATCCGATGGCAGATAGATGTCCGAAGGCATAGAGCGCATTGGCTGCGCCTGCTGCACCACCTTGGGTCTCTGGAATAAAAAGCGGGTTGTCAGCTCGTACGTACCTGCCTGCCCATTGTGCAAATTCATTAAAGTATAAGTCGGGAGATAAGAGATCAAGAGAGGGTGCTCCTGCATGCCATACATCGATCGAATGGGGAAGTGGGCCGCCGCTGTTGTACTGTCCAGGTTCATAGTTGGGCCGAATCAACGCGGCATTTGCGAACATCGGTAACAGGTATTCTGCCTTGCCTGCTGTAGTTACGCGCTCAATATATGTGGCGTAGTTCCAGGCCATGAAGAGGTCATCAGTGAGCGAAGTTTTCCCAAATACTTCCTGCCAGGTTCCGGCGATTTTTCCTCCAGCCGCTTCCCAGGCTGAGCGAAGCTCCGGATCTAATCCCGTCCCGTGCTTTTGCAGGAAGCTCGTGAGAGATGCAGGTACAGCGGCCGAGAGAGAATCATCTGCGACGGAAGAATGATCTCGCGATTCGGGAATCACCCCAACCTCGTTCTCGACCTGCACCATGAGGACAGTATGCGTAGCACCATCTACGTCCCGGAGATGGTGCATCAGCTTTGCAAAGGCACGTGCATCAGCATCTCGAGCCGACGCACTGAAAGGGGATAGCCGCTCTGTAGCTCGACCGTCGCTAGTCTGGACGCGTGGGAACCGCTCCGTGTTGGTCTTGACCCATGTCGGCGCGTAACTGGAATACGTATTCTTCCAGGAACCAAACCACAGAACCACAAGTTTCAGATTGTTCTGGCGGGCTCCTTCGAGCAGACCATCGACACACTTGAAATCGAATTTCCCCTCTTCAGCCTCTATCGTCTCCCACGCAACGGGCATCAGTACTGTGTTCAGGTGCATTGCCGCAAGCTGTGGCCAAATAGGCTTCATGTACTCTACGCTTGAAGAACTGGAGTTATGCAGTTCTCCGCCGAGCACCAGAAAAGGTTTGCCATCCACGATGAGTCGGGTTGCGTTTCCACGCTTTTCGAGATGGGGTATTCCTGCGCGTTGACCGGGCATCTGACCAGCAGCGGATGAGCTAAAAGCCATCGTGACAAGAGCCGCCAATACACCGAGCCGATTCAGCGTTTGCTTGAAGTTCCCGATACGCGATGCTGGCATATTCGCCACCTCTTGATGGAGCAGACCTTATCGCTCAAATAGATTGAGTTGAATTGCTTCACCCATCGCTCGATATCCTGCCGGAGATGGATGCAAGTGGTCTCCGCAATCATAGTCCGGGAGCAGGCGATCAGGATGCTGCGGGTCGCGTACAACCCGGTCGAAATCGATGATTGCGTCGAAGTGGCTGCGCTCTCGAATCCACGCATTCACAGTTTGCCGATCAGATTCGCTCAGTGGTCCTGGATGGTAGTAATCGGATCCCACATACGGCGTGATGGTTGCGCCAAATACCCGCATTCCATGCGCATGAGTACGTAGAATAATTTGGTCATAGGCAGAAATAACACGCTTTACTGCTGCAGCATGTTCGGCGGGAGTTACCTCGTGATCGCGCGCCAGCCCACCCAGGTCGTTCACACCCTCAAACAGGATGACCCAGCGCACAGCTCCAGGTGTAAGCACATCGCGATCGAAGCGCGCCAGCGCATTCAGCCCCAGTCCATTGGTCAGCAGATGGTTCCCGCCAATACCCTGGTTGGAAACTCCTATGCTACGCGTCTGGGGCGATGCTTGTAGTCGCCGCGCAAGGACATCGGTCCAGCGATCATTTCCGTTGGCAGTTGCCCCATGTCCATCGGTGATTGAATCACCCAGCGCCACAATCGAAGCCGCTCCTGGAGCACCCAGCACATCAATCGCCGACACCTGGTACCAATGATCCACATGCTTCGCGTCGGAAAGATTTGCTGCAGCTACGAAGTCTCCGTGAGCAAAATACGAAGTTGCACGCGAACCCGGATGTCCTGTCTGCGCTGCTGGTGGAGATCGAAGATGGAAAGTCACGGAAAGGTCTGACAGGGGAGCCACCGAATAATCCAGGGCGTCCGATACAAACTCTGCTCCTGGCGGCACGGTCACGTCTTCACTTCCTGAAAAGGTTAAACGTCTGTCGGTTGTCGGATCGATAGCGGATGAAGCGGGTGAGACAGGTCGTGCAATGTGGACGGAGGTAAAGTGGAGAGCCTCAGTGCCAAATGCATTCGATAGATGAACGCGCAATTGGGTGCCGCCCACTGAGAGGTGAAATATTTGCCGCACGGTTGCATCGCGCAGATCGTCAGCCGTCATGGCATTCTGCGGCTCGGGAATTTGCTGTGAAGCACCCCAACTGGCAACCCAGGCCGGTGGTTGTGCCTGCGCAGGGCAGTACGTCTCAAGGCAAATAACCGTCACAAGAAGCGCAAGAATTATACGGATTTTCAATACATGCTTCATAGGCAGAACGTACCTTGCATTATCTCTTTACCCATCATGTCTATGCGCAGCAAGAATACCATTCGCAGCCATTGAGCCGACCTAGCGATTGACGCCGCTGGCCATGCAGCCACCATCGATAACAAGAATCTCTCCCGTGATGAACGAGGCGGCATCAGAAGCCAGAAAAATGGCACCGCCGGCTATCTCATTCAATTCACCAAAGCGGTTCATCGGTGTTCGCATCAGTAGTTCCGTACCTCGGTCGGTGCTGCGCACTAGGTCGCCGTTCAGCGAGGTAGGAAATATTCCGGGTGCTATCGCGTTCACGCATACCCCATAAGGTGCCCATTCCACCGCAAGGGACTTCGTAAGTGCGCCGACGCCGGCTTTGCTGGCGCCATAAGCTGCAACGTCGCAGAATGCCACGAAGGTAGCAAGCGACGCTACGTTGACGATCTTTCCCGAGTGTTGCTTCAGCATCGTCCTGCCGAATATCTGGCAGCTTCGCAACGTGCCGGTCAGATTGGTATCGATGATCGCCTGCCAGTCCTCTTCAGTGAAATCCAGCGTTGGCTGGCGCATGGTGATACCCGCAGAATTAACCAGAATGTCGACTCGTCCAAAAGTGCCCAAGGTCTTGTCGTGAAGTTCCTGCAAAGATCGTCTCTCGCATACATCGACCGTTGCTCGAATCGTTCGCCTGCCAAGAGATTCGATCTCCTGTGCGGTTCGCTCAACCTCTTCTATCCTGCGAGATGCAGCGACGACATCCGCGCCAGCAGCCGCGAGCCCAACAGCAATGGCTTTGCCTAGTCCGGAGGTCCCCCCCACGACAACAGCACATCGTCCAGATAGGTCAAAAAGGTTCTTGCTCATAAATACTCCGTGACTAAAACTAAATATAAAAATATCACGAATATATTCACTCGTGTGTTGACATGAGACAGAATATATCCAATATTCATTGGGCGTTATCTTGACTCCATTAAATATAGCTTGTATTGTTTTATTCTAAAACAAAGTACCACTATCGCATGACTAGCCGCGATAACCGATTGCCTGCAGTCAATAAAGTGTGGTCGTTTCGTTTTAAGAGCTATCTGGCCGATATAGCCTTAAAATGAGAATGGTATGTATAGTTTGCCGTGGCAAGAAAGCACACGCCGGACCTGTGCGGAGAGCGTTAGTCAATGATTAGAGGGATGCAACGGGTTGATCTGGCCTATGTTCAGCTAGCCTCCAGCGAGATCGCGCGAGATATTAATCGTGACGTCATTCTTGAAGTTATTCGAGCGAACCAGCCAGTCTCCAGGGCTGAACTGTCCCGGCTATCCGGCTTGCAACGCAGTACCGTATCCCTCATCGTGGATCAATTGATACAGGAACGTTGGGTGCGCGAAGGCGCTACGACTCCATTGCCGCGTGGACGGCGTCCCACCATGGTTGGTCTGAACGATGACCTTGTCATGCTGGTGGCGGACATACGGCCTACCCAGGCGACGATCGCCGTGGTGGACTTGAATGGCCGCTTTCTCTCCCGTGCGCAGTTGCCTGTCACTTCCGATCCGGCAAAGACTCTGGCCGGCATTATTGAAACCATGCTGCGGATGAAGGAACGGCATGCCCAGCGCTCCTTTGAAGGCGTTGGCATTAGCCTTCCTGGGCGAGTCGATCCGGTCACACACCGCCTGCGCTTTGCTCCGAATCTGGCGTGGCCCGACTTTGACATTAAGGGAACACTCGAAAAGGGTACTGGCCTGTCCGTGGAGCTGGATAACGCGGCAAACGCCTGTTTGCTTGCGGAAACCTGGTTTGGCCGCATGGACGGCGTTCGCAATGCGGTGCTGCTTACGGTCTCCGAAGGTATTGGTACCGGCATACTATGCAATGGCCAGTTGCTGCACGGAGATGGTGGCATGGCTGGTGAGTTTGGCCACCTGTGCCTCGACAAAGATGGCCCACTCTGCGGTTGCGGCGCTCGCGGCTGCTGGGAAACCTTTGCGTCGTCACGGGCAGCCCTGCGTTTTTATGCGGAGCGGAATCCGAAGATCGCAGTGCGTTCGATCGAAGAACTGCTTCGTCTGGCACAGGAGGCGGACGAAGACGCATTGGCTGCGCTTACCCGGCAAGCGGAGTACATTGGCAAGGGATTGCGGTTCATCTCCGCAACACTGGCGCCGGAGGTCATTCTGATCGCCGGCGACTTGGTTGCGCTCTGGGCGCGGTTTGGGCCAATCATCCAGAAAGCCTTCTCTGATTCAGTTCTCGCCGGATTTTCGCCGCGGCTCATGCCTACGCACGAGGCGGAAGTCGCCCGTCTGCGCGGTGCGGCGATTGTTGTATTGCAGCGCCGCTCCAGCCAGCGGCAGAGTGGGATCGGCAAGCGCCCGCGCCGCCCGGCGAAGGCTGTGAAGCGGGAACGCTTGCCATAGAGATCCGCTATCGCCGCGCGAACGGACCGATCATAGTACCCACAAAACCACCCGCTCGCGCCGTGCTCAAAATCGTGGCATCGGCATTGGTCACCAGTGGCAACCATGCCCCGCTGCCTGTGCGATAGAAGAAAGATATCGTGTCGCCCTGCCCGGTAATTCGCAGCTCCACTGAGCCGGTTGTCCGTGCGAGAGTTCTTCGCTGCAAGACTGTGGGTAGCGCCTTATCTCCTCCGCTGGACACTTCTACAAATATCGCTGGCTGTTTCCCGGGTGCATTGGAGACGCCGAAAAAGTAAAAGCTGTGCTCATTCTGGAATGCTGTGAGACCTGCCTCGCTTCGGCCCGACCCAGCTTGCAGATGCAGCACGATGCTGGCAGAGAAGTCAGCATGTTGCTGTCTGCGAGCAATAAAGCAAGGGGAGCCATGTGAGGTGAGATCATCCGTATGCGCCTGCAGCAGAAGCGCACCCGGATGTTGGGCGAGCTTCCAGCATGATGCCACCGGTGTACGTAGTGTTGCCCATTCTGGCCGCAGCGTTGGTTCCGTGAAGTGATCTTCCCACACAAAAGAACCGTGAAGCCCCGCCGATTCTGGTGATACCGGTAAGCCGGATCCCTTCAGTACGCGAGGAATAGATTCACCCGGCGGAAGAATAACAGGCCAATCGTCCTTCCATGTGACGGGTAGGAGAAAGGTTTCGCGCCCAGTATTGAACTGGTTGTCCCGGTACGGACGCACACCAAGGAATACAGCCCACCATGTACCGTTGGGCGCTTCCACCAGATCCGCATGCCCAGCATCGGCGACCGGGTTGGTGCGGTCCAGTGCGAGATCGCGCTGGGTCAGAATTGGGTTGCCTTCATAAGGCACATAAGGGCCATCGACTGCTCTGCTGCGGAAGACGACCTCGGAGTGCGAGACAGAAGTGCCTCCTTCGGCCGCAATCAGATAATAGAAACCATTGCGCTTGAAGAGATGCGGGCCCTCAATCCATGCTGGTTTCTTGCTGATATCAACGCCGCCATTGACGAGGATTGTGCCCTTGCCAGAAACCCGGCCTGTGACCGTATCAAAAGGGAAGAGCCAGATGGCGCGGTGGCCCTCGTACAGCGATTGGTTGTCCGGTGGTGGTCCATTGTGCACGATGTAGGCGCGGCCATTGTCGTCAAAGAAGAAAGACGGATCGATACCGTTGATCTCCGGCAGCAGGATTGGGTCGGACCACGGTCCTGAAGGATCTTTCGCCGTGACATAGAAGTTGCCAATGCCGCCCACCACAGTGTTGATCATGTAGAACACGCCATCGTGAAACCGAATGGTTGGAGCGAAGACTCCTTGCGACGTTTGCAGCCCTGAGAGATTGAGTTGAGAGGGGCGATCCAGTACCGATCCGACCTGTTGCCAGTGCGTAAGATCCCGGCTATGAAAGATGGGGACCCCGGGATACCACGCAAAAGTCGAGTTGACCAAATAGAAGTCACCTCCCGCGCGCGTGATGCTGGGGTCGGGATACATGCCGGCGAGAATTGGATTGAGATACTCCCCTCGTGAGAGCGGATGCTCATTCGCGACGCGATCCGTGCCCTCGTAATGAAACGCGGTAAACCGCACCCATGGGCTTGGTGCTTGGCCATATCCTGCCAGAGATAACGTTGCCAGCAACGTAGACGCTATCAGAACTCGGGACATCAGCGATCGCATAGGCATGATTCCCTCTACCAGTTATGCATGGTGCCATCTTCCAGCCGTGCTACGGGGAGGTAGGCTCGTTTGTAGGGGAAGCGGGCAGCAAGCTTCTCGTCGATATCCACTCCATGCCCTGGCGCTTCTCCCGGCGTCATCATGCCATCCTGAAATCTATAGGCGTGGGGAAAGACTTCATCAGTAAGCGCAGTGTGGGGCATATGTTCCTGGATGCCGAAGTTCGGAATGCTGATATCAAAATGCAGGGCTGTGCCCATGCATACAGGTGAGAGATCGGTGGCGCCGTGGCAGCCTGTGCGAACGTTATAGAGATCGGCAAAGCTGGCAATGCGGCGCAAGTGTGTGATGCCGCCGGCATGGACGACGGTAACGCGAATGTAATCAATCAGCTGTTCCGCGATGAGTTGCTGGCAGTCGAAGATCGAGTTGAACACTTCTCCTACTGCAAGCGGCGTAGTGGTGTGTTGGCGAATGATGCGGAAGGACTCCTGGTTCTCCGCAGCCACCGCATCCTCCAGCCAGAAAAGCTGAAACTCCTCAAGACTTTTGCCCAACCATGCTGCTTCAATTGGCGTCATGCGGTGGTGGCCATCATGCAGAAGTGTGAGATCGAAGCCAAACTTTGCGCGCACTGCTTCCATCATCTTCGGAGCAAACCGCAGATACTTCGGTGTTGACCAGCTCTCCTCGCGCGGCACATCTCCACTTGCAGGCTCATACGGTTTATCGCCATGGGGAACCCCGTACGCATCGGCCACTCCAGGCACGGCGCATTGCACACGCACTGCCTTGTAGCCGAGTTCGATGTGCTGTGCGACGGAGTCCATCAGCTGCGGCAGATCGCCGCCGTTGGCGTGTGCATAGACCTTCACGCTCTCGCGGCAGCGGCCGCCGAGCAATTGATAGAGCGGCATCCCGGCGCGCTTGGCTTTGATGTCCCATAGCGCGGTGTCCACTGCGGCGATAGCGGACATCGTGACTGGCCCGCGCCGCCAATACGCACCGCGATAGAGAAACTGCCACGTGTCTTCGATGCGGTCAGCGTCCCGTCCAATCAGGCAAGGCACAACATGCTCTTGCAGATACGCAGCGACGGCTAGTTCGCGACCGTTCAGAGTGCCATCGCCGATGCCGTAGACACCATCTTCTGTGATGAGCTTGAGTGTGACGAAGTTGCGATCGGGACAGCTGATGATGACGCGTGCTTCAAGAATTTTATTTGCTGACATAGTGTGTAGACCTGTTTTAACCAATGATAAAAGTAGTGACGCTCTCTGCCGGTGTCTGCACCACCACCTGGCCATTTGCGGGCTTGAGCGCAGGCAGCTTCTGGTGGCTCTCCGTGACCGACGTGCGCACCGGAATGCATGTCGTCGCCGGGAAGGATCCGAATTGGATGGGGAACTCCTGCGGTTTGTTGTCATCGTTAATGGCAACGCAGATGAGCTTCTTGCCGCTGGGATCAAGGAAGGCATCGAAGCGCACATTGCCGATAGGATTTTCCGTGGCATTGATACGGCGCGCTCCGGGGCGGACAAAGCGGGAATACTGGCCAATGGTGAAGAGCCGCTTGGAGAGTTGATAGGCGCCTGTTGTGGGATCTATCAGCAGCAGTGAGCCGCGTGTAGGCTTTGGCCCTTGGGCATCGGTGCCCCACCAATAGAGCCACGCGCTCACGCTGTTCCAGTTCACATGTGCATGCAGGACGCTGGCCCAGTAGATACCGTCATCCATGGATGTGAGATTTTTGTCGCCTGCGCTTACTTCGGTCTGCCAGATGCGCTTGCCGGCCTTCAGCGCAGTATTGAATGTTCCGGTACGATCACCCAGCGGCATGAAGGGAGACGATGTAGCGGCGTATGCATGAGCGCAGACGATGTGGAGAGCCTTGGCGCAGACAGGATCAGCCAGCACTACGTTGATGAAATCATCGTGCCAGTTGGCATGATCATCCAGCATGATCTCGCAGGAGAGACTCTTCTTTGCGAACGTGGGAATCAGATTCTCGCGAAGAAATCTTGTGAGTTGCTCACCAGTCCAGCGCGATGATGCATACTTTATCGTCGGCGTGTAGTCCGGCTCGTTTGCGGGCGAGATGCCGTAGATATCGAGGTTGTAACGCTTCTTGTACTCTTCCACATAGGTTGCCAGATAGTCAGCGAATGCCTGGTACATGTCGGGCCGCACACCACCGTTGCCGATGGTGCTCTTGTTGGTCTTCATCCATGCGGGTGCAGACCATGCGCAACTGATGAAGCGAGAGCAGCCGCGTTTCTTCGCCTCGTTCATCAGCCAGATCTGATCTTCATCGCCGGTCCAGTTCCATACCCCTTGGGCTGGTTCAATCGAGACAGTATCCCCCTGGTCAGCCTGCGGGGTGCCGTCTGTGTTGCCGATGCTGTTGCGCAGAATGGAGAAGCCCATGCCGCCGACGGGAGAGAAGAGAAGATCGAGGATAGCTGCCCGCTTTTCTGTCGGAAGATTCTGCAGACGTCGCGCTTGATGGAACGCCTCAGAGAAACCGAAGCCATCCATCTGCTGTGCGAACGATCCGATGAAGAGGCTGGCCGCGCCTTTGCTGTCAGCGGGCCACGCCATGCAAGGCGCACACGCAAGTGCGGCGGTAGTAGACGCTGTGCGAATAAAATTCCGTCGAGTAAGCTTCATGGTTTTTCCTTTACAGATGAAATCGAAGGTGTAATTTCCAGGTAGTCAATCGGTGCCGGCTCTTGTCCCGCAGGCTCACCGGTAATTTCAATCTGGTCTCCGTTGTGCAGGGCAACGCGAGCCATCGTATGTCGTGTAGAGGTGTGTCCATCAAGATGGTCTGAAGGCAAAGTGTCATCCGCGAGCCACTGATCCCGAACAGCACCGTTCACCTTCAACTGAAAGTGCGATACTCCGCTGTTGAGATCGAAGTATTGGACAGCGACGTCGTACCTACCATCAACGCCTGTAAAGCGCATGCTAGCAGAGCAGGAAGCATGCCCCTTGCAGACGATTGCTTTGCCGCCCGAGGCTGTCTCCCACGGTGTAACCGTGGTCACAGCATATCCCTGTAGTTGCATATCCTCTGCTTCCGTACGCTTCGGATTGTGGCCGACACGGCCTTTGTCATCTGGAATACCAGACATCGCGTGAAACCAATCCACGACTGCATCGCGCCACACGATGGCATGCCCTGCCTGGTACTGCAGCCTATGCAGCACTTCAAGATAAGTGCGGTCCGGTACTTTACCTGCGAGCGACTCCCACGCAGGGACTTGCGCGGCTGCAGCGGCAGCTCCTGCATAGTGTGTGTCGTAGATGTGCTGGATCACTGTGCTGCCAGAGTGCAGGCGATAGGTGTACGCAGCATGATGGAAGAAGAGTAGTAGGTCGTCCGGGCAAGTCTGTAGCGATTCGTACGTTGCTGCAAGCAGGGCAGGGTATTGACCAATGTAGCCGGTTCCGGTCGCAACAGTCCGATCCATGCCGATGCCAACGTGATCCGCGTGGATCCACTGTCCCCACCCATTGCGCTCTGCCGATTCAATGCCCGGCCCATAATGAATGCCGATGATATCTGTCAGCGTGCCGGCGCCAAGCGGGCCGGTGTAGTCCTCATAAGTGCGCCACGAATTCATCTGGAGCGTGTTCACCACCTGACGTACTCGCGCATCATTGCCGAAGGTCAGGCGAGTCCACTCATCGCTGATGGTTTCAGCGTCGAGTTCGGGATTCCATGCAAGTCGTCCAAAGCCATATAAATTTGCCATGGCAAGTGGATGGCCAAGCCAGTAGTCATCCAGGCCAACATTAGTGACTGCGACAAAGCCGGTGGTCGTCTGCCCAAAGGTGCGCCCCGTAATGACGTCGCGCACTCTGCTCGAACGGGTGGAAGACGCATGCAGATCGGTGTCGAGTGATTCCTTCCACATCGGTACCAGATAGACGAGATGGCGCTGCTGGCCCGTATATTCCTGCGAGACTTCAACCTCAATCGCTTCATTAGTGTGCGGCAGTCCGGCGAAAAGTGGCGAGACCGGCTCGCGAATCTGAAAATCGATAGGGCCGTATTTGATCTGTACCACAACGTTGTCGTCGAACTTGCCATCGAGCGAGTGGAAGTTGTCATATCCCGCACGTGCACGGTCAGCCTTCGGATCTTGCCAATCCAGATGATGGTTGTATACGAAGCCTCGGTACATGACGATGCCGCCGTGAGGTTTCAGCGCGCGAGCCAGCAGATTGGCAGCGTCAGATGAAGTGCGGCCATACTGCGATGGGCCAGGCTGTCCCTCAGAGTCTGCCTTAATGACCACCCCGCCGAAGTCGGGAATCAGGTTGTAGATTTCATCAACCTTCTTCTGCCACCACGCGATGACCTCTGAATTCAGCGGATCGAATGTCTGCAAGCCGCCGATTCTCTTCGGGCTGCTCATGTCGATCGATAGCGAAACCCGCACGCCGTACGGCCGGAATGCTGCGGCAATCCGGGCAATCTGTTGCAGGTTTTCCGTTTGCAGCAGACGTGGATCGGCGTTGACGTTGCTGATCGTGCAGCCGTTGATGCCGACGGAAGCCAGCAGCCGGGCGTAGCGCGTAACTGGTGCAAGATCGCGGCGCACCGTATTGTGATCGAAGAAAATGGAGCGCCCTGCATAGCCGCGCTCAATGCTGCCGTCGAAGTTGTCCCATTCGTTCGTCCAGCGCACAGTTGCGGAAGGCGATTCAACATCATTCAAGTGTTCGAGCGGCTTCTGTTGTGCAATTATGCGGAGCAGTGCAAAAGTTCCATACAGCACACCGCGATCATCACTTCCCGCGATGATGATGTCGGTGTGATGTGGGTGCCGCACACTTCGCAGCGTGAACGAACCGGGCAGCGTGCTAACAGAGGCCGCAAGCGCTGTACCGAGTGATGGCTCCCGGCGGCGTAGTTGCTCTACCGTCCCGATGAGGACAGCATCTTCGCCGGAGAACTGAGCGGCTGCAACGCGCGGTGTGTGCTGAAGCATGCCTTGCCAGCCCAGCACAAGTTCATGAGCAGCTGTCTGCTGCAATGTGGAATCGCCCAGCGTGATAATCGTCTCCGGTATATGCCGCTTGCCGGGGAAGACAAGTTCGCTCTTAACCGGGGAATAGATGAGCCACGCCGCCTGCGAGTCCACCGAGCGCTGCTGCACCGTTTGTGCAGTAGCATACGAAAACGCGCTGCCGCAGATCAACACTGCACAGGCGCCAAGCATCCACGGTGCTGGTCGTGGACGTCGTATGTGGAGCTCGAGAACCATTAGCGTGGCAAGTCTTTCGTCTCGTTGATTACGAACTGCACCGTAATTCCATTGGCATCGTCAGACGGCTGTGCCCCGCCAATGAAAATCTTGTACGTTCCCGGCTGGATGCTTCGCTTTCCATCGGCATCGATCCCGCTGAGCTGCCGCGGGTCAATCGTAATCTGGAGATGCTTTGTCTGATGCGGCTGCAGCGCCGTACGCTCAAACGCAACCAGTGCACGCAGCGGCGCGAGAGCGGACGCCGGCGGAACCAGGTAAACCTCAGAGACCGCATCGCCCCCGCGGCTACTGCCATTTGCCACATCCACATCCAGCGTCAGCGGCTGGCCCGCCGTGAGCTTCGCCGTGGATAGTTTCAAGCCACTCCAATGGAATTTCGAATAGCTCAGGCCATAACCGAATCCCCACAGAGGTGTGCCATGGAAGTAGCGGTAGGTGCGGTTGCTCATGCTGTAGTCATCAAATGCGGGCAACTGGTCCGTGCCCCCATAGAACGTAACCGGAAGTCTTCCCGCAGGGTTATTCTCGCCGGTCAGCGTTTGGGCGATTGCCGTTCCGCCCTCTTCTCCCGGATACCATGCTTCAAGAATCGCAGCAGCATGCTCCTTGACCCATTGGCTCGCAATGGCGCTTCCGTTCATCAGCACAACCACCAGTGGTTTGCCGGTTTCTGCAAGCGATTTCAGCAGTTGCTGCTGCACCGCGGGCAACTCAATACTGGTACGGTCGCCGCCATCGAATCCGTCTACATGCACTGGCATCTCCTCGCCCTCCAGCTCCGGCGAGAGTCCAACGAATGCGACTATGACATCGGCCTGCTTCGCTAACGCTACGGCCTCATCGCGTTGCGACTGGATCGGTGGCATCCAGTTAAAGGAGAGCCCCGCGCCAAACAGCTTGGCGTGGTGCGCATATTCAATGCGGATTGCGTGTGGTGCTATATCGGCAAAACTTAGCGTGAATGGTTTGGTGCCACTCGGGCGATAGACGTTCTCCGGAAAAGGCTGATCGGTGATTAGTTTCCCATCCAGGAAGACGCGCACCATCTCCGCGTCTCCACAGGGATAGCAGTGCGCCAGCGAGAAGCTGAATTGATAATCGCCGGGCTTGGGCACGGCAATATTCCCGGTCCAGCGCACGCCGAAGCCGGACGCGTGTACGCGCGGATCAGGTGCTGCCGCGTTCCAGTCGAAATCTACCTGCTCGTCAACCCTCGTAAGCGCAGGCGCTCCCTTGAAATCGATATTGTCAAAGTATTCGCCCTTGAGCCCAAAGTGCGCATCGCCCGTTGCTGGGTGCAGAATCGTGCGTGGCACGGGCAGCGGCAGTTCCGCCACGTAGGGCGAGCCCTGCGCATACAAAATGTGCTCAGCGCCAAACTGCTTCTCCATTCCGGTCAGAGGAAGCACCGGATGCGACGGCACAGCGTTGTAGTTGCCCTCGATTGCTGTGAGCGAAGCGGCATTCGGCCCAATCACGGCAATAGTTTTCACCTTGCTGCCGAATGGGAGGGTGCCGTCGTTCTTCAGCAATACCATTGATTTTTCTGCCACGTGAAGCGAAAGTGCCCGGTGTTCAGCGGAGTCGTCTTCAGAAAATGGAATCCTTGCATAGCTGACCTTCGACGGTGGATCGAACAGGCCGAGCCGAATGCGCGCACTGAACAAGCGGCGTATGGAGGTGTTGATCTCGTCTTCCGATATCAGGCCCTTCTTCACGGCCTTGGTGAGCGCGGCATACTCTTTTCCGCAACTGGTGTCCGTTCCAGCGCGCACGGAAACGGCGGCTGCGTGCTCCATGTCGGGCGAGAATTTATGGCCTTCTGCCACATCCGTGATGGCGGCACAATCGGAGGTGATGTAGCCATCAAACTTCCAATCCCGCCGTAGCGTGTCCTGCAGCAGAAATGGATTGGCGCATGCTGGCTGACCGTCCACGGCGTTGTACGCACACATCACGCTGGCTGCCTTCGCCTCCATCACCGTCGCGCGAAACGCCGGAAGGTACGTGTCTTCCAGATCGTGCGGAGAGACCTTCACGTCCACGGTATGCCGCGTATTCTCCGGCCCGGAGTGCACGGCAAAGTGCTTCGGAGTCGAAATCGTCTTGTAATAGCGGGGATCGCTGCCCTGTAGCCCGGTTACGAACGCCACTCCCAGGCGCGACGTAAGAAATGGGTCTTCACCATAGGTCTCCTGGCCGCGGCCCCATCGAGGATCGCGAAAGATATTGATGTTGGGTGACCAGAGGTCCAGCCCATAGTAAATGCTGTGGTTGCCCTGTCGCAGTGCCTCGTTATTTTTGGCGCGAGCTTCCGTGGAGATCGTAGCGGCCACCTGGTGCATCAGGTTTTTGTCCCAGGTCGCCGCCAGGCCGATTGCCTGCGGGAAAACAGTCGCATAGCCAGACCGGGCAACGCCGTGGAGACCTTCATTCCACCAGTCATACTCTGGAATGCCCAGCCGGGGAATAGCCACGGCGTGGTTCTGCATCTGTGAAACCTTCTCCTCCAGCGTCATACGCTGGATCAGGTCATCGACGCGGGCAGTAACCGGTTTCTCGGCGTCGGTAAAAATAGAGCGCTGTTGCGCGCTGCCCGCAGTACCCGCCAGAGCCAAAATACATACACCAATCGCGATACGCGACTGAAAGGGGGGCCTTATGGATGGAGCAATAGCTAACATAATGCATGATCTCCCACGACTTAGGTCTTGCAGGCAACTTTAGCTTGAGGGCAAAACAAAAGCAATAGCAGCTTCCTGGGACGCGAAAATTGGATTGCGTGAAATCTCCAATTATTTGTACTTGACTTGCATAGACATCACTAGGTATTGTTTTCTGCGCTCAAGAGTTCCAACAAAATAGGCACCTGAAATCGGCATTCAAATGTAAAGGTTTATATAGTTCGTTTGAGATGCAAACAAAAACGGAAGAATTGCAGTAAACGTTATCCAGTTCCTGCGCAGCTCAGTCTGCAGTTGGATAACGATTTGGGAATGACGATTCAGACTTGGAGTCCGATTATGCATAAGTTGCTCATCACCACGATCTGCCGGACCAGAAGCATGCCGATGTTGTCCGGCCTTCTCGTTCTTCTGCTGGGTTTGCTTGCACCAACCGGCCTGCGGGGGCAGACCATCCCTGCCGCTTCAATTGTGAGCACCCAGACAATTGCGACCATCGCTGGTAACTCAGGCCATGTAGCGGTGAACAGTCTGGGCGATGTGTTCTATCTGAGCACAACGGATAAGACGGTGTATGAAATTGTGCATGGCACCGCCACTCCGGTCGCAGTGGTGACGGGTGTCGGGTCGGACCAGAACGTCTACATAGATCCGTATACCAATAACCTCTGGGTCCCTGCACTTTACAGCAGTTCAAATCCGTATTTTGTGGTCGTGCCGTATGTAAATGGAGGGTATACGCCGACAGCTGATTCCAGTCTCCTGGCACCATGTCCACTATCGCCCGCTGCAATAACGTCTTCCTGCTCTGCGTTAAGTGCGGGTTCGCCAAACGGCTATATTCAACCGACGGATATCACCCGGGATGCTAACGGAAATTTCTATGTGTCAGAAGCATACGAAAACGGAGGTGCCACGAATCGCATCCTGGAATGGCCTTCCTACAAAGACTACGCAGGCAATATGACCGGCCTTCCAGATAAGAATACGACTGCAATCCTGCTGGCTTCCGGCCTCCCGCACACAAACGCAGCGCAGATCACGACCGATTCGTCTGGCAATGTCTATTACGTGGATGGAACCAACATCTACATGATTCCTAAAGGCACCACGACCACCTGCACGCCGTCGACCTGCACTCGGATCAATAGCAGTGTCACCATCGCCAAGCCGGCCGGAATCAGTGTGGACCGGTATAACAACCTGTACGTTACAGATAACGACTCCAACGCGATCTTCATTATGCCGGCATCGCCGGCAACCATCACTGGCACTACCGTCACACTGGGCACGCCGCAGCCGAGCAAGCTCTACAAACTCGCGTACTACTACTCTGCAAATGGCGTCGGTATAGATCCAGTGGGCCGCATCTTCTACACCGGCTACTCCGGCGGAACCAACCTGAACATAGCCACGCCCTGGAGTCTTAACCTGGGCTCGACAGCCATTGGGACCACCACGGCAGCAAAGACGCTGAGCGTTACCTTCTCCGCGTCCGCTACGCTGACTGGAATTGCGCTGACAAGTGCCAGCGCATCGTCGTTTGCCATCACCGGCGGAACCTGTGCTGTGGCTACGGCGTACAGTTCCGGTTCGAATTGCACCATCACCGTCACCTACACGCCAACCGCCGTTGGCCTGCAAAAGGGTGCCATTATCCTGAGCAACGCGAGTGGTGTAGCGGTTGCAACGGCCTATCTCTCTGGCACTGGACTTGGAGCAGCCCAGGTGGTCGATCCCGGTACGGCGAGCGCTATTGGCACCGGATGGAAGGCGCCTGCAGGTATGGCGCTGGACACCGCGGGCAATCTCTACGTTGCAGACACCACCAACAATGCGGTCTACCGCTTCGCCTCGGGCTCGTCTACCGGAACAACGGTAGGCTCCGGGCTTACCGGCCCGACCGGTGTTGCAGTGGATGGCGCGGGCAACCTCTTCATCGGTGACTCTGGCAATGGCCGCGTTGTAGAAGTTCCCATCGTGAGCGGCGCACTCAGTTCCAGCGCACAGAGCACGGTATTTACCGGAACAAACGGCCCTACGGCACTGGCTTCTGATTCCACCGGCAGCCTCTACATAGGAGACAGCTCCAATCGCCGCGTTCTCAAACTCGTGAATACCGCGGGAACTCTGAATTCAGCCGATCTCAACACGGTTGGCTCCGGCTTTACCACACCTGTGGGCCTTGCCACCGACACCGCCGACAACCTCTATATTGCGGATCAGTCGGCAAGCTCCATTACCAGGATATCCCCGCTGACGGGTAGCGTCATCAGCGTTGGGGCGGGCTTAAGCCAGCCAGGATCGGTCGCCGTTGATCCTTCTGGCAGCGTGTATGTGGTGGATGCAGGCAATCTGCGTGTCATCCGGCTGCCTTACGAGGGCGGTTCTCCCAATACCAACGATCTCTATCGCGTGGGCCTCACCATTGCCAAGCCTGCAAACATGGCTCTGGACTCCGTCGGCAATATCTATGTGGACGACTCGACGAATGCGACCGTAACCAGGATTGTGCGGACGCAGGGTACCTTGGATCTGGGCAGCGCGGATACCGCCAGCACGACGGCGCAATTGACCTCAGTGATCGGGAGTGCCGGGACGAATTCGCTCACCCTGGGCAGCCAGCTTTACACCCAGTTCGGCTCCACCGGCAACTTCACGATTACCTCACCCTCGTCCGGCGGTTGCACTGCCAATCTGACGTTGACTGGTGGATCTACCTGCACGGTTGCCGCTACGTTTACTCCGTCAAGCACCGGCGTGGTCACGGATATGCTGACGTTCCCTGGAACAAACGCAGCCAACACGATCACACCGCAACTTCTGCTCACCGGTACCGGCACCAACCTGCCGCACACCGCAATTACCGTTGCAGTAACCTCGCCCACTGGCACTCCGGCCTACGGCCAGAGCGTCTCCGTGGCTGCGACCCTGACGTATACCTCCACCGGCACCCCTGCGACCGGGAAGGTCACCTTTGTGCTCAACGGTCAGCCGCAATATCCAATTCAGACGATCAGCAGTACGGGCACTGCCTCCTTTACGCTGGGCAGCCTGAATGCCGGAATCAACGTTGTCTCCGTAAGCTATAGCGGCGACACCAACTATGCTTCCAGCACGGGCTCGCTCTCCTTCACCGTAGCGAAAGCCAGCACCACCACTACGCTTGCCGTTGTCGGCACGTACCACAGCCCCGAGAGCGGCAAGGTCACCGACACTATAACGATGACGGCGACTGTTGTGCCCTCTACACCCACTGCGCCTACTCAAACGGTGACGTTTTACTACGGAACCACTGCGCTGGGAACGGCAGCTATCACGCCGTCAGCGGGCGTATACACGGCAACCGCTACCACCACCGCTCTGCCTGCCGGCACGGATCAGATCACGGCGGTGTATGGAGGCGACGTGAACTACAACAGTTCAACCTCCACGCCGCAGGCCGTGATTATCGGGAACCCCGGCCTGCTCCTGACGCCGCTAACCTCCAACCTGACCGTTCCTTCCTCGGGTACGGGAACATTGACACTCACCGTTTCGTCGCTCTCCGGTTTCAGCGGCACTGTTGTTCTGAGCTGCTCCGGCCTGCCTGCGAACTCTGCCTGCAGTATTGGCCCCAATGCCTTCAACTTAGCCGGTGGCACTCCACAGACACTGACCCTTGAGATTCTCACCGGTCAGGTTCCTGTCGTTGCTCCGCCACCCATAGCCAGGTTGCGGATTCCGGGAACGCGCCACTACATCCCCATCTCGCTGGCATTTCTACTCATTGCGCCGCTGGGATACTTCTGCCGCGGAAGAAAGCTTCCACGCCTGGCCATTGTTGCTCTGCTGATGCTCTCCGGCATGGCCTTCTCCGCCATGGTTGGATGCGGCAGCGGTTTTGATGCACCGACGCCAGCCGGGCAATATCCCATCACGATAACGGCAAGCGGAACCGGTGTCTCGGCTACAGCCACGGTCAATTTGACGGTGACGAAATGACGCTCCGATTGCGGCACCTGCATACGGCATTTCCAGCGGAATCCGCGGTAATGCAGACCCAGGCGAACTCCATGCTCTACCAAGGAAATAAGGTGACTGGCCACATGAAAACCTCGACTCGCAGTCTCTTTCTCTTCGTCATCACCATGCTGATCTGCGCATCCATCTGCTTACCGCACGCCATGGCGCAGACAGTGAATGCCTCGCTCGGTGGAATCGTGAGCGATCCCTCCGGTGCACGTCTGCCCGGTGTCACCGTCACGCTGATCAACGAGGCGTCTCACGACGTTCGCAAGACCACCACAAACAAGACCGGTGTCTTTCAGTTCAACGCCGTGCCTACCGGCACCTACTCCCTGTATCTCCGCAGCGCCGGTTTTAGTTCGCTCACGGAGAAGGGAATTGAGTTGCATCCGAACGACGTGAGGAGTTTATCTTCGCTCACGCTCAAGGTTGGCGACGTCAGCGCGGATGTGACTGTGACGGCAACGGATCAGTTACCGACCACCGGCGAGCGCAGTTCGCTCATCACGTCGAGGGACATCCAGAAGCTGGCCACAGTAGGCCGCGAAGTGACCGAACTGCTGAAGACGCAGCCCGGTTTCGCCATCCTGCAGAACGGTCTTGACAATGGCGGAGCCGGCGGCAGCGCTGAGGTAGTTGGCCAGGGTTCGGGGCTGGGCAACTATATTGGCAACGGTGGCCTGGGCAATGGCACCAGCATCATCTCTGACGGCGCAAATATTACCGATCCCGGCGGCCAAAGCGGCCAGACGCAGACCGTGAATATGGATATGGTGTCCGAAGTAAAAATTGAAACTTCAAACTTTGGTGCCGACACCGCAAAGGGCCCAACCGTCATCACCGCAGTCGGAAAATCCGGCACAGCGTCTTACCATGGCTCGATCTATCTCTACGCCCGCACGCACCAGATGAACGCAACCGATTGGTTCATCAAATACCTGGGCCTGCCGAGCCTTAGTGATCGCTATCTCTATCCCGGCTTCAACATCAGCGGCCCGGTCAAGATTCCCCATACAAACTTCAATAGCCAGAAGAAGCTGACCTTCTTCCTCGGCGCTGAAGATTATGTGCAGCGCAACGTCTACGCCTACGGTTCGCCGCTGAAGTCCTATATCAATGCGCTGGTTCCCACGGCAAACATGCGCAACGGAGACTTCAGCCTGAATGAGCTGGCCACATACCTTGGTCAATCTACGACCGACATTAAAAACAAATGCACTTCCAGCGGCGATCTATCGAACTATTTTCATGTCTGCGCTCCGCCGGATAACATGAGTACCTTCACAGGCACTCCTTTGTCGAGCACCCCAGGCGTCATTAACAATGGAAAGTTCGGCAGCGGTGCCGCATCGTTCGATCCTGGTGCCGCAGCCCTTCTGTCTGTCATGCCCCTGCCCAACATCACCAATACCAATGGATACAACTGGCAGTCGATCAACACCGAAAACCCCGATCTCTACCAGATCCACACGCGTGTTGATTATGGTTTCAACGACAACAATAAGCTCTATGGCGTCTACGGTGCTCAATACGGCACCACCAGCAATATTCCCGAGCAGATCTATTACTCTCCTTCCGCAGGCGGATCGCTTCAGGGAGGAGTCAATACGCCGGGCAAGATCTATTCCAATAGTGTCTCCAACACGGCGAGCGTGAACTTCTCCCATACCTTCAACGCGAACATGACGAATGAGACCTTTGCCGCGCTTGCCTATGTTGCGAACTACTATGTATCGCAGGACCAGAATAAGCTGATGAAGACCACCATTGGCTACCCGTACCACGGCCTCTATCCCAATGCAAGCGGACAATATCCGCAGTTGGATGACTACGGCGTGCACGGCCTCCCGCTAGGCATCTTCCCCGATTTCAGTAATGGCCGCTACATTTCGAGGAAATTCATCCCCAACGCAGGCGACAACTTCTCCTGGCTGGTGAGATCGCACACCCTCAAGTTCGGTGTCTACTTCGAGCGCGACACCGCCAACCAGACCAACCTGACCCCGGCAACCCAGGGTCAGATCACGGAATACTATGTACCCACTTCACCCGACACCCACCCCTCCACGGACCCCAACTACACGGGTGTACTTCATCCTGTTACCAACTGCGCCAATGCGTTTAGCGGTTGTGGTGCAAACTATCTTGCCGACTTCCTGCTCGGCTATGCCGATCAGTTCTTCCAGCAGAACTACAACCCCGCCACGCGGTTGTACTACACCACCTTCTCGTGGTTCGGTCAGGATTCCTGGAAGGCGACTAAAAAGCTTACGTTGGATTTCGGTGTTCGCTTCGATCATCTTGGCCCCTGGGTGGAGAGTCACGGACTCGGTCTTGCGACCTTCAGTTCCGCGGCGTATGCAACGGACCCCAAGACTCTTGGCACACTCCCCGGCATGCGCTGGCATGGCGATGGCAAACCCGGCAGCTCCAACCTTCCACTCTCCGGCTCGCCCTCACGCTTCGTCTACGTCTCCCCACGTGTTGGCTTGTCCTACGATCTATACGGCAACGGCGCCACCATCATCCGCGGTGGCTGGGGCATGTATCGTTCGCATGATTCGTGGAACGACTATTCAGCCGCTGCCGCCACCGCGCAAGGAGTGATTATTGGCAGCGCAGGCGGAGCGGGTATCAGCCTTCCCCAGGTTGATAAGACCGCGGGCGGATTCGTGTGCAACGACAGTGGAACGACCGGTTGCCCTACCGTCTCCGCTCTCGATCCGAAGGATGATCAGCAGGCGCTTACAGAGACCTACAGTCTCACGGTTTCGCAACGGATGCCCTGGCAGTCTGTCTTTGAAATTGCCTATGTCGGCAATCAGAGCCACCATGTACTGACAGATGCCGTATCGCCTACGACCAAGGCGGATATACAGAACATCAACGCAATTCCGCTCGGTGGAATGTTCAAGCCCGATCCCAATAGAGACGATATGACCTACTACGGTCAGGTTGTCACTCCCGGTTCGGCCTCAGCCGCGGTGCAGAACGACTTTCGCCCTTACCCCTTCTACACCGCCATCCAGGTGCCGCGTCACATTGTGTATGCAAACTACAACGCTCTGCAGGTCAGTTGGAACCGCCAGCGAGGCAGATTGAACTATGGCCTCAACTACACCTGGAGCAAAGCGCAGGGCGTGAAGGGCGGCTACAGCAATGGCCTCTCCATCGATCCTACAAACCTGCGTGCCAACTACGGTCCGCTTGCCTTTGACCGTACCCATGTAGCCGGCGCGAGCTACTCCTTCGACGAGGGCAAGTTATTCCACTTCAATCACCGGCTGCTGAATGGTATTGTCAACGGCTGGTTCATCAGCGGAATCACCCAACTCCAGAGTGGGCCCAACCTGCAGGCCGCATACAACCCCGATCTGGCGCTCACAGGTAACACCGCTCACTCGGTCAATGGTGCGGCTCCGCCGCCATCCGCCAATGGGGCCTTCAGCCTCGACAGCCTGACTCTGTTGGGCACTCCGGACATCTACCTGATGCCTACGCTTACATGCGATCCGGCTGCGGGCCTGAAGAAAAACCAATACATCAATGGTAAGTGCTTTGGTATTGGTCCATTCGGCGTCAACGGCCCAACGAATATGGGCAACGTTCGCGGACCGGGCTTCTTCAGCTCCGACCTCACCTTAAAGAAAGGTTTTGCACTGCAAGGCTCAAAGAAACTGGAGTTCAGTCTGTCGGCGTTCAACTTCCTGAACCATCCCATTACCGCCTTCAGTTCGCGCTTCAAGAATGAGGCGAGCCTGCAGCTCAAAGGTGACAGTTTCGCTAGTGCAACGCTGCTCAACGTCTCTGATCCAAGTGGCAATTGCAGCGTCAAGGGCTCGCAGTGCTTTGGCTATGCAGGTTACAAGACCGGGCGGCGTGTGCTCGAAGTCTCCGGCCGCTTTAACTTCTAACTCGAAGTGGTCGCGCGAGTATTGAGCGCGTGGCCGCTTTCATTTTTTACATGCAGCATCGTACTTCAGGATTCTCTATGATTCGTCTCCGGTCCGATTTCGCGGTACTACTTATTACCTCGGCACTATGGCTTGGCGGCTGTGGTGGCGCGGGATCATCTTCTGGTAGCTCCACTCCTCCCGCAGCATCTGCCACCGCAATTATCCTCGCTGCTTCGCCGAATCCTGCTGCCGAAGGCGCAACCGTAGCGCTCACCGCTACCATCAGCTCTGGCGGCGGAATCCCCACGGGCAGCATCACGTTCCTCGATGGCTCAACCATCCTGGGTACGGCAACGATAGCCACGGGCGGAACAGCCACCTACGCCCTCACCAGCTTTGCTGCCGGCACCAGCCATACACTTACGGCCAGTTACGCCGGAACCTCCAGCTTCGCGGCCAGCACCTCTTCGCCAGTCGTTCTGACCATCGCGAGCGCCCCTCCGCCATCCAGCATCAATGCGCACGCGTCATTCACCTTCAACACCCCAAACCAGGTCATCAGTGGATTCGGTGCGGCAGAAGCTTTTTACTTGAACTATCTTGACCAGCATCCGAATAAGAGCGCGATTTATAAAGCACTCTTCGATCCTTCCACCGGCCTCGGTCTCACCTACCTGCGCATCCAGAATCTCTACCGTGGCAGCTCCGCCTCCGGCTTTGACGTCGATACTCCGCTCGTTGTGAATGCCGCCAATGCCGCCCACGGCACACCGCTCACGCTGCTCATGAGTTCGTGGTCTCCTCCCGCCAGTCTCAAGAGCAATAGCTCCACCTCCGGCTGCATATCCTCTGGCGGAGTCTGCACCGGTACGCCGGGCACCCTCGCACTGGCCAATGGATCGTATGACTATGCAGGCTTTGCGAACTACTGGCTCAACTCGCTGAGCGCGTATGCCGCACAGGGAGTGGTGCCTGCGTACATCTCCATCCAGAATGAACCAGACTTCACCGCCACCTACGACGGTTGCCGCTTCAACCCCACGGAGGCAACCTATAACGGCACGAACTATGCCAGCTACGCATCGGCCTTTGATGCCGTGTATCAGAAGCTCCAGACCATCAGTGCGCCCCCAAAGATGGTTGGGCCGGAAACGTTGAGCTCAAGTACCAGCTTCCTCAACATCGCGGCCCAGATCAAGCCATCGCAGATCAGCGCCTATGCTCATCATCTCTACAACGTGAGCTACAACAGCTCCAATCCGGATGCCAACATCGCCCCGCTGACGACGCTGAACCAGGCATATCCCACGGCGGCGAAGTTTGAAACCGAGTACTACGCTGCACCCGGCTTCAACACGGCATGGAACATTCACAACGCGCTGACCTATGCGAATGACAATGCCTACATCTACTGGCAAGCCACCTGGCCCAGCACACTCAGCAATGGTCAGGCCGTAGACCAGCAGGGATTGATCTACGTTGACAGCCCCTTCTCGCTCTCCTCCTGGGCGTTTACGTCGGGTTGGTCCTACAACGATGCTTACTATGCGCTGAAGCATTTCAGTTACTACGTTCGTCCCGGCTATGTGCGCTACAACGCTGCTGTAGACAATACAGACGAGCGCGTGAGCGTGTACCGGAGCGCAGACGCAAAGACCACCGTCATCGTTGCCCTGAATGTATCTTCCACGGCAACCGACGGTCTCCTGCTCAGTCTTTCCAACATCGGTTACGCCAGTTCCGTCGTCTATCGCAGCAGCTTTTCTTCACCCATCGCAACGGGTGAGCGCTGGGCCAATCTCGGCAGCTACAACTCGTCAGGCATTGTCCTGCCGCCGCTATCAGTCGTCACCATCGTGCTTACGAACTAGGAGAAACATGCAGCTATCTGACGTGGATAAGATGTCTGTCGCAGACAAGAGTTTTTCCGGAGTGGAGACCATCACGCGGCTCTCTCTCGGTTCGAGTTCAAACGCAGTGCAGTCAACTCTGCGGAAATCATGTTTCAAAGTGGGGTACACCATGAAGTCCAATGCTCTATATCGCAATGCAATCGCGAACGTCTCTCATCTCT
>DASWOP010000030.1:0-3075 GCA_036404255.1 Acidobacteriaceae bacterium | reverse complement strand
CAGCGCATCCAGCAGCGAGCGAGTCTTCAGCAGGCCGCAGCAATTCTGCGTGCCCAGGTCAAACGGATTGGCGCCCTTCGCAATAGCATCTTCATTCCGATGCACAATCAGCTCCGCGCCCAGCTCCTTCGTGTACTGATCCCGGAAGGCAATCATCTCGGGAAACTTGTAGCTTGTATCCACATGCAGTAGTGGGAACGGAATCTTCCCCGGAAAGAACGCCTTCTGCGCCAGCCGCAGCATGACCGAAGAATCCTTGCCGATGGAATACAGCATCACCGGCCGCGCAAACTCCGCCACCGCCTCGCGGAAGATGAAGATGCTCTCCGCTTCCAGCGCCTGCAGATGGTTCAGCTTCTCCGGCGTCAGCAGGTCATGCACCGCCGCCTCGGCGCCGGCGATCACGCCACGCAGGGTATTAGAGACGGTTTGGCTCACAATGTTCATAGCAATATATTCGTTATCTTCCATTGCTTGCAGTGCCGCGCGTTCAGGCGCCAATGCCTTCTGTTTGGATGACCATACAGTGGAAACGATGCGGATGGCTGCTGCGCGAAAGCCCAGGACGGCCATTATCCGCGCACAAAGACACTATCTTGAGTGTAACTTCATGGGTCTTCCCCGGGCAAACATCAGGATGCCAATCTCCAATTGGCTTGACACGGTACCGCCATTTCAATACCCTTTGAAGTATTCGGTCGATGATTATTGCTCACACATCCCGTTGCCGTTGCTGCTGCTGTCTAAGCTGCTGCTAGCTCCACGCTGGTTCACGGCTGTACCGCCCTTTCCCCCCCACAACTCAATAGACTCCGCATCACAGATTTGCATCTCTTCTGTGCCCGGCCAAGCGAGAACCAATGTCAGCACACAGCCATGTAGCTCAATTCGGCACAACACCGGCGGCGAGCCTATCCGCGTCCGGAACCTGTTGTTGTTGCCGTTGTAGCTGTCGTTAATCTCCTCTCTCTGCTTTTATTTCTTTCATCCACTTCCCCCCGAAACCTGCTCTGACACGATCTGGCACCGGCTATGCGCCGGGCTACACAGAGACGGGTTCAGACCACACAAACTTTGGAGATCACGATGCAACGAAAGCACTTCGCCCTGGCCGCCACCTTACTGGCCGTCACCCTTATTCCGGCATTCGCGCAGAACGCGCCTGCCCCGGCAGACAACACACCCAGCGTTCAGCAGACACTCAACGAGCTGAAGCAACTCATCCAGCAGCAATCCCTGCAGCTTCAGCAACAGCAGAAGCAGATTGACGCATTGCAGCAGGCACAGCAACCGGCAGTCACACCGGCACCGGCTGCTTCTCTGCCCGCGCCCGCTGTCACTCCTGCTTCGGTTTCTTCTTCACAGCCGCCCTCGCAACCCGTATCCGCCTCCGCCCCGATTCAGGCTGGAAACCGCAATCCCAGCGGCATTCCCTACGGATATGAGCAGGAGTCGCCGCTGTTCCTCAAGCTTGGCAATGCCACCTTCACTCCCGGCGGCTGGATTGACTTCACCTCCATCTACCGCACCACCGACGTTGGCAGCGGATTCACCACCGCGCTGGCCACCATTCCCTACAACAACACCGTCCAGGGTGGCTTGAGCGAAAACCGCCTGACAGCGGCCAACTCCCGCCTCTCCCTGCGCGTCGACGAGAACATCGGCAAGATCAAGGCCTATGGCTACGCCGAAGTGGACTTCAACGGCACCGCACCCGGCAACGTCTACGTCAGCACCAACTCTGACGTTACCCGTCTGCGCGTCTTCTATCTGAACCTCACCGCGGGCAAGTGGGACATCCTCGGCGGCCAGAGCTGGTCACTGCTCACGCCCAACCGTGCCGGCCTCTCACCCTTCCTCTCCGAGATCTACAACACCGTCCATTTGGATACCGCGTACAACGCCGGCATCGTCTATGCCCGCCAGGCGCAGCTCCGCGTCGTCTACCACTTCACCCCGAACCTAGCCTTCGGCCTCTCCGCGGAGAACCCTGAGCAGTTCAGCGGTGCTGCCGCTACCTTCCCCGCTGCCTTCAACACCGCGCAGACTGATCTCAACTCCAGCTCCGCGTCAAACACTGTCCCCAACCTGCATCCTGACGTTGTCGCCAAGCTCGCATACGACCACAAGTTCGGCACGCGCAACTGGCACGTGGAAGCCGCAGGCCTGTTGACCTCGGTTGCCATCGCCACCACGCCAACGACGACAAAGCCGTCCGTGGAAGATCGCCGCGAAGGTGGCGGCGTGGCCGTAAACGCGAACCTCGAAGTAGTGAAGGGCCTCCACTTGATTGCAGACTCTTTCTGGAGTGACGGTGGCGGCCGGTACATCGGTGCGCTCGGTCCGCAGTTCGTCGTAGCACAGCATGGTCCGGTCACCTCACCGGCGACATCAACGGCGCCGCTCATCGCGCAGTTGGTACACGCCGGAGCTGGTCTTGGCGGCTTCGAATACCAGGCTACGAAGAAGACACTGCTCTCAGCCGTCTATGGCGGAGCGTACTTCGACCGCGTCTCCTCCATCGATCCATCCAACAACAAGCTGGTGGGCTACGGCTTTATCGGCAGCGCCGCAACCAACAACCGTTACATCCAGGAAGGTTCGTTCGCTACCGTCACAAACATCTTCCGCAAGCCTTCCTACGGTGGGGTTCAGTTGATCACGCAGTTCTCCTACATCACCCGCACGCCCTGGTACGTCGCACCCGGCGCACCGAAGAACGCACATCTGTTTGAGAACTATTTCGATATCCGTTACATACTTCCGTAGCTCGAGTCCATCCCCACGAGAGCGGTCGATAGAACGGCCGCTCTCCACACTCAGAAAGTGAGATTTGAATGAAACGACGCCTCGCACTACTCCCTACCGCAGCCGCACTCCTTGCCGCGGTCGTTCTTCTTGCGCTGCCATTTGCAGCGCACGCGCAAACCCCCGTCCGCATCGGCTACTTCCCCAACATCACCCATTCGCAGGCGCTCGTCGGCCAGGCCAATGGCCAGTTCCAGAAGGACTTTGGCAGCTCTGCAAACATCCAGTGGATACAGTTCAATGCCGGTCCCTCTGTAATTGAAGCGC
>DASWOP010000029.1:0-9121 GCA_036404255.1 Acidobacteriaceae bacterium | reverse complement strand
GGCCCTCAAGCTCTCTTGACTATGCTGTATCGCTCGACGCACTGCCTCTGTCGTTCGGGCGCTCCCGTGAAGAATCTGTCCCATAGTGCCTCCTTCTGACGTTCAGAAAAGTATGCACCATCTATCTCCGGGACTAAACAGTTAGCCGATGCGGTTAGAGTGGTCCATGTTCGCACTGGCGGACCGCGAAGCTATCTTTGATTACATTGAAGCCGACAGCCCGCAGGCAGCTGTCATGGTGGAAGACCGCATCCGGGAACAGATCCAACAGTTGATGGAGTTTCCCGAAATTGGCCGTCCCGGCCGTGTCGATGGCACGCGCGAACTGGTCATCCATCGTACGCCGTACATCGCCGCCTATCGTATCGATGGAGATTGGATACGCATCCTGCCTGTGCTGCATGGCGCCCAGATATGGCCAGAGGATATGTCCGAAGCGGCGCAACGATAGAATTGCGCCGCTCCTGAGGCGGGCCGCTGGGAATAAAACTACGCTTTGAGAAACGCCAGCAACTCAGTATTGATCTGGTCGGCCAGCGTGGTACACATGCCGTGCGGTGCGCCGGGTATGACCTTCAATGTTGAGTTCTTGACGAGCTTTGCAGAGAGCAGTGCAGAGGCCCCAATGGGCACGATCTGATCCGCATCGCCGTGCAGGATCAGGGTGGGCACATCGATCTTCTTCAGGTCTTCGGTGAAGTCCGTCTCGGAGAACTGCTTGATGCATTCGTAAGACGCCACAACGGAAGACATCATGCCCTGAAGCCAGAACGAATCGCGAACGCCTTGCGAGGGCTTCGCATCCGGCTTGTCATAACCATAGAACGGCGTGGTCAGGTCCTTGAAGAACTGTGACCGGTCAGCAACGACACCGGCCCGGATTCCGTCAAAGACGGAGATAGGCAGACCGCCGGGGTTGTTTTCGGTTTTGAGCATAAGCGGCGGTACCGCGCCAATCAGAACGGCTTTGGCCACTCGCTTGGTGCCGTGCCGGCCGATGTAGCGCGCCACCTCTCCGCCTCCGGTGGAATGCCCAATCATGGTCGCGCCCTTGATATCGAGCGTATCCAGCAGTTCGGCAAGGTCATCCGCGTAGGTGTCCATGTCGTTGCCGGTCCCGGACTGGCCGGAGCGCCCGTGGCCGCGGCGGTCATGAGCGATCACGCGATAGCCATGCTGCGCCAGAAACAGCATCTGCGCGTCCCATGCGTCTGCGCTTAACGGCCAGCCATGAGAGAACGTGACTGGTTCTCCTGTTCCCCAGTCCTTGAAGTAGATTTTCGTACCATCTTTAGTGGTGATCGTATTCATACTTATCTCCTTAGGTGTTTTGATGCGAAGTGGGGCACTTTTGCGGCAGGGCTTTCCGAACTCAAATGATAGCGTACGGCTATAAAAAAAGAGCCGCAACCCGAGATAGGTTACGGCTCCATGAAATATTTGCAACTGTTATTCCTGCGGGGAGGGGGGTGGGCAGTTTCGCCCAGCCCGCCCAATCAGACTTCTACCGCAGGAAGAGTGGCGCCATCACAAACGTCACCGTGCAGAGCAACTTGATGAGCACGTGAAGAGATGGGCCGGCTGTGTCTTTGAACGGATCGCCGACGGTGTCGCCGACGACCGCTGCCTTGTGGGCATCGGAACGCTTGCCGCCAAGCTCTCCGGTTTCGATGAACTTCTTTGCGTTATCCCATGCGCCGCCGCCGTTGTTCATGAAGATGGCCCACAGGATGCCGCTGATAGTGCCGACCATGAGCAATCCGGCAACCGCCTCGGCGCCCAGTGTGGGATCCTCAGTAGTCGCGAAGAAGCGGAAGACAAAGCCGACGCCGACCGGTACCAGGACAGCGAGCAGACCGGGAACGACCATGGCCTTCAGCGCGCCCTTGGTCACAATGTCTACGCATTGGCGGTAATCCGGCTTGGCGGTGCCTTCCATAATGCCCGGGTTCTCGCGGAACTGACGACGGACCTCTTGAATGACGGTCTGTGCGGCAGCGCCCACGGCCTTGATGGCGAGTGAACTGAACAGGATCACCAGCGCTGCGCCGATAAGGGCAGCGATGAAGATCGGTGGCTTGGAGATATCAACCTTGGTCAGCAACAGCGCCGGGTTGACCGTCATAATCCCATTCACCATGGTGCCGTACTTCTCCGGCGACTTGAGAATGATTTCATTGATGGCATCCAGGTAGGCAGAAAAGAGCAGGAAGGCCGCCAGCGCAGCAGAGCCGATGGCGTATCCCTTGGTCAGTGCCTTGGTGGTGTTGCCGACGGAGTCAAGACGATCGGTACGCTTGCGGACATCTTCCGGCGCGCCGGACATTTCAATGATGCCGCCTGCGTTATCGGTGATGGGTCCGAAGGTATCCATGGCCAGGATGTAAGCTGCGGTGGACAGCATGCCCATGGTGGCGATGGCGGTGCCGAAGAGGCCAGCGCCGTGTACCCCAGGCAGTGCGTGGATACCGCAGTAGTAGGAGGCCAGAATGGACGCCGAGATGGCGATCACCGGCAACGCCGTGGATTCCATACCGACAGCCAGACCGCTGATGATATTCGTTGCGGGGCCTGTAAGCGAAGCGTGAGCAATCGACTGCACCGGGCGATAGCGGTCTTCGGTGTAGTACTGTGTGATCCAGACGAAGAGGAAGCAGTTCGCCATGCCGATCAGTCCGGCATAGAAGAACCACATATTGCTGTTGAGCAGATAGTGCACCGCAACCCAGAAGCCGATGGCGGCGAAGAAGGTAGTGATGTAGTAGCCGCGGTTCAATGCAACCATCGGGTCTTCGTCTTCATTCTTCAGCTTGACCGACCATACGCCGATGACCGATGCAATCAGGCCGAAGGCGCGGGCGACGAACGGGAAGAGGATGCCCTTGATGCCGAAGATGCTGAAGAGGGCAACGGCCAGGATCATGGCGCCGATGTTCTCTGCGGCGGTGGACTCAAAGAGATCAGCACCACGGCCAGCGCAGTCGCCAACGTTGTCGCCAACGAGATCGGCGATGACTGCGGGATTGCGCGGATCATCTTCAGGGATGCCTGCTTCGACCTTGCCTACCAGGTCGGCGCCTACGTCAGCAGCCTTGGTATAGATGCCGCCGCCGAGCTGTGCAAACAGCGCTACAAAGCTGGCGCCGAAGCCGAAGCCGACAATCTCATACGGCACTTCGGTGGGATGTGCCATGCCGCCGAAGGCAATGAAGATGATGCCAACGCCAAGCAGCGAGAGCGACACGACTGAAAGACCGGTCACAGCGCCGCCGCGCAGCGCAAGCTGCAACGCACGGTTCAGGCTGGTACGGGCTGCTGCCGCTGCGCGCAGGTTAGCGCGAATGGAGACGAACATGCCGGAGAATCCAGCGAGACCGGAACAGATTGCGCCGGCAAAGAAGGAGATGACCGTTTTACCAGCGAGTACGTAGTCATGCTTGGTGAGCGCGTAGAAGATGAAGAGCAATGCACCCAGCAGCAGGCTGAAGCCGTAGATTGTGTAGTATTGCCGTTTGAGAAAGGCCTCTGCGCCCTCGCGGATTGCCGTGGCAATAGCCTGCATGGCAGGTGTGCCCTTATCCGAGCCCAGAACTTCACGTGTGAATAAGACCGCGACGAGGAGCGATAAAACGCTCACCGCCAGTACAAACCAAATCCAATGGGTAACTAGCATTCGTGCTCCTTCAGGATAGAGTTTTCGAGACGGTGCAGCCGGGTCCCAAATCCACGCGCACACACTACTACCGGATTGGTAGGACCTGATGTGACGGTGGACACACTACAAAGCGCATTCACTCTATACCCCTCAGTGGGCGGCAGGGAACGGTTTTTTATGAAAAAAAAGGCGCAAATCCCGCCTTTCATTCGGCAGGATTTGCGCCTTTTGACTGTACTGATTCAACGGGAAGAGGAGTCTGATCCCGCGGTGCCTGCCAGCTCTTCCAGCGCTGCCTGCGCGGCAGAGAGCCGGGCGGTCAGCAGCCGGTAGGGCGAGCAGGAGACGTAGTTGACGTGCAGGTTGTGGCAGAATTTCACGGACTCGGGTTCGCCGCCGTGTTCGCCGCAGATGCCCACCTTCAGGCCGGGGCGGGTGGCATGGCCGCGCTCCGTGGCGATCTTCATCAGTTGGCCCACACCCTGCTGGTCGAGCACGGCAAAGGGGTCCTGCTTGAAGATGCCCTGCTTCAGATACATCGGCAGGAACTGGTTCACGTCGTCGCGCGAGATGCCATAGGTTGTTTGCGTCAGATCGTTGGTGCCGAAGCTGAAGAACTCGGCCTCCTTCGCGATCTGGTCCGCCATCAGGGCAGCACGCGGAAGCTCGATCATGGTGCCGACCATATAGTCCACAGTCAGGCCATCGCGCTCGAAGACCTCTTTGGCAACGCGGCGAATAATGTCTGCCTGGTTCTTCATCTCCTCCAGTCCGCAGGTCAGCGGGACCATGATCTCCAGGTGCGGGCTGATCCCGGCCTTCTTCACAGTCACTGCTGCTTCAAAGATGGCGCGCGCCTGCATCTCCGTGATCTCGGGGAAGGCGATGCCGAGGCGGCATCCGCGCAGGCCGAGCATGGGGTTAGTCTCGTGCAGCTCTTCCACGCGTTGCAGCGTAATGCGCAGTTCATCGAGTTGCGGCGAGTTTGGATCTGTATCTTCCAACCGCGTAATTTGCACCATCAGGTCGGTCTGCTTGGGCAGAAACTCGTGCAGCGGCGGATCGAGCAGTCGGATGTTGACGGGCAGATCGCCCATCGCCTGGAAGAGCCCGATGAAATCTTCGCGCTGCATCGGTAGCAGGCTGAAGAGCGCGGTGCGGCGGTCTTTTTCCGTGCGCGCCATGATCATGGCCTGCATGAATGGCAGCCGGTCGGAGTCAAAGAACATATGCTCCGTGCGGCAGAGGCCAATACCTTCCGCGCCGAAGAGTTTCGCCTGCAGCGCATCGCGCGGAATGTCCGCATTGGCGCGGACGCGCAGGTGGCGGCGGCTGTCAACGTGGTGCATGAACTCCACGAGGATGGGGTCGTCGGGTGTGGCGGGGATCAGGGGGACTTTGCCCTCGATAACGCGTCCGGTGGTGCCGTCCAGCGAGATCCAGTCTCCCTCGTGGAAGACCTTGCCGGCGACGTGCATCTCCTTGTCCTCCTCTTCGACCTGGAAGGCGCCTGCGCCGCTGACGCAGCACTTGCCCATGCCGCGGGTGACGACGGCGGCGTGCGAGGTCATGCCGCCGCGCGAGGTCAGGATGCCGGCGGCGACTTCCATACCGCTGATGTCCTCCGGCGTGGTCTCGCGGCGCACCAGGATGACGGACTTCATGCGGCCTTCGTCGTGGTAATGCACAGCGTCTTCCGCGGAGAAGACGATCTGCCCGACGGCGGCACCGGGCGAGGCGGGCAGTCCTTTGCCAAGAACGGTCAGGTTGCCGCCGCTCTCATCCAGCCGCGGGACAAGGAAGTCGTAGAGCTGGTTGGGCTCCACACGCATCACGGCTTCGTCGATGGTGATCAGGCCTTCGTGGATCAGGTCGAGCGCGATGCGCACGGCGGCCATGCCGGTGCGCTTGCCATTGCGCGTCTGCAGCATGTAGAGCTTGCCTTCCTGGATGGTGAACTCGAAGTCCTGCAGGTCACGGTAGTGCTTCTCCATATTGGTGGTAATGGTGCGCAGCTGTTCGTAGACCTCGGGCATGACGTGCTGCAACTCGCTGATGGGCACGGGCGTGCGGATGCCGGAGACGACATCTTCGCCCTGCGCGTTGAGCAGAAACTCGCCGTAAAACTCCTTTGCCCCGGTGGCCGGATTGCGGGTGAAGCCCACGCCGGTGCCGCTGTTGTCGCTCAGGTTACCGAAGACCATGGACTGCACGTTGACGGCGGTGCCCAGCCAGTCGTCGATCTTGTTGATGCGGCGGTAGGCCTTGGCGCGGTCGTTATTCCACGAGGCGAATACAGCGTCGCGAACCATCACGAGCTGCTTATAGGGGTCTTGCGGGAAATCCGCGCCAGTTCGCTTCTGGATCAGGATCTTGTAGCCTGCAATGACTGTCTGTAGTTGTTCTGCGTTTAGTTCCGTATCCAGGCTTGCTCCGGCGGTGTGCTTTACACCGTCGAAGATCTGCTCGAACTCTGCTTTGGGAATACCAAGTACGACGTCGCCGAACATCTGGATGAGGCGGCGGTAGGAGTCGTAGGCGAAGCGCGGGTTGCCGGTTTTATCGGCGAGCGAGACAACGGAGACATCGTTGAGGCCGAGGTCGAGAATGGTGTCCATCATGCCGGGCATGGAGAACTTTGCGCCGGAGCGGACGGAGACCAGGAGGGGATTGTCTCCTGCGCCGAACTGCTGTCCCTGCAGCGTTTCCAGGCGATGCAGAGCGAATAGCATCTGGTCGGTGACGGCTTCGTTGACGGTGCCGCGCATGAATTCGCGACAGGCTTCGGTCTGAATGGTGAAGCCGGGAGGGACGGGGAGGCCGATGTTGGTCATCTCGGCGAGGCCGGCGCCTTTGCCGCCGAGAACATCCTTCATTTTGCCGTTGCCTTCAGCGGCGCCGCCGCCGAAGAAGTAGACGTATTGGGTTGTAACGGGTGCAGCCTTCCGGGCTGCGATCTCTGCTGTTCCAGGCGCTGTGACTTGCATGTCGTTTCCTCCGTATTGACGAGAAAACACATCCGCTGAAATTTGTGGGTGTATCTCTCGGTCTCTATCGAGCGTCGATCAGAATCACCATTTCGGCTGCAAGAGTAGACACGCACTATGAGGATCGGATGTGAGCGGGATCACATGCTTTTTGGGCGAGCCCTTGCACTTGCAAGTATTTTGTTTTCTATGTCTTGGGCCGATGCGTGCGGGCCCTCGCTGGAAAATTAGAGCGTCTGGGAGCCCGTGTGAGCGTATGCGCGTTTCACGGGCCCAAGACGGTGAACATGACGGGCTACACGGATAGCCACGGATAGCTACGGATAGCCACGGACATTTGTGCTGCGATGGCTTGCGCCGTCAGATGCGGAGGTAGTCGGGACGCCAGTTTTCGATGCTGGCTTTGATCTGCTTCTCGGTCAGGTGTTCGCGGACGGCACGCTCGGCCAGGGCTGGAAGCTCGGCGTCTGAGGCGAAGCGGAGGCCGACGATCTGGCGGACGGTGAGGGCTTCAATCGTCGCGTGAGGAACGCCGAGGGCGGTGAGGCGGAGGCGCTCTTCCAGCCGGATGAGGCGGTCTTGTGCGCCGAGCGCGGAGCCACGGTAATCAATGGTGATCAGGATTAAGGCGATGGCGAGGACGATCCACCAGAGGACGATGTGGCTGTGTGCCTGGTAGTGGCGGACGGCGATGGTGATGGCAAAGGCCAGGTTCAGCAGGAGCAAGGGAACGATGACGAAGTGATACAAGGGGCGGTTGCGCCCGTGGTTTTTGAAGTTCTGCGGTTGCGGCATGGAAGACCTCGGAACAAAAGTTGGGGAACGCTTCATTATGCGCTTGTGGAGGAAAGATGGCGTGATCATTCTTCGGTTCCCGGCAAGACTCAGCACGGATGAAAGGAAAAACTTCAGCACGGATTGGACGGAAAAAACGGATAAGAACGGATTAGAGCAATAAGAATTAAATACTTAAGCAGTTCTAAATCCGCATTGATCCGTTTTTTCCGTCCAATCCGTGCTGAAGTTTTATAGCTTCGGTCTTCGGATTGAAGTGCGGCCTGGGATACGCGAGCTTCCATCCGATAGCATTGGAGCATGGCAGAGATCACGAACAAGAAGGCGCGGAAACGGATTGGAGTACATCTCTCGACGGCGGGCGGATGCTGGAAGGCGGTGGAGCGCGCGGTAGAGTGCGGGGCGAACACGTTTCAGATATTTTCCGCGAGTCCGCGCATGTGGAAGGCGAACCCGGTGAAGCCGGAGGATGCGGCGAAGATGAAGGCTGCGCGGGCGGAACATAATGTGGGGCCGCTGTGCATCCACGCAAGCTATTTGATCAATGTATGCGCGCAGAGCGAAGAGGTACGGCGCAACTCGGTCGCTGCCTTCCGCGGCGAAGTGGAGCGCGCGCTGGCGCTGGGCGCGGAGTTTCTTGTGCTGCATCCGGGGAGCTGGCGCGGGATGACGCGCGATGAGGGCATCACGCTCGCGGCGCGGTCGATTGAAGAGGCGATTGCGGGACTGGTGTGGCAGGGAACGGATTTCAAAATCCTGATTGAGAACACGGCGGGCGCGGAGTTCTCGCTGGGCGGCAGCTTTGAGCAGGTGGCGGAGATGGTGGCGCGGCTGAAGACGTGTGCGCCGGTGGGCGTTTGCCTGGATACATGCCACGTTCACGTGGCTGGCTACGATCTGGTGAGCGAGGCGGGCTATGCGGAGACGATGCAACTGATCGAGAGCACAATCGGCTTTGACGATGTGCGCGTGTGGCACTGCAACGACGCCAAGGCGGAGCGCGGATCAAAGCTGGACCGGCATCAGCACATCGGCGAAGGAACGATGGGTGCGCAGACGTTTCGCCGGCTGCTGCACGATGCGCGCTGGGCGCACTGCGCGTTTATTGCGGAGACGCCGGTGGATGCTCCGGGCGACGAGCAGCGGAATGTGAGCGTGCTGCGGACGCTGGCAGCGGGATAAGACGAAAGCCTCAGCACGGATTACACGGAAAGAACGGATCAAAGCGGATCAAGCGTTTTAATAATGGATTCGCTTTTGTCTTTAATCCGTGTAATCCCGATTTTCCCGTGAAATCCGTGCTGAGTCTTTGTTTCTTTACTTGACCATGAGTGGGTAGCGCAGGATACTTGCGTCGAATGGCAATCGGAGGAATCATGCGGCGACTAGGGCTGGTGGTGGGTGCGGTATTGTTGGCGGCGCTGCCTGCGGCGGCGCAGAGCAGCGCACCGGGAACGGCGCTGGGCAATATGCTGGGGTCGCTGATGGGGCCGGTACTGAATCTGATGATGGAGCCGACCATCGTGGGGGAGCCGTATACGGCGACGCGGGTGTCGCGCACGGTGCAGAAGCTGCCGGACGGCACAACGCTCTCCCACCACAAACATCACGCCCTGGTGCGCGATGCGGAGGGGCGCATTCGCGTGGAGCAGGTGCTGGTGAAGGCGAAGGATGACGAGCCGGG
>DASWOP010000028.1:0-8530 GCA_036404255.1 Acidobacteriaceae bacterium | reverse complement strand
CCATGTTCTGGATTCCGCCGAGAAGCGGACACATAAGCGCGAATTCCATATGCATGATGCTCTGGCGCTGGCCTATCTGTTAGATCCGCAGATGTTGACTTTGGAAGACGACTATATTCGTATCGAGACAAGCGGCGAATTTACAGCCGGGGAGAGCATTGCATACAGAAAGACGCCAATGCGCATCTCCGCTCCACTGCTTGGGCAGGAGACTCCGCCTGCAAGCGCCGCAGAGTTTCGACCGAACGCAAGAGTCGCGGTAGATGTCCGTCCAGAGCGCTTCTTCCAGTTGATGATGGAGCGGCTCGCGCGATAACCCGGAGCGGCTGTCGATGTAGTAGCTATGCATTGATGGGTGCATTGTTTTCATTGAAAAGAGAAAGCAAGAGAAGAGATTATGGCAGATATCAAGTGGCAACCGGGCATTGACGCTGTGACGCGGAGCCACGCCGTGCGCTCCGCACAGGGCAAGCTTCCCTTTGACGTACTTCTGATGGGAGGGCGATTGGTGGATGTAATCACCGGCGAGATCCGCGAGGCAGATGTGGGCCTGACTGGCGCGATGATCGCGAGTGTCCATCCCCGGGGCAGCCGGACAGATGCTGCGGAAATTCATCAGCTGGATGGTCGGTTTATCATCCCCGGCCTGATTGATACGCATGTGCATCTGGAAAGCTCGCACATGCTGCCGCACCACTTTGCGGCAACTGTAGTGCCGCAGGGAACCACCACTGTCTTCTGGGATCCGCATGAACTGGCGAATGTAATGGGCGTAGCTGGCGTACGCTATGCGGTCGATGCGAGCCGTAATCTCCCTTTACGCTGTCTGTGCCAGGCCTCCTCGTCCGTACCTTCTGCTCCTGCCATCGAATCGTCAGGCTCATCCTTCGGGCGTGAAGAGATGCACGAAATGCTTTCGTGGCCGGAAGTGATCGGCGTTGCCGAGATGATGGATATGAACGGCGTACTCGCGGAGTCTCCGCGCATGGTAGCGATTGCGGAGGAAGGCCGTGCTGCAGGCAAACTGCTGGAAGGTCATGGTCGCGGACTCACTGGTCAGCGGCTGCAGGGATATGTGGCCGCCGGTGTCATGGCAGACCACGAGATTACTTCGGGCGAAGATCTGTTGGAGAAGCTACGCGCTGGATTGGCGATTGAACTGCGTGGCTCACATGACTATGTGATGCCTCCGGTGGTAGAAGCCTTGGCTACGCTGCCGTTCGTCTCTTCGCAGATTATGCTCTGCACGGACGATGTACCGCCCGACGTCCTGGTGGAAAAGGGCGGCATGGTCGATGTAGTCCGCCGCTTCATTCGTTATGGGATGAAGCCCGTGGACGCAATTCGTTTTGCGACCTTCAACGCTGCACTGCATCTTCGCCGCGATGATCTCGGTGCCGTCTGTGCGGGGCGAATCGCGGACATCGTCATTCTGGCGGACCTGGAAGCGATGACGATTACCGAGGTATATGTTTCCGGCCAGTTGGCCGCACGGAATGGTCGGATGATAGTTCCGATTCAGCCACCGAATGTGCCCACGCCTGCCGGCAGCATGAAACTTGAGCCGCGCACCGAGGAAGATTTTCGTCTGGTCAAGAAGGGAACACAGAATGGGCGTATTCGCTTCAAGACGATTAAAGGCGTGCGCTTCTCCGAATGGAGCGAGGCCACCGTCGATGTTCACGATGGCTACGCCATGCTGCCAGAAGGTGGGGAACTGAACCTGATCTACATGCAGCATCGTCACGGCAAGCACTCTGCTTTGCCGCAAGTGGCGCTGCAGGAGGGATTGCGACAGCTAAAGGGTGCGATCGCAACCACCTATATTCATGACTCGCACAATCTCTTTGTGATTGGCGGCAACCCGCGGGATATGGCAGTTGCTGCGAATGCATTGATTGCCTCCGGCGGTGGAATCGCCGTCGCCCAGGACGGCAAGATCCTATCCATCGCAGCATTTCCTGTCGCGGGAATGATCTCTGAAGAGCCTCCTGAGGCGGTCGCAAAAGTATTTGCGGCAGTGCGTGCCGCGGCGGGTGAAGTAGCGGAGTGGAAGCTGCCGTACTGGATATTCCGCACACTCGAAGGCATGTCTCTGGCGTGTAATCCATTCCCGCACCTGACCGATCTTGGCTTGGCGGATGGGAAGACGGCAGAGTTTGTGGAGATGGTGCTCGAAGAGCTCTAACCGAAATCCGAGAAGGATTATTTTGCGATCATTAATTCCCAGTCTGATCTGCCTCGCTGGCTTGGGCGGCGTAGCTGCCGCTCAGACGGTGGAGTCACAGGTCATGCAGGAGCTTCCGGCTCTCGTTCAGCAATACAAACAACTGCATCAGCAGCCGGAGCTCTCCCATCATGAGGAGAAGACGTCGAGCCTGTTCGCGGCGCAGTTGCGTGCTGCTGGATTCGCGGTAACTGAGCACGTAGGCCGATATCCAGATGGCGTCCAGGCCTTCGGCGTTGTAGGTGTTCTAAAAAACGGTCCGGGCAAGACTCTGCTCATCCGCACGGAACTGGATGCGCTGCCGGTCGTCGAACAGACCGGACTGCCATATGCCAGTATCGTCCATGTTCGAAACAAGTCAAATCAGGACGTTGGTGTAATGCATGCCTGTGGGCACGACATCCACATCGCCACGGCCATCGGCACCGCACAGGCTATGGCCGCGTTGAAAGCGCAATGGAAGGGGACACTGCTTGTAATTGGTCAGCCTTCGGAAGAGACGATCGACGGTGCAAAGGCGATGCTGGCTGACGGATTGTATGAACGTTTCGGCCGGCCAGACTACGTCATCGGCCTCCATGACACGAGCAACTTCATTGCCGGACAGGTAAGCGTTGTTCCGGGCGCTGCATTGGCCAGCTCAACATCTATCGATGTCATCATGCGAGGCGTCGGTGCCCATGGCTCATCTCCCGAGCGCGGCAAGGACCCGGTAGTGATGGCCGCGGAGTTCATCATCGCGCTGCAGACGCTGGTAAGCCGGCAGATCCCGCCGCAAAAGCCCGCGGTAGTGACGGTGGGAGACATCCACGGCGGCACAAAGCGCAACATCATTCCCGACGAAGTAAAAATGGAATTGACGACGCGCAGCTACGACGAAACGATACGGCAGACGATCCTTGCGGGCATCAAACGAACGGCTGATGGAATTGCCTATGCGGCTGGCGTTCCGGCAGATCGCATGCCGATCGTGACCGTAGTTGAGCAGGAGTCGACGCCGGTGACCTACAACGACCTGGCACTTTCCCAGCGGTTGAACGATCTCTTCCTGCGCTCACTGGGGCGCGGCAATGTGATTGAGAGCCCGCCTATCATGGCGAGTGATGACTTCGGCATTCTGAATCTGGATGGAAAAATTCCAAGTGTTCTCTATTGGCTCGGCACGGTCACGCCGGAGCAGATGGCCGAGAGCCGGAAGACGGGTATACCGTTGCCATCCGCGCACTCGCCCTTCTTTGCCCCGGCGCCAGAAAAGACAATCCAGACCGGGGTCTTCTCCATGACGACGGCAGCGTTGGATCTGCTTTCGAGCCGGTAGCACGCAAAGAGCTAACGGCTCCCTTGAACATCTCCTGTCATCTTCCCGTGAATGCGGCAGCTCCACTCCCACACGTCATCCTGGCCTTCCGGATCGATCCCCTCTGGTATGATTGCCCTAGGCCTGTCTCTGCCTTTCGTCACATGTAGTCCCCATTCAGACTGGGGATTGTGAGGAATGCAGGATGGGATATGTCATTGATTTACAACGTGCGCCCGTAGCTCAGCTGGATAGAGCGGCAGCCTCCGAAGCTGTAGGCCAGAGGTTCGAATCCTCTCGGGCGCACCATTTCTCCCTCTCCCAATCAGTAAAGTTTCCCCATCGGGCAGTTCTCCCGATCGACCGGCCCGCCTTCCGCATTGATGCGGAAAGAGTACGAGCAATAAACATGCTCGGAGCCCGATTGTGCCGGATAGACAAACACCATACGTTCGTTCGGATAGTAGAGCGAAAGTTTGGAGCCGTCGCCGCTTAGTTGAAACTGTGCTGGTGGCGAGCTCGAAGCCGGAGCCGCGTGAGCCGTCACGCCGCTGTGTGCCCACCATCCGATTCCCAATCCAATTGACATTGCCAGCCCGACCGGCAATACGCCATTCTCTTTCATCCATCGCAGCATGAGTACGCTCCTCGCAGAAGCCATAATTTTTGAACCAATCTTTGGACTCGCGGAGCATCGTAGTGTCTCAGAAAAAATCGCGGCACAAGAAAAAAGGCGGCCCCGGTTTTTACCGGGACCGCCTTTGGTGTGCAGAGCGCGTTGTGCGCCTTGGGTTAGAAGAACAGCTTCGCGGCAACCTGCAACTGGCGAGCACCATAGAGCGTGCCCGATGTGTTGTTGATCGTGCCGAATGGCGTCGCTGACGTGTTCGGTACCAGGCAGGTATAAAGCGAAGACGCGGGGCAACCAGTCGCGCCGGGGTTGGCAAACGTATAGGCCGAGGTACTGATGCCAAGACCGTTGCGGTGATTGACGAGGTTGAATGCCTCCGCCAGGAACTGTAGCTTCACATCGTGGTAGATGCCGAAGTCACGAGAGATGCGCATATCCAGGTTATGCACGCCTGGCCCAGGGAAGCCGTTGCGCTTCGTCTGGGGAGCACGTGCGGTTACGCTGCCTACCGTGTTATTGGTATTGTCCGCTCCGCCCGTTGCGCCACCATCCATCGGTGCGAGCGACGCACCGCCGGCGCAGACTGCGATTGTGCAGGCTCCGGGTGAATTGGTAACGAACTTCGTCTCCGGAACGCCGGTCTGCGCGGTATAAGTACCCGCCAGTGTCCAGCCGCTCGCCGCATAATCTACGTAGTGACCGAAGTGCGTTTTGGAGGTATAGACCAGGCTGCCGATGAAGCGTCCGCGCATATCCAGATCGGAGCGCGCCGCCTCACGCGTCATATTGATCGCGGGGTTGGCATACTTCTCTTTGATGTTGAACGGATCCAGAATGACGTCTGTCCCAAAGAAGGCGCCGCCGCCGCTGTTCGCGGCAGATGCACCACCTGAGGTTTGACCGAGATCAGAGGTATGCGCCCACGTGTAATTGAAAAGTCCCTGGAAGCCATGGAGTGACTGCGTCTTCAACGAGACCGCCATCGAGTTATACCAGGTGTTCAATCCGGCATAAACCACCGAGAAGCCAGTATCGGGCGTAGGACGCTGAGAGGCGCAGTTGGTCAACGGCGATGCTCCGGGGCACGGATAGTAGGGAACGGTTACTGGCGAGCCTACAGGAGCGCCGGTGGAACTAACCTCCTGGTAGGTACGGGTTGCGCCCGTATACGTTGGCTGATTCACGTCGATGGAGTATGGGAGGCGCATTCCGCGTGTTCCAACATAACCGATCGACAGGGTTGTTTTGAAGGGAAGAACCTGCTCAACCGAGAGATCCCACGAATGCGTATAGGGCTGGGTAAAGTTAGGACTCATGCCATGCGGAGCCAGCGGAGGAGCGCCAGCAAGACCGGCAGCATCCACGCCCGGAGTGGCGGGCTGTATCAGGCAGCCACCTCCGCCATTTCCAGTGGTGCAGGTGAAGGGCGAACTGACCGGCGGCCCCGTCGGCGCTGAGAGTGTAGCCATGCTGGCCGGTGCACCGGTCGGGTAGACGCCTGATGTAGGAGAGTAGCTATAGACGCGCTGGTAATAGCCGTTCTCTACGCGGACGTTGTAATACGTGCTCATTGGAACCAGACCGTAGAACATGCCGTACGATCCGCGCAGCACTGTCCCCGGGAAGGGGTTATAGGCAAAGCCCACACGCGGCTGGAACATGCGGTAGTTGATTGGAATCTTTGAGGTGAAAGCTGCTCCAATTGCTGTCGGCGTGCCATCGGCCCGGACCGTGTACGGATGGGTAGGCTGAGGGACGAGTTGCAGATCGTAGCGCAAGCCAATGTTGAAGGTCAGAGAGGGAAGCGCCTTCCACGTGTCTTCAGCGAAACCGGCGAGGTTCTTGGTCCAGAAGTTATCAGTACCATTCCCCGTGATCGGATCGATCGCCTGCGTGAAGGCGGAGTAGTGTTGTCCGCCGTTTACGCCATATACGTCCTGCACCCATGCGGCGAAGTCCGTTGCTGCCGTGCTGCCTGTGAGGTTATAGGTATAGTTGGCGTTGCCCTGGAAGAGGTTGATCATGATCTCGTGGATGAAGTTCAGATCCACGCCTGCCTTCAGGCTGTGCTTGCCTTGGGTCCGTGAAATCACATCAAAGATTTGCCAGCGGTGCTCGTCCGGTTCAGCGTAGCGCGGTACCGCCAGGCTCTCGCCATAGCTGCCGATCAGTCCGCTACCGAGGGTCACGCTCGGGCCAGGGGCAGTTGTATAGTTCGTCTCCAGGTCCCGCGACCATTGGAAGCGCAGTGAGTTGGCAGTCGAGCTGCTCAACACACTGTCCCATGCCGCAACCAGAAAACGCTCGTGAAAGTCCGAGTTTGCATTCTGCTGGATGCCGCCATTCGTGACGACGGGGCCGGAGCTATATCCGTTTGGCTCGTGGAAGTTCTGCCAGAGAAAGCTGACACTCAGGTGGTTTTTGCCATTGAGTTGATAGTCGAGCTTGGGGAAGAAGATGTCCTGCTTGATGTTGCGTGGAAATGTTCCGGTGGTTTCGCTGACCAGGAACTTCGCTGCCGATCCACATTCGTCAAAGGTCAGCGGAGCGGGGCAGGTTGCCGTCGCAGCTGCAAATCCCAACAGCGTCGAGCCGCTCGTGCTGGAAACGTACTGGATTGGTGTGACCTTGCGGAAGCCGTCATAGGTGAAGAAATAGAAGAGCTTGTCCTTGATGACGGGACCGCCTATGCTGCCGCCGAACTGATGCTGCTGATGCGTCAACTGCGTCAACAGCGCAGCCTTGAGCGTAGCATTGCCGCCATTGTTGTACCTTGCCTGCCATTTGCTGTACGGATCGAGCGCATTGAGTGAGGGGTAGCGGAGGTAATAGAAGAGATCGCCATGAATCGCATTCGTTCCGGATTTCGTGATGGCGTTTACCTGGCCGCCGGCGGCTTGGCCAAACTGGGCAGAGTAGCCGGAGACGGAGGATTCAAACTCCTTGATGGAGTCCTGCGAAAAGACGTAGGGTGCTCCGGTGGAACGTCCGCGAGCTTCATTGAAGAGCGCCTGCTGATTGCTCACGCCATCGATCAGATTTGCGTTGTAGAGACCGGAGATACCGCGATAGCTGACCAGGCCGCTTGTGCCGTCAGGGGCCACGTTCGGTGTCAGCAAAACAAAATTATCCCAGCGGCGGCCGTTGACCGGAAGATTCGTAACATACGATTGCGTGATCGTCTGTGAAGTCTCTGTCTTCTGCGTGTCCAGCAGTGGCGATTCACTGGTAACGACAACTTCGGTTGACACTGACGCTGCTGCCAGAGCCGAATTCACCGTCAGTACCTGGCCGACGGTCAGCGTCAGGCTCTTGTGGTCCAGCGTGCCGAAGTTTGTTGCAGCGGCGATAACTTCATAGTGCCCGGACTGCAGGAATGGCACGGTGAAACTGCCATCGGATGTTGTCGTTAGGGTGCGCAGGAAACCTGTATCCGAGTTCTTGATCGTCACGGTTGCACCGGAGATCGCAGCGCCTGAAGAATCGGTTACAACACCGGAGATAGTGCCGGTGGCAACTGTCTGCGCCACCGCTGGCATACACGCCAACGCGAGCAGAGCCACGATACAACAGAGTAGTTTTTGGAAAACAGAGCGTGAAGCTGTCATTTATGCTGGCCTCAAAGGTGTGAGTTATTAGTTTGGGAACTGTTATTGCTCTGTGTACTAAAGGTAGCGATGCCGGTAAGGGCGAACCCCTTCGGCACAGGCAATAGTTATTTTTGATATATCTAGGTTCCGGTAGTTGGGTGGCAGAGTCAAGAGCAAAGCAGGGACTTTACTTGTTGTTCTACGTTTTTATACAGCGCATATTAATTCTTTATATTGACGCAATGAAAAACGCGTAAATCCTCAGGATTTACGCGTTTACAGACTGTTGACGAACCCCATCATTTTTGGTGGGGTTTGTTTTTGGTTGGTGGATTCAAGCGTCAGCTGAAGAAGCCGGGTTGAGTTTCTGGTATTGCTTGAGTTGCTCGATGTAGGCGTCCAGGAGCGCCAGCAAGGTCGTCAGTGGCGTATTTGGCCCTGTTCGACTCAGCATCAGCGCGATTTTCTTGATGTTCTGCGCGGTGGCGGCGAGCAGGCACTGTTGTTGCACTTTGCACAGGCCGCGCATCCTGGCATAGCGGTGTCCGTGCAGTTGTTTGGCGTCGGCGAAGCTGCGTTCCACGGTCTCTTTCCTGCGTTTGTAGATGCGCTTGCCGATGCGGCTGAGCCGGTGCTGATCGATGCGCTCGCGGCTGTCCTCCCACACATGCCGCGTCACCACCTTCGTCCGATTCGCGCTCTCGGTGCACTTATGCCGCACCGGGCAGTCACGGCATTGGTGTGGATCGGAGTGGTACTGGCGGTAGCCTTCGCGGTTGGTGGTG